>CAYOZV010000062.1:8416-24278 GCA_964408465.1 uncultured Pirellulaceae bacterium
CCGTTCACATTCGGTTCCATTTTCATCGACGGAGCCATTTTGGGCAGTGCCTCACGGGGTGTTTGTCATTGAACGGCCACCGGCACGGCTGCTTCGGAATTTTCTTTCTTGATAACCAGCGCTCAACTCAACAAAGGCGTTGCGGTGGTTTAAACAACTACTAATATAGAAACCGCTTTCACGATCACTGTATTTCGGAGTTATTGATGCGACTTAAATTGCTAATTCTAACACTATCTGTCCAAGTCCTTCATTTTCCTTTGGGGTCGGTAGAGGCCCAAACCGTTCCTTCGGCCGACACAGCCGCTGGTGCTCAGGCAACCGTCCAGTCGGTCGCCAGTGAGATCCATCCCGAAATCTGGCCCTCCACGCAAGGTCCGATCGCCGTTGATCCTGCGCTCGAAAAACGCATCGACGGTCTTTTGGAGAAAATGACGCTGCGACAAAAAGTTGGGCAGATCATCCAAGGCGACATCGGCTCGGTGACTCCCGAAGACATCAAGAAGTATCCGCTGGGCTCGATTCTCAACGGTGGCAATTCCGCGCCCGGTGGCGACAACCGCTCCGGACCAGAAAAGTGGCTCGCGTTGGCCGATGAATTTTATCAGGCGTCCAAGGAATGCGATCTTGGCGGTGGCCCGTTCATTCCGATGCTGTGGGGTACCGACGCGGTCCATGGGCACAATAACATTCCCGGTGCCACATTTTTTCCTCACAACATCGGGCTGGGATGTGCTCGCAATCCAGCGCTGTTGGGAAAGATCGGTGCGATCACCGCACTTGAGACGCGCGTGACTGGTTTGGAATGGACTTTTGCGCCAACGGTGGCGATCGTTCGTGACGACCGTTGGGGCCGAACTTATGAAGGTTACTCCGAAGCACCTGAGGTCACCGTCAGCTACGTTGCGGAACTGGTCAAAGGAATTCAAGGCGAGGCGGGAGCGGCAGATTTCCTCAAGGGCCCGCATGTTATTTCCACTGCAAAACATTTTTGTGGTGATGGTGGAACCGCCGGTGGCAAGGACCAAGGCGACAACCAAATGTCAGAATACGATCTGATGAACCTGCAGGCGGCCCCTTATCCTGTCGCCATCGAAGCCGGTGTTCAGTGCGTGATGGCCTCTTTTTCCAGTTGGCAAGGCAAAAAATTACACGGCCACAAAGGTCTGTTGACCGATGTCTTAAAGGGCCGCATGAATTTTGATGGGTTCATCGTGGGCGACTGGGAAGCTCATGGGCAGTTGCCCGAAAGTAGCAACACCGACAGCTTGGCCGCGCTCCACGCGGGGTTGGATATGTATATGGCTGCCGGTAGTTGGAAGGGCCTGTTTGAAACAACATTGAAACAAGCCGAAAACGGTGAAGTCGACATGGATCGCCTCAACGATGCCGTCCGACGAATTCTTAGAGTGAAGATCCGATCAGGTTTGATGGAAGCCGGACTGCCCTCGACACGCGATTACGCGGGTCAGTTTGATTTGCTTGGTAAACCTGAACACCGCGTCGTCGCACGACAGGCGGTACGCGAGTCTTTGGTGTTGCTCAAAAACAACGGCGGTTGTCTACCGCTTTCGCCGTCATCAACAATCTTGGTTGCCGGTGACGGAGCCGATAACATTGGCAAGCAAAGTGGCGGGTGGTCGCTGACGTGGCAGGGTACAGGCAACACCAAAAAGGACTTCCCAGGTGGATCGTCGGTTTACGACGGCATCAAACAACAGGTCCAAGCCGCCGGCGGTAGCGCTGTGCTGGCCGTTGATGGTAATACCGACGCTAAAGTGGACGCCGCCGTCGTCGTGTTCGGCGAAGAACCTTACGCCGAATTCCAAGGCGACGTCGAAACGTTAGCCTATAGTCCGACCGATGACACAGATTACCGGTTGCTAAAAAAGTTCAAAGACGCCGGCATTCCCACGGTCGCTGTTTTCATCAGCGGACGTCCGATGTGGGTCAATCGCGAACTCAACGCTTGTGATGCTTTTGTGGCGGCGTGGTTGCCTGGTTCCGAAGGCGTCGGAATCGCCGATGTGATTCTCAAATCTGCTGACGGTAACGTGCAGAACGATTTCAAAGGCAAACTTTCCTATTCATGGCCAAAATTGCCCAACCAAACACCGTTGAACGTTGGCAGCCGTGACTATGATCCGCTGTTCGCTTACGGGTTTGGATTGACCTACGCCGATCAAACCGAATTGGCAGCACTCTCTGAAGATCCAGGTGCCGACTATACCGCGGCAAACGTGGAGAACTATTTCGCAGCCGGCAAAGCCGTCGCTCCGTGGCGAATCTACTTGGCCGACGGTGTTTCGTCAGCTTTGGTCGAAGGCACCAAGGGAAGTTCACCCAACAAGGTCCTCGAACTGATTTCCGAAGACGATGCGGCTCAGGAAGATATCAAAACGTTGAATTTTTCCGGGCCGTCTTCTTTCCTCATCTCTTCCTCTGCGGTTGACCTCACCCGCCAATCGACTGGCGACATGGCGCTGCACCTGCGTTATCGAATCAACGAAAAACCTGAAGGGGATTTGAGTCTCGCGATCGACGGTCCCGACGGCGGGTTGGGAAGTCAATCACTTTCTGGTGAAGTCGCTGATGCCGAAATCGGCCAGTGGAAAGAACTGTCGGTGAAGTTGTCCTGTTTCTGCGATGCCGAAAAACTCAATTCGGTGACCTCGCCGGTGGTAATCCACTCATCAGGCAAAGCATCGATTAGTATTTCGGACATTCGTTTGATCGCCAATGAAGGCCAAGCCAAATGCCTACAGCCCTAGCGTAATGGTACCCCGGCACAAATTCTCAGGTCGCCGGTAGTGGATTTTGTTAAAAATCCCCTGCCGCGTCCCTCGGAGTGTTCGAGATTGGTCTACCCCAACGGACTGATTCCATGGAGCCTCAACAAAGCTCCGCTGCCGATCTTGAAAGCATCAGCGAATGGCTTGCCCGTTGGGGGCCTCGGCAAATCGTTCGTCAATTTGACGATCGAGGTAAATGAGTGGCTCGCACTTCGCCAAGTCACTTCCTACGTTGGCTTGCATGACAATGCGGTTGCCATCGGGTGACATGGTGTAAGCCGTTTGCGAGTTCGTGGCTTGGCCATTTTCGTTTTGCTGTCTCGTTTCAACGATGACCTGATTGCCTTTGGCCTGGACAACAGTCCAGCGGGCAAAGGTTTGTCCTTGGATCGGTTGAGCGCCAACAGGCGTGACTTCAATCGCAGTTTCCATACTGCCATCGATCGCTAATTGCATCGCCATTTGAGTTGACACGAACGTTTGAGATTCTTTGATCAGCGCTTGCTGCTGCGGCGGGGTCATCTCCGATAGCAGACTCTTCAACGTGCCTTCGTTGATGACCGCTTTACCCAACCACAGACCGGCCAACGATTGGTGGGCTTGTTGGGTGGAACGAAATTGGATTTCCCCCGTTTCATTGGCAGGTGCTTGGGTGGGGGCTGCGCTGGTGGGAGTCGGTTTTGGTTGTCCACAACCGACACAGACAACAACCGCCAACGCAACACAAATCGCGGAGTGCAGCAGTTGGGAAAATCTCGTGTAAGCAAGCATTGCAAAATCCTTTTTGCAGTTTGAGTTTTTAAATGGCCAGCACCGCGCGGAGGCGGACCCCCCCAACTTCGGCAGGGTTGGTTATCGTTTCTTAAAGTTCAATTTCATCTTTTGACCGGACATGTTTGGCGGCGCCATACGAATCGTTTCATCGTCGATCCACGTTACTTCCAGTTGGTCACTCTGTTGGTCTAAGTCGTACTCAATGGTCATCGTCGAAGGAGGATCGAATTCGATCATCCGCCAACGGCCGTTCTTTTCACTGTTGATCTTGCCAAGCTTCGTCGTCGTGACCAGTTGTCCGCTGTAACGAAACTCAAGCGTCATCATGGGGAGATCGGCTTCGCCGGATTTCATTAAGGCTGGCTCAGACACAGATTGTTTGTCTTGGCCGTTCTCCTGTGATTCAGGCGCAACGTTCACGCGCTGGGCAAGTCTATCGGCTTTTATCATCGTCCATCTTCCAACGATTTTTCCACGATTTTCGTCTGCGCAGCCAACGCAGCTTGATAGCACCAAAAATGCCATCGCCACCATCATGGATTTTTGCAGCATTAGTTTTCCAAGCCAATCGAACCGGAAAAGGGTTGAATTACAAACAAGCGATAAAAGCATAACTGAGAGTGACGGGCAGAAGGTTGGGTTAGGTAATCAAACGAAAGTTTGTTGTTTTTGACTTTTAATTTGATTAGGACGATTTTTTTGACGATGGAAATCTTAGCTGGAGAGTTTCTTCAGCCTTATCGGGGGGACGCGCGACCAAATTTTGGGCTCCAGCGTCCGTGATTTTAAACTAACAACGGTATCACCGGCGGGGCAAAAGATGGTTCGTTTTGCATTTTTATTTTTAGGCGTCATCGCGATGGCGACCAGTGGTTGTTGCGGCCCCAGAGGTTGTGGCATCGGTTGCGGAGCAGGTTGCGGAGACTGCGGAGCGTCCAGCGCCAGTTCATGTGGCTGTGGCGTTGGTTCATGCGGACCACGGTGCGGCGGCCCGATCGCTGCGTTGCGAAACGCGCGTCGTAACATGATCTGCGGCAGTGGTTGCGGCGAAGCCTACATCGGTGAATGGATCAGCACTCCACCGGATTGCAACGATCCTTGCTGCAACGATCAGTTCGTGGGCGGCGCGGTAAAGGCACGACCCTTTTGCCGCCCCAACTGCGGTTGTTTGCTGGGCGGTCTCTACGGAAGAAGAAATTGCTCCGGCGGTGAAAGCTCCGCGGCTTGCGGCTGCGGAGAAGTCTCCTGTGGTGGCGGTTGCGAGGTCGGCAGCTACACAACGACCGAACACGTCGTCAGTGACTACAACGAAGTCATCCCCGCTG
This sequence comes from uncultured Pirellulaceae bacterium, assembly GCA_964408465.1. GTDB lineage: Bacteria > Planctomycetota > Planctomycetia > Pirellulales > Pirellulaceae > Mariniblastus. Next base: position 13,308 of record CAYOZV010000062.1, read on the forward strand.
GCGTCCAAGAGGGAGGTTGCGGGTGTGCATCATGCACCGCCGCATCACCGATGGCCAGTCGATTGGCCAGCATGGGCAAACGAACAATCGGTACGCCCATCACAGCATCAGCCCGTTCAAAACAACTGACCGAACGAGCACAACACATCCGCCAGTAAGTTCAACGCTTCTGCCGTGTGGTTGGCAAAGAGAGGACTTACCCGCCCTTCATCCTTGAACGGTGGTAAACGCGGCAATCGGTTACAGCCCGTGGCTGCGGAAGGAGTTCTTGCGAATGAAGCGCATGAAATTCGAGGCCAAGTAGGAACCCATTTTCTCCTCGCGGCTACGGATCAGCATCGTACCGCTTTGCCCCGGCAGCAATCGCTGCCGGTCTTCCTCACTGAGCGCGATCTCCACTTGAACCCGTGGTTCGGTCAGCATCAGCGATTGCTCCTCTTCGGCAGAATCAGCAGAACGTTCTACTTGATTGCGCGGCACCACCGCCAGTGGACCACCATTGGATGCGGCGAACGCCTCGTGAGGGAAATCGTCACGCGCTCGGGGAAAAACGCGCGTGATTTTTCCAGGGGAAAGCTGTTGTTCATCTTGCCCCCAGACAAACAGCTGCACATTTTTGGCCTGCGTCTTCTCGATCCACTCGACATCTTGCTGCCGCGTCAGCGCGACGGCCTGCAATTGATCAGTGATGCCAATGGAAAGAATCTCATCACCCGGTTGCAGATAAGTGTCTTCTTTTGTGCTCAGTTGGGATGCCATCACAACGCCCGACTGCGGTGCGACCACCTCCAGTTTGCTCACCAATTTCGTTAGTTCGGCTTTTCGGTCGTACATTGACTGCAAGGACGACTGTTCAAGTTTCAACGCGGCAATGTCACCGGTGGTGTGATACGTCTTGCAGCGCAGTTCACCAATTTCAACATCAACTCTCAGCGATTCCAGTTCGTTGGTAAGATCCCGATTCTCCATCGTCATCAGTAACTGACCGGTCTCGACCGTTTGACCATCAATGACGTGGATTGTTTTCGCGAATCCGGCCGCTTCGGCGCGTACGATTGAGAGATCTTCAAAATCAATCACGATCGGCGCCGACACAACCGAAGGGCTTGGGCACACAAACAAAAAAGCCCCCACCGCCACACAGGTGATGGACATCGCCGTCGCGCACCATATTCGATTAGGTTTCTCGGTCTTGGATCCCATCAGCACGAACTTGACGAAGTTAACGACCGGGACACCGAACCACAAAATCATTCCCACCACGGCGACCATCAGTCCGAAGCCTTCGAACATGCTGGACGCGGCCAGTGACAATCCTAATGAGATGGAAAAGAACCAGGCCATCGCTAAGAAGCCATAGACTTTTACGATCACGCCGCGGACGCCAACGTCAGAAATGGGTTTTGGTTTGTTGCCAAAGTACAGCCACTTGAAAACTGACTTCAGGTAGGCACGGCCGCGCGTGGCAAGGTTTGGGATCTCAAGAAAATCGGACAGCATATAATAGCCATCGAACTTCATCAGCGGATTCGCGTTGAAGATCAACGTGTGCAGCGTCGCAGTGATAATGATATTGCCGGCGTGATATTTCAAAGGGCCGGGTTCCGCGGATGCCCAAACCATGCACGCGATCGCGGCCACAAAAACCTCGACCAACATGCCAGCGGCGGCGACCACAATGCGGTGCCATTTATTAACAAAACGCCATGAACTGGTGACGTCGACGTAAGGCAGCGGTATCAACAGAAGCAACAACATCCCGCACGAATGGACTTGTCCGCCAAACTTTTTACACGCCACTCCATGAGCCGTTTCGTGGAACAGTTTAAGAACCAGCCATGTGACGGCAAACCACAGCAGATCATTCGGCGAAAACGAGTTGATTCGGTTGAGAACGAACGCGTCCCAGTTCTTCATCAGTTGAAAGAATCCGGTCACGATCACGATGATCCACAGCATCGCGCCGCCAGAACTGACCAGCCAACCGAAATAGCGCGTCAACGTCTCGATCAGGCTATCGGGATTGAACAATGGTATTCTCAGCATGATCGGGTTCAGCAGCGAAACCGATTGCTTCATGGCGACGTCTTCGGCGTGTTCCTTGCGAGAGACGTTCCGCGACTTTTGGGATTCAACCAACCCCGATTCGATTGCCCACTTACAGAGGTTGGCGGCCTCTTGTTCGTCCAGAGCGTTGATTCGTAGAATCGTGGCCGTCTGCATCAGCGCCTGGCTGACCGTGCGGTGTCCGTTGAGCAACGACAGAAACGTGTACTGGGGCAATCCAATTTGAAAGAATTTTGCAGTGGCCTCGTTTTCCACCAGATAGGTCACGTCGTCACTCGTTTGACGCATCGTGAAACGGAGACTGTCTCGCGCTTTAAGTTTGGCTTGGCCGAATTGAAAAGTTTGTTCGTTGGCGAGCATGATCGTTTTGTTTGAAGAGAGTGTCTGATTTGCTAACAGCTAGAGCGGGCATTGCCCGCCGCCCTACCACCACGTCAGGCGGGACCTCAAATAGTTGATCGGTTTATGAAACAAGGACCATCCCAATGATCGTTTTTCGGCGTCGATACGAACAACGCCTTTCATGCCGGGCCTCAAAGTTTCTTCGGGATTCTCAAATCGTATTTCTGCCACAAAGATGTTCAGTGCATCACGGATCTCTGAACGGGGGTGAATTCTTTCGATCACAGATTCCAAAGGGCGATCTTCCTGTCCCTCGATCCAGACGGTGACGGGGTGGCCTTTTTTCACCTGCGTCGCATCATCGGCGGGGATGGCGATCTCAATTTTAACCGGATCAATCGGACCAATTTCGAAGAGGACCTGTCCGGTGGTTACCGACGCCGCTTCGGCGCGTTCCAGCGAACCGCTCAGCACAACACCGGAGATCGGGCTGCGAATTTTTAGGTGATCCTGTTTGTATTTCAAAACTTCTTCGGCGGCCGTCAGTCGCCGGTTCTCTAGTTCCGCCAATAGCGTTTTAGGAATGTTGCGATCGGCCAATTCAATCTCGCGCTGACGCATTGACTGCTTCCGCTCTGACGACACGCCCAACAATTCCCAGCGAATCGTTCGGCCGTCGATTTCTGCCAACACTTGATCTTTTTCAACGAGGTCGCCGGGTTCGACGAAACCAGATTCCACCAACCCATCGAACGCGGCGACGGCAAACCGCCGCAGCACCGGTTCCACGGTGCAATTACAACGGACCTTGTACGTCACCGGCACGTACATCAGCAGAACAAAGGCCACCAAAAAGATCGGAATCATCAACCGCGTGAACAGCTTCGTCTTGCGAGTGAACAGCGACCAGACCCGCTTCCAACGACTCTTTTCGGCGCGCCTCAGCAGATCAATAGCGCCCGAAATGTGTGGCGTCGCGGTGTCGATAAACCGCGCAAAATGTTCGGACGCCAATTGGGATTGAGGGCCGGTGAAGATCCAACTGCCGATCGCATCTTCATCTTCGTCGCTGGATAAAGGTTGGCTGAGGGCGGATTGACTTTGAACGGTCGACGCCAACTGTTTATGGGCCAACAGCAGGTGCCCATTGTCGGTGTCCTGGGCCGGGTAGGTTCCCTGCTGGTCACGGATGACGGATTCGTAAAGGGCCTGTTGGTAATCGCGGCACGTGCGTGATGCCCGGTCAATCTTCGCAATGCCCGAGATCGCATTGAGTTTTAGCTTCCCCTTTTTGAACAACGCAATCGCAACACTGTCACAGCCTAACAGGCTGACCAATTCGTTGCTGGCCATTTCGGTGGCAGATTTAACGGTGTCACTTTTCTCAATTTTGCCGACCAGCTCCATGATGGCGGCCAATGAGTTCAGCTGCCACATCGAATTGTTCAGCGTGGTGTTTCTACGGACCAACTGGAGCGCCGCGACGACCTTGCGAAGCTTTGTAAATGTCGATGTAAGATCGGTGCTGTCCTTGAGCGTCACCAATAATAGCTCAGGCTGTTTCGCGCTTCCCAACGCCAAGAACACAACCGGCAAACCTTCGAGGCAATCCAGTTGCAAAACGTTGGGGCTATCGGATGTCGCGAACTCTTCAAGTTGTTCGCCGCATTCTTTGATCAGCGCATCGGTTTTGGGCACTCGGCCGGTCACTTGATCCGCAGACATCGTCCACAATTCATTTTCACGCAGCACATGAGCGGCGCCGACGGCTTGGGTGGCTTTGATTGCGATACTTCTTAGCGCTCGGTCAGCGGAGGAGTTATCCGCGTTGCTGGTGACCACGTTGAGCAATTGTTCGTCTAAGGATGGGCCTTTGACCAGATTCTTTGACTTCAGTCCAAATCGTCGAGCATCAATGTGAGGCGCTTTAACGGTTTCTGCGGAGTGCGTCTTTTTCTGTGTCATCGCCGCTGATGTTACCGGCGGTACGCTGGCAGCGGGCGTCGATTTCGAAGTCGTTGAGCTGTTTTCCGTCTTCATAGTTTGTCGTCTCTAATTAGAACCCGATAGTTGTTGAGAAGAGGTCGGTCTGAATCCAGACCGATACCATCGAACTAACGAACCTGGCGGAGATTGAGGTTGAATTCGGCGCGTCGCGCGGGATTACTCTGGGGCGCGTCGTGGTTGTTCCAAAGACAGGGAGCTCCACTGCGAATCTGCAAATCTTGGTTATTGATAACAACCTCGATACGCCCGGTGCCACTGTCGGGATCGATCACCGGCGAAACGAATTTCACAAATGCCATTTTTGCCGTCTGGTCATCACCCACTAAAACTTCAACTTCTGATCCCGGTTGCACGCGATCCAGCGTCGCCGCGTCCAGATAGAATCGAACTTTCAGTTGGTCAATTCGGACGATCGTTGCGTACTGGGGTTCTGTGTTGGAGAGATGTTCGCCCAGTTGCTTGTGAATCATGGTGACGAACCCGTTGATGGGCGACTTAATCGTCCGGCGGTTTAGCTGAGCGCGACTACGGTCAACCTCAATTCGATTGAGTCGAAGTTCGTCGTCGGCCGCTTTAAGTTCAGCCAATGCGTTGACATATTCGATATGTTTTTGCTGAACTTCGTAATTGTTTACATGGCCACCATCGATCAATGATTCGATGGTCTCCTTTTGAGCCTTCAACAATTCAACTCTTGACGCTGCTGCCTCGCGGGCGGCCGTCGATTCCGATCGAGCGACGGCAATCTTTTCGGCGTGAAACAAAACCTCGTTGTCTAAAATCGCCAAGGGTTGACCGACCGCTACCGCGTCGCCTTCTTCAATGAGGGCTTTCATAATTACACCGCCTTCGCTGCTGGCGACGATCGACTGTTCGATCGGTTCGGTGAAACTCTTGGTAACGACGGCTTGGTCGTTTGCCTGCTGAGCGTTGCAGAGGGTGCAACTCAACAGGGCGATTGCCAAACACTTAAGCTTTAGGTTTTTCATTGGAACTCAGCAGTATCAGGTTTCCGCGAATCGTTGAAATGAGAAGAGATTGTCCAAGCTTCGCGTGAGGGAGGATTCAATGTTGTTTACTCCGAGCTCGACTACTCCGAAGCGTTCGGTTGAACGTCTTGGATGATGAAATCCCCTCCGTTGGAACCGATAGTGCGTCGAGTTGAAGAACCTTCGTTGGGGTTGAAACCTTCTGGTGATACCATAGGAAAAGAGTCGGAAGGAATGAAATCGGATTGGATGGTTTTTGTGGAGTCATCGACCATACTGGTTTCCCCACCTTCATACGCTTGGAAACCCTGAGAACCTGCAGAGCAACTTTGGCACGAACCGCCCTGCATTGCATCGGCGGATTGGCCTTTGTCGACGACCAGGTCGGCACCGCAACTGTTACCGCTGCGAGCAATGGAGACATTTTCGGCGATCAGCAACGTTCCGTTGGCTCGTTTCAGGTTGATCATGGCCAAGTTATAAGTCAGCACCGATGAGACGTACTCGCGTTCTGCCTGAGTGACGCGTTCTTGAGCTCGGAGAAGTGACTCGAGGTTCAAACCTGATTGTCCTGACCCGTCGATCATTCTTTGCCAACGAACCAGAATGGTTTCGGCTTCGGCTTCGGCGGCGACCAAAGCCCGATGGCGAGCGTTGATTTCGCTGTAGGAGGTAGACAGTTCACGAACCGCGATGTCGACTTCCGTTTCAACCGCCGCCAATGCTTGTTCGTATTGGAACTGCAGTTGTCGCATCTCGATTCGACGGCGGCACAGTCTGGCTCGCGCCAATCGGTTACCGACGGGGAATTCGTAGTTGAGTCCCACGGAGTAGCTTGGTCGGCCCTGAGAGAACTGGTTGCCGAAGGCTGTGCCAAAATCGCTGTCGCCTTCGATTCCGCTCAGGTAAGCCTGCGTCACCAAGTTCAAGACTGGTAGTAGTTCGTGTTCAGCGACGCCCAAACGCGTTGATCCGGCTTTGACTTCTTTGATTGCCGCCATCACTTCTGGACGGTGCTGGGCCGCCAGTTGCAGTTGGCTACGCAAGTCAACGTCGATGAAACCTTGGGTGGGAAATTCTTGGGGAACCAATTCCGCTTCGTCAGATAAACGAAGTTCTGGAGCGTTGATTAAACCACGCAATCGCGTTTCAGCATTGATGACGGCAGTGCGTGATCGAATCAAATCCGACCGGCGCGACTCAAGTGCCGATGATGCCAACACATATTGAGTACGCTGAGCGTCGAGTGCTTGACGGGCTTGAAGCGCGTCGACAACATCTTTGGTTTTCAAATACAATCGTACTTGCTGAGCCAGATAAGCGCGTTCTTGGTAGAGCGCGTAATAGCTGCGAGCAACTTCTAGCAATTCACCCTGCAGCGTCGCCTGGAATTCGTCATGAGCGATTCCAGCATCAACGTTTGCCAAGAGGACAAGGCTGTTGTTGTAAGCCCGGCCTCGACCACGCAATAAGGGTTGCGAGTAGGAGAGTGTGAATCGACCGTTGGCTTGGTCGTTGGGCGTGAAGAACTGTGAATTGTTGTCTTGAAAGCCAAACGTCTGACCGATGTCCAAGAATCCACCGGAGCGTGTGCGTTTGCGTAAGCCGCCACCGAATTGGAACGTCTGCTCGTTGAAACGCGTGGCGGTGCCACCGGCGGTCAGCGTGTTGCTGATCGGTTCGCTGGTGTCGTTCCAAGCGGTATCCAAGTAACGTACCCAGTCGAAATCGGAATCCGCTTCGGTGATCGCCGTTTCGCGAATCAGAGGATTCTGTGCCGCGATTCGAATTTGTTTTGAGTATTTTACCGCCAAATACATCAGCGTGTGGATGTCGGTCGGGATCGACTGAAGTTCTTCCCGCTGCTGTTGGGAGACGTGTTGGTCCCACCACGGCGATTGCAATTGGTGGTCGATGGCACCCGATGCGGTGGTAGGTTGGTTCAGTTCGGCGTAGACAGAAGAAATGTTAAATGCCGTGTGACTCTGGGCTTCACCATTGCTCTGGGCGAAGGCGGCGGAGGTGCAGACACAGGCGGCAATAACGCATCCTGAACGGAATAATGATTTGTAGAAAAGCATGACAAGTCCTGCATGATTTTAAGAAAAGTTTGCCATCAAACGTGACAGTGAGAACAGCTGTCGATGAACTTTCGAAGTGTTCGATAAGATTCGTGAGTAGCGCCTAAGTTTCGAATAAAGCTAAGTACCGCCACACTCCTGTTTTTCGTCGCCAAGAGATCGTTTCTGAAAACAAACATAATCACTACAAGCGAAAATCAATTGGATAAGCAGTAGGCTTGTCAATTTGTTCTGCCATTCCGGATTGAGGGTTCAATTGGCGCTCAGGTCGCCTTTAAACCGCAAGAATATTTTTGCTGACCCCTAAATTCTGCCGCGCGATGCCACCATTATCAGACTGCAAGCAGATCCATCTGATTGCCAATGAGCCACGATTTTCCTGATTGAGAGGCTTGTCCTAATTAGTCAAGATTTCCGACACTTTCAGCCAAATTCGATTGTGCTTTCAGCGCTTGCTGGTTGTTTCCAACGCTGGTTTGGCTGCAAAATTCCCGATGATTTCAAATGCGGATGTCTGTTTTGTCTTACGGTTGCCCTCCTCTGACGGGGGGACTCTTTGGAAGAACATGCGTGATTACTCGGACGTTCTTCTTGGTAAGTTTTAACTGCATCTTGTTGATGCTAGCTACGACGACGCGCCAGCACCCTCACTCCCGGCGCTTCACTTTTGACGGATTAAAGAATGCTGAATCAAAACTTCTCTGCCAATTTCATGTCGTTTATGGAAGCATTAGAAGACCGCGTCCTTTTTGACGGTGTGCCTGATGCGGCGATGGTCGTGCCTGCCGATCAAACGCCCACCGATATGCCGCCGGCAATGGTTCAACCGCTGCAGCAATCCGATGCGCACCTTCGACAAGAATTAATCTTTGTTGACGCAGGCGTTGAAAATCAAGAAGCACTATTGGCTTCGATTATCGAAGAGAATCCCAGCAGCGGCCTAGTGATCCGCTTTCTTGATGCCGATGCCGATGGAATAGATCAAATTTCGGAGGTCTTGGCGGAATCAGATCAAAAATACGATGCAATTCACTTGCTGTCACACGGCAGCGACGGACAAATTCAATTAGGCAATACGACGCTTGATGACAGTAAGCTAAGTCATTTCGCCGATCAGATTTCCAATTGGTCAGAATCACTGACGGAGAATGCCGACCTGTTGATTTACGGATGCAATCTCGCAGAGACATCCCAAGGTCAAACGTTTGTGCAGTCCATGGCAGCGATTACCGGGGCCGATGTTGCCGCTTCGGATGACCTTACCGGACATCAGTCATTGGGTGGTGATTGGGATTTAGAATTTACAACTGGCCAAATTGAAACGGAGATCCCCATTTCTATGCGAGCTCAAATTGAGTTCGTTGGACTTCTGAACACAGTTTCGGGAACCGTTTTTGAAGATGCTAATGATGATGGTATCAACAATGGCGAAACAGGTGTCGACGGTGTCACGGTAACAGCCGTGGATGCGACAGGCGCCATTGTTGCGACTGCTGTTACCTCCGGCGGTGGGGGCTATGTGTTGGACAATCCCTCAGACGGGGCGTTGCGGATTGAGTTCGATGGCTTCCCGGTTGGCTACGGAGTTTCGACAGCCGGTGATGGGGCTGATGCAAACACCGTTAGCAGCGTTGCCTTTGTCGATGCCAACGCAGGCAACCTGACAGCGAACCTTGGGCTTGGGGTGGTGGGCGATGCGAACTATCCCGAGTTAGAAATCGGTAACCGAGTTTGGTTAGACGCCGATAAAGACGGGATTCAAGACGCGGGCGAACAGGGCTTGCTGTCAGTTGCCGTCAATCTTTATGACACCAGCGACCCCAACAACGGCGTGTTGGTTGGTTCCACTTCAACTGACGCCGATGGTGAATACTACTTCAACGACACCAACGTGACGTACCCAGACGGTTCTTTAGGTCTGCAGGCGATGACCGATTATGAGGTTAGGCTGGAGGCTTCTAATTTCGGCTTCCTCAATTCGTTGGATGGTTTAAGCGTTACGCTGCAGGATCAAGGTTCGGATGAGCGTTTAGACAACGACGCCATCGGGTTAGACACCGACGGCAATGGAGCCGATGACCTGGCCGTCGTTGCGTTCACGACCGGTGCCTCTGGTAGTACCGACCACAGTCTTGATTTCGGTGTGGCCGATATCGAGGTAGATCGCGGCGATCTGCCTGATGTCTACAATACGTCCATCGCCCGATTGGGGCCTGCCCACATTGTCGATGGGACGACCTTTTTAGGGTCTTCTGTGGATGCCGACAGCGTGGCGTTCCCCTCCAGCGATGGACTTGGGGATGACAACGATGCAACAGATGACGAAGATGGCGTCACGTTCGACACGCCTTTGCAAGCCGGTCGGCCGGCGCTTATTTCGGTCGTGGCATCAACAGGCGGATATTTAAACGCTTGGTTGGATTTTCAAAGTACAGGTGTGCTGGACGAAATTTCAGTGACGCACATCAACGCAACGGCGCTGGCAACGCCGGTCGATATTAATGACCTCGCGCTCACCGCCGGTACGACGCAGTTGACCATTGATGTGCCAGCGGATGCCCGCGGAGAAATGGCGGCTCGATTCCGTTTTACCGCAGATGCAATGGGGGCCGGTCGATCTACAACCGGTACCGTTAATAGCGGCGAGGTCGAAGATTATGTGCTGGCCGCGATCGGCAACTACACGTTCAATGACTTGGATGCCGATGGAATTCAGGATTTTACAGACACGGCCTTGGCCGGTGTCGTTGTAAATCTTCTCGATGACAGTGGAAGTCCTGTACTGGATGCGGCTGGAAATCCGATCTCGACCACTTCGAATTCTCAGGGCCGCTACGAGTTTCAAGGTCTGCCCGATGGTAGTTATCAACTCGAGTTCGTGGCTCCCACCGGTTTGCAGTTGACGGCTCAGAATGTGACGATTGACGCCGATGATAGTGATCCCAACCCAGCGACAGGTGTTACCAATACCTATTCAATCTCCGCCGGTGTTACCAACAATACTGTTGATGCTGGATTCGTGGCGCAGTCTGCCGAGGCGGCATCTTTGGGCGATTACGTTTTCTTTGACGCCGATGGTGACGGAGTCTTTAGCTCTGGTGACACCGCAGCGTCTGGCGTGGTTGTGAATCTGCTTGATGGCGGGGGTAACCCAGTTCTTGATGGTTCTGGCAATCCGGTGACAGCGACGACCGATGTTTCTGGCGCTTATCAGTTCACTGGTTTGACACCCGGTGGCAGTTATCAAGTACAGTTCGTGGCCCCGGCAGGCCAAGACTTCACTATCCAAGACGCCGGCAGCGATGACACGATCGACAGTGATGTTGACCCCGCGACTGGACTATCCCAAGTGGTCACGTTGGCGGCAGGTGAAAATAACTCGACGGTGGATGCAGGTCTGATCAACGAACCGGTGGTTGCTCCAGCGCCAGCATCTTTGGGCGATTACGTTTTCTTTGACGCCGATGGTGACGGAGTCTTTAGCT
>CAYOZV010000063.1:0-23288 GCA_964408465.1 uncultured Pirellulaceae bacterium
TCAAAAAGTCCAATGGAAGTGCTTTAAGTAGCCGAGACGGCGACTGTACTATGTTTTAGGCTGCTGCTGGGATAGGCAGTGAAACGAACCTAAGCCTACGGTTAAATTCTTCGAGGGCAGCGGAACGATTTCTCGATCTGGAAAACAGGTAGACAGAATCTGCACCGCGTTAGCGTCAGATTCGGCTTGATCAAATTGAGGCACGATGACGCCTCCGTTGACGATCAGGAAATTGCAGTAGCTGGCTGGGAGCGTCAAATCGCAGTAATAAATCGGATCGGGAATCGGCAGTTCAAAAAACCGGCAGCTCGAATCAACCTTCGCCATCGCGGCTTTGAGTGCATCTACGTTTTGCTTGATCGCCGGTCGTCTGGGGTCGTCACTATCCACCGTCCAAGCGTGCACAATCGTGCTGTCGTCGGTGAATCGCGCCAGTTGGTCGATGTGGCCGTCGGTATCGTCGCCTTGGATGGCGTCGCCGGGTAACCAAATAATGTTTTCCGCCCCAAGATGTCTTCTAAAGAGTGACTCGGCTTTGGCCTGCGAAGAATCGGGGTTGCGGTTCTCTGCGAGGGCACAGGAGCGCGTCGTAATGAGCGTTCCTTTTCGGTTGATCTCAAGTGCGCCCCCTTCCAAGCAAAAATCGACTTTCGTGTTCTCGATTTTTAAAAATTCTGCAACCGCCGAAGCTACCTTTTGGTCCAAATCGAACGGCGGATACTTGCCGCCCCACGCATTATAAAACCAGTCGATTGATTTAAGTCTGTCGCTGGAGGATTTTACAAAGGTCGGCGCATAGTCTCGTGCCCACGCGTCGTTGGTGGGGATGGGAACCAGACGGACATTGCGTGAATCAAACTTCAAACGCGCCGCAGCGCTCTCTTCGGCCATTAAATTCACGGGTTCGAAACGCGCGATCGCTTCGACAAAGGCGCGGAATTCAGCCTGTGCCAGCTCCAAGTTCTGCGACCATGTATCCGTATTGTGGGGCCAGCTGAGCCAGGTTGCGGCGTGCGGTTGCCATTGGGCTGGCATTGAAAATGTTTCAGCGTTCATGAATCGATGAACCGTTTCGTCAAATCACCATAGGCATCAATTCTTCGGTCGCGCAGAAACGGCCAGTGCGTCCGCGCCGTTTCGATCAGACTCAGGTCGCAGTCGGCAAAAATTGTTTCAGCGTCCTGGCCTGCGGACGCCAATAGTTCGCCGTAGGGATCGGCTACAAACGACGAACCCCAAAACTCAATGTTGTCTTCGACGCCAACGCGGTTGGACGCGATGACAAAGATTCCGTTGGCGATCGCATGAGAACGCATCATCGTTTGCCAAGCGTTGCGTTGGGCGTCCCCGAACTGAACCTTTTCGGGGGCTTGCCAACCGATGGCGGTGGGGTACACCAGAAAATCCGCGCCCGTCAACGCCGTTAATCGCGCCGCTTCGGGAAACCACTGGTCCCAACAAATACAGACGCCGACCTTCCCGACGGATGTGGAGAAGCTTTGGAAGCCCAGATCTCCGGGCGTGAAATAAAATTTTTCGTAGAAGTATGGATCGTCGGGAATGTGCATTTTACGATAGGTGCCCACGACCGAACCATCGGTTTCGATCACGACGGCCGAATTATGGAACAGCCCGGCGGATCGGCGTTCGAAAATTCCGGCGACCACGACCACGCCGGCCGACTCAGCCGCGGCTCGCACTTTGGTGATCGTGGGTCCGTCCAGAGACTGAGCAATTTTGAATTTGTCGTGGTCCTCGGATTGGCAGAAGTAGAGGCTGTTGAACAATTCCTGCAGGCAGACTAATTTGGCTCCGTCATCGGCGGCTGACTGGATCGCCTTGCAAGCGCGTTCCACGTTGTCAGCGATATTGGGGCCGCAGGGCATTTGGATCGCGGCGACTTTCATGTTGGTGTTTTTCGACGTCATGCTTTGGATTGCGTTTTTATAAAAGAAGCGATCGTTTTTTTGTTGTTTTCGTTAAGCGATTTTAATTGTAATCCAATCAGCTCAGAGAGGTGGTAAGGGAAAATGTTTCGACGACCCACACGCGGATTATTTATTGCCGGCACGAACACCGATGCGGGGAAAACCTACGTCAGTGCGTTGATTGCGAAGCAGTTGCACAAGGAGGGGCATCGCGTTGGCGTTTATAAACCGGTGGCCAGTGGATGCGTGCTGGAAGGATCCGAATTGGTTTCCGAAGATGCCGTGCATTTGTGGAACGCGGCCGGCAAGCCCATGGATTTGAACGCAGTGTGCCCCCAGCGTTTCGCCGCGCCGATCACACCGCATTTGGCCGCGATCGAAGAAGGTAAAACATTAGATCGTGAACGAGTGCGCACGGGGCTTTCCGCTTGGGCAGATCAGTGCGACATCGTGATCGTCGAAGGGGCTGGCGGACTGATGTCGCCGCTGAACGAAGATGAGTACTTTGCGGATCTGGGGTTGGAGTTCGGTTATCCGGTGATCGTCGTGACCCCCAACATCATCGGTGCGATTAATCAGACGTTGCAAACACTGATTACCGCGGAATGTTTTCGCGATGGGCTGAACGTCGCCGGAGTTGTGCTCAATGATGTCCTCGGCGGTGCCGGCAATGAAGACCCTAGCGTTTCATCTAATCGTCAACAGATCGCCGATCGCACGCCGATTCCGGTTTTGGCACATGTTGGGTACGGGGCGGAGTCGTTCGAGGAAGCGGTTGACTGGCTTGCGCTGGCAGCGTCGTAGTGGAGGTCGTTAAACCTCCTGTTTGCGTCTTCGTTTTTTGTTGACGCATCTGTGAATCGAAGCGCCGGATCTTTCACAAAATTCACTACGGGCTAATAATCTTTACGCCAAAAATAGAGACACGACAGCCCGATCATTACGGACATGAAGGCCAGCCCGCTGGTCAGGGGCGCCCAGGGATTCCGATATCGTGGTTTGAGCCTTAAGTCGATTTCATTGGCAGCAACACCATCGTCGCCGTCGGCAAACCAAGCGACGACTTTGTAGAATTCTCCCGGCTTAGGCCAGATAGAATACAGAGGCTGAATTCCCCAATAGTAAATTTGTTCAATCCGGCCGTCGGCGGGACGCATGGTTTCAATCGGCTGGAAATCTTCAGCTCGATAGCGGGTGACTCGATTGCCGCGGTCGGCAATTAACAGCTGGCCGGTTGTCGAAACGCACACTGCCGAAATATTCCCCTGCCCCGAAAACGGCGCCAGTGTCATCGCCTTTGGGTTCTGGGTGTCCAACATGCGAACGGTGCCCTGCCGGTACAGCACGAAGAACCAGCGTCCGCCCGGCAATGCGACGACGTCTTCGATTGCGTGATTAATGTCAGGGCGGTAGCCGAACAACTCCTCAAGCGTACCGCCACGCAGCGTGATGATCTGGCCATTACCTAAGGCCAGCATCATCGTGTCGCCCTCGAAGGCCAGCTGGCAGCTCATGGAATCAGGTGCGTCCGTTTCTACTTCGATCGAACGATCCAGTACATAACCTTCCTCACCCAGGCGAAATACAGAGACGACTCGATTACCGTAGACGGCTATCTCGTTGGTGTGCTGGTTGATCGCGCTAACGCCGCGACTGATGACGGGTGTTGGTTTGTCAGGCCCCAGTGGTGTGAACAGCTTGTTCGAACGTTTTATCGTCGCTGTTTTATCGTTGACGGCGCGTTTGGTTTTCTGCCCGAAGCGAAAGAACTTTCCTTCGCCGGTCACGGCGATCAAATCGTTGGCGCCTTTGAGAAAATCAACCGTGCCCCGCGGGAAGTTGCCTTTGTTCTGCATCGTTCGGCCGCCGGGGGATGATGCCAACAGTTCTTGCTGGCCAAAGGACAGCATGTTGGACATCGACGTTCGACCGGCGACCAGTCGCTGATCGTCTGGGTTCACCAGAGGGCCAAAGGGCAACGGGAACTCCTCGAGGTCGCCTAACCAAGACACCGCGCCGACCTGTCGCCGATCGTTTTGCCCGTCATCGTTGGGGTACGAGGACCCCCATTGTTTTGAACGCGGTTGCCAAGATGTCAATTGAGACATGCGATCCAAAGCGATCAGTGCGTCTTCGGATTCGGCCAGTTTCACGATGCGATTGTTTTGAAGTTTGGTATCTAAAAAACCATAAGACGTGCCCACCAAGAAACAAGCGCTCCAAAACAGCAACGTCACCATGATCGCGAGGATCGTGCTGCGAAAGACCAGCCCCACAAACGCCGAAACGGAAAAATAAATCCCAAACACAATAATGTAGAGAAGGATGCTCAGCAGAATCGCGTTCTCCCAAACACCCAACGCCAGCCCCAACCACAACCAGATGCCGGCGAACAAATACGTCGCGCAGATCGAAATGAAAACGCAGCCACCAACAAATTTAGCGACGTACAGCCCCCAGCGCGAAACGGGTTTACTCAACAGCAGATTCAGCGACCCCGGTTCGAACGTTTCGGGAATGATGCTGGCGGTGACGACGATGGCGATCGCCAGCCCGATGGAGAGCACGAATTTGTCCAGGATGCCGGGGATATAAGCGGCAATGCCCGATGCGAACTGGCCTTTGTTGGCCGAAAGGGCATCCAAAAAACCAAGCCGCCACGGACCGTAGTAAGCCGTCATGGAACTTGTATCACCCGCTTCGATCAGCGGCGAGAACATCCTGGAGATGATCAGCCGATTTAGCCGCCGTTGGCTATCAACATCGTCTTTGTTTTGCCGCGCGGCTGCGATCTGTTCATCAAGCCCAAGTTCACTCAAATCGGTCGGGTCGGCCCCCGCGAAGAAGTCTGGTTCTGCGATGACATTATTTAGTTCACCGATCAGTTCGTTGAACATGGCCATGTTGCGCTTGTTGGGATTGCTTCCTTTGCTATTTGGCTGGGCGAAGGTGGACGTGAGATCGTCGCGCAGACCGTTGGGCAGCACTTGCCAGATCTTGCCCATCAGCGGTTCATCGACGGCGTCTTTTTTATCGAACAGCCGCTCGCTGATCGATCCGGATTCGCGGATGTAGTCCGACGGAATCAGTTTCCAGTCCAGCGACTCTCGATAGTGCAGCGGCGCGAGGCCGATTAACAGCAGCGTGATCAGGCCCAGCAAAACATACAGCACCTTGGACGCCCAAGCGGCGCGGAAGGAGTCTTTGATAATCGCGAAATAGGGCCGCATAGACTACTCTTGGATCAATTTTAAGAAGACGTCTTCCAGGTTCAGCTTCTGAGGTGCCAGACGCAAGATGCTGATGTTGTTGGCTCGCAGCCGGTCAATGAAACGGTCGACGTGTTGTTGGTTGGTGAATTCAAATCGCGCCGTGAGGCTGTTGTCTGTTGCCGGGCGAGTCAGATGAAAGACGATGCCGTCGGTAAGCGTTGATAGATCGCCAACGGCGCCCGCGAGTTCGATGTCAGCGACGATGGAATCTCCCGATCCACCCACCGCGTCGCCGATGTTAGAAACGTCGCCACAATATCGCAGGACACCGCGGTCGAGAATCGCAACCGAATCGCAGATCATTTCGACCTCTTGCAGCAAATGGCTGTTGAGAAAGATCGTGACGCCCGATTCTTTCAGTCGAGCGATGATGGTTCGCATCTCCGCACGGGCACGCGGGTCCAGACCGTCGGTGGGTTCGTCCAGCATTAGCAATTTGGGATCATGCAAAAGGGCTTGAGCCAGACCGAGGCGTTGCAGCATGCCTTTGGAGAAGTTCTTCACCGACTCTTTTTCACGGCCTTGGAGACCGACCAAGTTCAACAATTCATCTTGCTTGGCCCTGATTGTGTCCGAAGGCACGTTGCTGAGATTGCCGTACAGTTCCAAAGCCGTGAGCGCCGTTAAGTGGGAACTGATACGAAGATGTTCTGGCAGGTAACCGACGTGGCTGCGACCGGCGATGCTGCCGGCAGGGTAGCCCATCAGTTTGGCAGATCCCGATGATTTGGTGATGATGCCCAAAAGGATTTTGACGAAGGTCGTTTTCCCGGCTCCGTTGGGGCCCAGCAAGCCAAACACTTCGCCACGCTTGACCTCGAAGGAGACGCCTTTGAGGGCTTCGAATTTTTCACCAAATAAGAGACCAGAGGAGTAAGTCTTTTTCAGATTGGTCGACTCGATCGCGGGGCCGGCGGCGACGTGGCCCGCGTTGGCTTGCGATTGAGTGGCAATTTCGGTCGTGGCCATAAACGTTGCGAAGGCTGAGCAAATTGAGCTGGAAAGGTTGGCGTGCTAAAACCATCAACCCATCATAACACGACAGTGCCCATCGTCCGACAGGGGCATGGAAATACGACTATGTTACCTCTCACCTGTTACTTAAGTTTTTAGAATCTATAAAATGTGACAGGAGATTTAACCACCCAAACATCCTTCGTCCCAACCGAGCTACCTTTGTCTGAAGAACGTGAAATCCACTCGATCGTTTTTGAAACGTCACCTTATGGCAATGTCGATGCAATTGTGGAACACGATTCACGAGCGGTTTATTTTTATCTGAACGAAAGCCCCGCCTCGCGGCAGCGGTGTGGTCGATTTGGAATGCGAGCCTGTTGGGTGAGGAACTTGCAGAAGGGGCCTCACGTTATCAATGCGGACGAAATGGCCGCCGGCATCGCCACGATGTTGCCTCGCCACGATTGCGTCGATCCCGAACTGCATCGGATGCCGACCGCTGAAACTTTGAAGATCCTTTGGCTGGAGGAAGGCACTGGTGCGGCGTTGGTGGAAATTTCGCCAGAGGACCAAAGCGAAAAAACGATCGCCATCATTCCACCGTGGAGTGGCGTCGATGGCTTTCATGGTTACGCCTCCAATTGCGCCAATCCCACCGATGTGTGTTGGCCGATGCCAGATAATCCTCTGATGATCAAACGTCTCCAAAACGCCAAAGAGTTTTGGGATTCGTGGCAACCATCGGACGCAGCGCAAAGCCCCTTGGAGGTTCAGCTGCCGGCGATTATTGAATCGCACGACCGGCGGTTTGGCGCGACGCCGGAGACGCGACTCCAAACAGACATCCCCGGCCAACACTTCCCACTGGCGAAGATACTTCAGTATCGCCTGCCGCGCTACGACGTCTTGGTGACCGCGGGGCTTTCGATCTTTCCGCAACCAGCGGTTGAAATGTTTGTCGAAAATCCCTCGGAACTCCGTCGCATCGAAATCGCGGTTTTAATAGATCGCGCTGACCGGTCGACAGCAATTTCCGATGGGGCACCTGAACCTCTGCCACCAGAAATTATCAATCAGTTAGCGGGACTGGCGCTGTACCCGTGGCAGAATTTTACGTGGCTGGGCCCCGGCCACAGTTGTCAGTTTAAAACGCCCGCTGGCGATGTCGGAGTGCTGCTGACTGATTTACAAGCCAGCGAAATCACGGGGCTAAATGCTGAAAAAATTGACAACTTTCGTGATGATGAAGTTAATCTATTGTGGTTGAAAGCGATCACGAAATCGGATTTGGATCAATTAACCGCTGGCACGATGACCTTGGACGAAATCGTCACGCACGAAAAAGATTCTGGCCAATAATTCCAATTGCCGGCGACCGGACGGTCTAAAGTGAGAGTATCCGGAATTTCATTGTGATTTCGCCTTCTTTTTGCTTCCTTTGTGGCGATAAACTCAGGTTTTTGCCGAATTAACGGTCATAGTTAATGCAGACGCCTGCGCCTTCTTCCACTCCAAAAATCCAATGATCAGATCTCTCGCCTCGAGCCTTATTTTTTCGTGCGCCATTTTATTGGGCACTTTTTCTGCTCCAGCCACGGCGCTTGCAGAGCACGGGAAATCAACGGGCCGTTTCCACCGTGACGGCGTGATCACCGCGATCGGTTCGGGAAGCATTACCGTCACTCACGACGACGGTCAGGAGATCGATTATTCCACCAGCGCCTTAAACGGTGGTGACGATGGAAGCGTCATTGTAAAAGGGCGGCTGCCGCTATCGTTTGTCGGCCCTGGCATGGTGTTGAGGGTGTTTGCGAAAATGTCACCGATGGGCAAAGTCCAAGAGGCCGCCGACGAAGTGGCGTACGTTAACGATCAAACGGAGGAACTGGACCTTGAGCGCACCGATGATCAAGGCATCTATGAAATCGTTGGCAAAGTTATTCGTGTAACCGGTAGCGGCATGTTGTTGCAGGTTCCCAAGTCGCGGCTGGCCAAACAGGGGCGTGTCGAACTTGCGACCAAAGACGATGCTCAGATTGTCTTTGATATGCCAACGCTGGACCGAGTCGCTGTCGAAGATACCGTCCAAAGCATGATGGGGGCGACCTACGAAGGCGGCGTCAACGTGATCACCGAGATCACGATCGAACTTTCTCCGCATCGCAAGCAGAAAGCGAAACCGCTAACCCGAACCGATCAGCTGTTGCAGAAGTACGCGTACCTCTCCGATGAAAACATGGATCGACCTAGGAAGGTGAAGCTGAAGCACTTCAATCTCCACACTGATATTTCGCCCCTGCAAACAAAAGTGCTGGGAATGAAGTTAGACAGCATGCACGATGTTGTTTATCGCTATTTGAAAAAATGTCCCCAACAGCGGATCGAGTGTAAAATCGTCGCCGACGCAACAAACTGGGTGAACGCCCCAAACTTACCGCAGGCACAGGTTGATTCGGGGGACGATCACGATGAGGTTCTTCAAGCCGCCTATCATGCGTTCTGCAAATCAACCTTCGGTGGTGGTGGACCAAAATGGTACTGCGATGGAATGTCGTTGATGGCTAATTATTGGGAACTCAAAGATAAGAAAGTCTCCGTCGATCCCGAGATAGTTGCGTATTTAAAATCCAATCCCACAATGACGCTGGCGTCCGCCATTTCTGATTCCAACTTTGGTTCTGATGATTCGTGTAAGAATAAAGCCGCAAGTTGGGCGCTGTGTTGCATGATGATCCACAACGCAAACTATTCGAAGGAATTTCGCACGCTGGGGATCAACATGATGAAGGGCCAGCCCGATTCGTTTGAGCTGCGGTTTCAAGATCAGATGGCAGAGATCAATTTTGAGTATCGTCAGTTTCTGAAAAATCTTGAGATCGGGTATCGCCCAGATCTCTGCCAATGGAATTGGAAGGTCACGCCCAAGAAGTTATTTGGTGCGGATATGGTCAGCACCAACGTTAATTCGCGGGCCGGATGGCAGGCGACCAAAGTCGAAGTCGTCGCGCAGCAGACCTACGAATATGTCGCACAAGGGCAATGGCAAACGAACCCTCAATCCGAAGCCTCCACCGCCAGTGGGGCCGACGGGCAAGGCCGATTGATCGGGACGATCTTCAGCGATTATCGGTTGTCTCAGCCAATTCTCTTGGGGGAACGCGGAACCTTCGTCGCCCAGACCGATGGCCAGCTGTTTTTGAGGTGCGATGACAGGTGGAATCAGATCGAGGACAATAAGGGGCGTTTGAAGGTGTTCGTTAGGAAAGCCCAGTAAGGGGGACCGGTTGCCGCCGATCGGCACCCTCGATGCCCGCCATGATCGGTGGGAAACTGCCCTGCTGGCGGGTTAAAAATACGGGCTACCTGCAGTCTTTGTGAAAGTGGCCCGTTGACCGAATCTTCAGTCTTGGCTATTATCGCGATATGATTCAAAACGCTGACAAAACGAGCCATCATCACCATCTTCATTAGGAGAAGTGGTTTCGTTTTGCGATAGAGTACACAGAACGTTGGCCACTGCGGTCAACGTTTTTTTCGTGGCGTCGTTGCGACACACAAGCGTTGACCGGAAGTCCAATTTTTTTCATCCAGGTCTTTCGAAAGTTTGTTCACGATGCCAGATCTACACGATCAAAATAAAATGCGAGTTGCGTTGCCTAAGGGCCGCATGTTTGACGAAATTGTTTCCTTGCTCAAGGGAGCCGGGATTACGATTCGCAATTCCCAACGCGGATACCGCCCTGCCCTGTCGTTGCCCAACTACGACGCAAAAATGCTCAAGCCGCGAAACGTGATCTCAATGCTGGCCGCGGGGGCACGAGATTTTGGTTTCGCCGGTGCCGATTGGGTTTACGAAATGGAACTCGAATTGGTCGAAGTCCTCAATACCGAACTCAACCCCGTCCGTTTGGTCGTGGCCGCGCCGCATGAAGTCCTCATCGACGGTGTGTTGCCCAAACGGCATTTGGTGGTCGCGTCGGAATATCCGCGGATGGCTGCCGAGTGGATCAAGAAGAACAATTTGGACGCCGAAGTATTGACCACCTACGGAGCGACCGAAGTCTTTCCACCGGAGGACGCTGATCTGATCATCGACAATACCGCGACCGGTTCCACCCTCCGCGCCAACGGGTTGGTGATCATCGACGAAGTGATGAAATCTTCGACACGCATGTATGCGTCCAAGGAGGCGATGGACAATCCCGAAAAGAAACGGGAGATCGAAAATTTTGCGCTTCTGATTGACGCGGTGCTCAAGGCGCGGACTCGGGTGATGATGGATTTGAATGTTGCCAGCGATAACTTAGACGCGGTATTAAACTGCCTGCCGTCGATGCGGCAACCGACGGTTTCGCCGCTGAGCGATTCTGGATGGTTTGCGGTTCGTTCGGCCGTGCCACGAAAGAAACTGGCGGAGATCATTCCGAAGTTGAAAGACAACGGAGCCCACGACATCGTGACCACGTCCGCGGAGCAATTGATCTCGTAGACGTTTCGTACCGCAGCTGAGCCGTTAAACGCTAGCCGCGGGGTGCCGACCTAGAGACCTAAGGTCGAGAAAAGAATGGGCCAACAAACCGGCGACTAGCGCCTTGCCGCTCACATCAATAATTTATAAACCCTTAACCTGCCAAGATTAAATGGCTTATAACCCGCCAGCATTCAAAAACGAAATTACGCTGCAACTCTCGCGTAACGAATCAACCTGTCCTATCGATGATCTTCAGGATCAATTGGCTCAGCAATCGGATCTGGTGTCGCGCTACCCCGATCATTTGGCGCTGCAGTCTGCGATTGCGGGGTGGGTTGGCGTAGCATCCGACCGAATCGTCGTGACCGCCGGTGGTGATGATGCGATCGACCGAATCATGCGGCGGTCAATCTCCAGCGACCGTCCCCATGTTGTATGTCACGCTCCTTCGTTCGAGATGATCGGTGTCTACGCCAATAACTACGGCGGTAAACTGGTCGAAACGGTTTGGCAGTCGGGCGCGTTTCCGATGGAGCAATTCTGCGCGAGTATCGATTCGAAAACCGCCGTCGTCTGTGTGGTGTCACCTAACAACCCCACCGGCGGCATGGTCTCGCCGGAGGAAGTGCTTGAAATCGCTGCCTTGGCGAAGAAACATGGCGCGATGTTGTTGGTGGACAACGCCTACATTGAATTCGCAGAAGAAGATCCAACGGCGACCTTCACCGTCAATGAAAATATTGGAATCATTCGCACGTTTTCCAAGGCGTGGGGATTAGCCGGACTGCGCGTCGGCTATTTGATCGCTCCTAATAAAGAATACGCCAGCATGATTCGCGACACGGCGGGGCCATTCCCTGTCAGCGCCGTTTCATTGGAAACTGCTCGCACGGCGATTGCGGAATACGAAACGGCAATGCAGTCCGGTTTGACGATGGTGCGGAGACTGCGTTCGATTTTGATGACGGTCTTAGCCGACTGCGGCGCGACGCCGATTCCCTCGGGCGGCAACTTCATTTTGGCACAGTTCGATGACGCCGACAGCGTCTGGGAGAAGCTTGTGGAAGCCGGCGTCGGCGTTCGCAAGTTTCCAGGCTCGAAGCTGCTTGAGAATCAGCTGCGCATCACGGTCCCAACCAATGTTGCTGACTACCTCCAATTGGCGACAGGCATTTGTAATGCGACCGGCGCTGATGTGGAACTGGCAAAGGCACGATTGGCGGATTTGAAACCGGAACCTGTTGACCAGCCATCGGGCACCGGCCGCACGGCATCGACCAATCGCGAAACCAAAGAAACAAAGATCGACATCGAACTCAACCTTGACGGCACCGGCCAGGTCGAAGTGTCAACAGGAATCGGGTTCATGGACCACATGCTGACGGCGCTGGCGTTTCACAGCAAAATGGATTTGAAACTGATCTGCGATGGTGATCTCCACATCGACGATCACCACACCGCCGAAGATTGCGCGTTGGCGTTGGGGACCGCGATTGACGAAGCATTGGGGCCCCGCCGAGGCATTGTGCGGTTTGGTTCGGCGTACGCGCCGCTGGATGAAGCGCTTGCACGGACGGTGATTGATCTCAGTGGTCGGCCGTGGCCAGAGATTCATTTGGGGCTGGAACGAGAAATGGTTGGGACTTGGGCCTGCGAGAACATCACGCACTTTTTTCAATCGTTGGCGATGACGCTCAAATGCAGTCTGCACGTGGACGTGATCCGCGGCACCAACGACCATCACCGAGCGGAGGCCGCATTTAAATCATGTGCCAAAGCCCTGCGTGAAGCGCTGACCAAAACGAGCGGCGATGTGCCGAGCACCAAAGGCGTTTTGTAAACCGTTCAATTTTCTTCAGACGGGCTGACGGCCCAACCTACTTTTAGATTCCAACCATGATTCAAATTATCAATACGGGCGTCGCCAACATTCGATCGTTGCAAGCCGCCTTCGATCGCATGGGGCAACCGTGGCACCTGACAGAAAACGTCGACGAAATCACCAACGCCAGCCACGTTGTGTTGCCCGGTGTCGGTGCCTACGCGGCAGCAGCCGAAGCGATTGATCGTTTGAACCTACGTGATACGATCGCCGCGCGGTTGAAGAATCATGACGTTTCAACGTTGTGCATTTGCTTGGGGATGCAGTTGCTGGGAACCTCCAGCGCAGAGAGTCCAGGCGTGAAAGGGTTGGGCGTGATTGAGGAAACGATCACGCGTTTTGACGACACCGTTCAAGTGCCTCAGTTGGGCTGGAATAATGTGGTGCCGCATGCTTCGAATTCCCAATCGTTTTTCGAAGCGGGGGAAGCTTATTTTGCGAACTCGTTTCGTTTAAGCCAACCGCCGAAGGGCTGGAACTATGCCACGACCGATTACGGCGGTCAGTTCGTCAGCTGTTTATGGCAGGGAAAAACGTTGGCTTGCCAGTTCCACCCGGAACTGTCAGGGAAATGGGGGCAGACGTTGTTGGAAAAATGGGCGGCGTAATTCCGTTGTGGTGGGGCTTTTTAAAATGTCCCACGCCGCAGTTTCAGACTTAGGATCTTTTAAGAAGATCCACTACGAACATATTTAAAGAAACATGTTAAAACCTCGAATCATACCCTGCCTTGATGTGAACAACGGACGTGTTGTCAAAGGCGTGAAATTCCAGAACTTGCGCGATGCTGGTTGCCCCGTGGAACTGGCCGATCACTATCAACAGCAGGGCGCCGACGAATTGGTGATCCTTGATGTGTCCGCCACGCGCGAAGCGCGGCTGGCGATGCTGGAGACGATTGAAAGCGTGAGGCGGAAACTGTACATCCCGTTAACTGTTGGTGGTGGAGTGGCTTCTGTCGAAGACGCCACTCGATTGCTCAACGCGGGCGCCGATAAAGTGAGCGCCAATTCATCGGCGGTGAAGAACCCCGACCTAATCAACGAAATGTCGACTCGTTTTGGAGCCCAATGCACCGTCGTTGCGATCGACGCCAAACGTGATCCTTCCAAGGATGATTTTTGGCAGGTCATGACGCGCAGTGGCACTCAAGGCGAACCACTGGATGCCGTGAATTGGGCCGCCGAAGCTCAGCAGCGGGGCGCTGGTGAAATTTTGCTGACCAGTTTTGATCGAGATGGGACGCGCAGCGGATACGATTTGGAATTGATGCGGGCCGTGACGGCCGCTTGTTCGTTGCCGGTGATCGCATCGGGGGGCGCGAATTCGGTCGCTCACATGGTCGAAGCGTTCAACAACGGAGCGCATGCGGTTCTGGCAGCTTCGATATTTCACGATGGAAACATGACGGTTGAAGATGTGAAACGGGAGCTTACGTCATCCGGAGTCGAGGTGCGGGTATGATCGTTCCGCTAATTAAAGTTCAGCAAGAAAATGCATGGACAGAAACGCTGCTTGAGCAAATCAAGCACTGGTCGTTGTTTGGCGGCACGTGTTTGCAGATTGATTTTGCGTTAGATGAAACGCATTTGAAATCGCTGCAGCGGATCGTCAAACAGTCCGGTGGGCAGACGGACATCTATATCCAATCGGACGATCTCTCCGATGAACAAGCGCTCGAACTGCTGAACATTGGTGGATCGGGTATCGTGACAACGACGGCCAACCGCGAACATTTCGCGTCCATTCCCGATGATCGAATGAGCTTCACCGATTCGGAGCCATGGAATGTGCTGGAGGCTCCTGCGGCGGAGACCATCGCAGACTTGGAGAAGCAAAAACGTTTCGCGGTAGTGGACGCCGATTGGTTGGACGAGAATCCGGAAACGATTGTTGATTATTATTGTGCAATTTTAAAATCGGACCGCCCTGACGGACTGTGGTCGACAATTATTTGTGATCCTTTAGGGATCGCGTTAGGTCTGGCGTATTCCAATCGAGAAAGCTTGCTGCACGCGCTCAAGTCGCGGCAGGGAACCTATTGGTCGCGTTCGCGGAATGGATTGTGGATCAAAGGATTGACCAGTGGCGCGACACAGCAATTGCTTGGCATCCGTTTTGATTGCGACTGCGATTGCCTGCGGTTTACGGTGACTCAGGATGCGCCTGGGTTTTGCCATCGCAACACGCACACTTGTTTCGGTGAAGAACGCTCCATCGCTACGGTTATCCAGCGACTGACCGAGCGGATACATTCGCCCGACGCCAAATCGTTCACGAAAAAATTGGCCAATGATGCTCAGCTTCTACAAAAAAAGTTGCTCGAAGAAGCGGGAGAGTTGGCCGAAGCTGCTCAGTTGGACGACCGTTATGAGGTGGCTTGGGAGGCGGCCGATGTGATGTACTTTTCTCTGGTGGCGATGCTGAATAATGGCGTCGGGTTGGAGGAAGTTTACGCTGAATTGGCGCGGCGGATGAATCGAATCGTGCGTAGGAACTGAGCCGCATGGCGCTAACCGCGGGTGACGATCGTAAGAAGAAATTAGTTGGAAAAGGTGAGGCAAACAAACCAGCGCCCAGTGCCCCGCCGCTCAGTGAGCGAGTCGCTCTCAACCGAAGAGAAAAAACGACGTATGACAAACAGAATCCCTGCCGCCGAATTTGCAAAGATAAAACTATCTCATTCGCTGGACGCCCAAACGCTGGCTCAGTCGCAAGCGATCGTGGATGAAGTGCGCGCAGGCGGAGAATCGGCGATCCGTAAATTCGCAACTCAATTCAACGAACGCACCCCTGATCAGCAAATGCTGATTCAGCGCAACGAACTGGAAGCGGCGGCAAACCGTATCGACGCCGAAGATTTGGCGCTGCTGGAGCGGGTGGCCAAACGCATTCGCGATTTCGCGCAGGCTCAACGTGATTCCATCAGTGTCCTTGAGACTCCCGTGCCCGGTGGGTGCGCGGGGCACTCGATCGTACCGATCCAAAACGCCGGTTGCTATGCACCCGCCGGACGGTTCGCCTTGCCATCGACGGTATTGATGACTGCCGTCACGGCCAAGGTCGCCGGATGTGAAGACATCGTCGTGGCGTCTCCCAATCCGTCAGACATCATTTTGGCTGCGGCGTTTGTCGCGGGCGCCGATCAAGTGCTGGCCGTCGGTGGAGCGCACGCGATCGCGGCCATGGCTTACGGCTTCGAGGGGTTTACGCGCCGTGACCTGATCGCCGGACCTGGCAATCGGTGGGTGACCGCGGCGAAGAAAATCGTTAACGGAGACTGTGGTATCGACATGCTGGCGGGGCCATCCGAGTTGGCTTTGGTGGCGGACGGTTCTGCGGATCCTGCCACGATCGCAGCGGACCTGTTGGCTCAAGCTGAACACGATGTTGATGCGAGGCCGTTTTTGATTTTGACTGATGAATCAATGGCCGATGCCGTTGATGTTGAGTTAAAGCGGCAAATGGAGGAGCTGCCGACGGGTGAAGTGGCACGGCAATCGTTGGCTCAAAACGGTGCGTTTGTGATGTGCGATAGCGTCGAAGATGCAATCGACGTTTGCAATCAGCTGGCCCCTGAACACTTGGAGTTGCACTTGGCGAACGCCGAATCTGTCGCGGCGAAAATTCGTCATGCGGGCTGTATCTTTATAGGTCACCAGTCGGCCGAGGTTTTTGGTGACTATGGCGTTGGCCCCAATCACACCCTGCCGACTGCTGGTACCGCGCGTTTTTCAGCCGGTTTGAATGTATTCACGTTCTTGCGAATCCGGACTTGGTTGAAACTGGACCAAGCCCCGCCAGAATTGATCGCCGACACGGCGCGATTGGCGGAAATCGAAGGGCTGATCGGCCACCAACGGTCGGGGCTCCGTCGAGCTGAGACATCGTAGGATTTTTTCCCCAACATTAGCCGGAGGCCCCGCGCTCAATGGTATCTACCTTAGAGCAACTGAGCCGCAAGGCGCTAGCCGCGGGTGCCTCGGGAAGGAAGAAAACACTGGGAAAAGGTTGGGCCAACCGACCAGCGGCTAGCGCCATGCCGCTCAGTCAGAGTACCTGAACGGGCTAAAGCAGACGGCATTGGGCCTTGGGCGAATAACATCACAGCTTTGGGGCGAAAGGGCGACGATTGCCAGCACTTTTAAGGCTGAGTTAAGCCAATCTTGCTGCTGCTGCCCGATTTATCTAATCTCCGGCGAAATTTCATTGAAACGACGAATTACGTTGCGAGAAATATTATGCTGGGACGGAACCAAATGCGCTTCAATCGAACACGCTTGCGCGAAACTTACCGCCTGTTGAACCCACTTTTGCATCGCCAGATTGGCACGCGAATCTTTGTTTGCATCACGTGTGTGATCTGCGTGGCGGGTTGCTCGCGCCTTGGGTCCAACGGACCGCTGAGCCAACGCAAGATTCCATTTCCGCCGCAACCATTGCGTTCAGCACCATCACAGACGGCGGTTGCACAACAGTCAAAAACCATGGAGTCGGTGAAGACCACTGACGATGGAAGTGCGGCCGGTGCCTACGATCTGGCCAACGATGTCCGCACGGAAACCAGTCCAGCGCGGGACGCCGTTCAGAACTTGAGAGCACGACCGCCCAAGCTGTCCCAACTGCCCCGGACGACACTGTACGCTGAACCGGTGATCGACAATGCGCAACAGGTGGCATTCCAAGAAGCGGCAAATGAATTTGATCCAGCGGCTCAACCTCCGGCAGAAATATTCGCGCAGCCATTGGCCAAAGCCAAGGACGCTCAATTCGTGGATCCCACAACGCCGCGGCCGACGGCAGAACCAAGCGCATTTGTCGTGGCAGACCCTCTGTCGAGCGATTCAAAAGACAACATGCTCAACCCCATTCGGACCGGCAACCGTCGTTCCACCGAATCGCAAAGCATTATGCTGGTGAACGACCAATCAACCGAAGCCACAAAAGAGACCGTCTCCGAAATTGTTGCCACTACCTCTTCAGCTTTGTTGAATCCAGCGGTGTTGGAAAAATTCGCCCCCGAGCCATTGAGACCGGTGATGCCGGTGATCGTTGAGAAAACTCCCGAGGAAGTAAACGACGGCCCGAAGGTCGACGCAAATTTAAAGGGCCAAGTGTATTCGAAATCCGTGCCCCAGCCGGCAGAGAAACGGTCGTTGCAGAAGCAGTTCTTGGGTCCAAAAAATCAGCCTGAAAAGATCGCGACCCATCCGGTCATCAAAGATGATTTACCCAAAGTAGCCCCCATCATAGTCGAGGACTTTCAAACGAATTTCAGTCCCGCTGAAACGTTGGCGAAGACAGCTACTGCTGATCCAAAATTCAAGGCCCAACCCAAACCCGAACCCACCTCCGAATTCAATACCGAACCCATCGACGGGATCGAAATCGACCCTACCTTAGGTGCTCAGCGCGAAAGCCGCTTGAATTTCACCGGACCTCGCAAAATCACTAAAACGCAGCCAAAACCGGCTCCCGTCGATTTTCAAAAGAAGCAGGCTCCGTTTCTGATGTCGCCGCCGGTGACGAAGGTATTGCCACAGGTTGCCGAGATTAAGGTCGCCGAGATAAAAGTTGCCGAGCCACCGGTCACCGAGACGTCGGTTCCGCGAGTCGCACGGATCGAGCAACCTGTTTTTACTCCAGCGGTGGAGAAAGACTTCTTGCCATTAAAGAAATGCGTGACCTGTGATCTTCCCGATTGCCGCGGTTGCTACATTCCGCCGGAAAACCAATTTTCAGAAGCCTCGCCAGTCATCGACGGACGACGAAGTCTCGCCCCGATGACTGTCGAACACGATGCTGATGAAGTCGAAATTGCGAAGAAGAACTTTGGCCAGGTTTCGTTCGCACCTGTTGGATTGCCGCTGCCGCAAGCGGCGACCGGAGAATCGGAAAACATCGTCGCCGCGTTCAACCAGGAAGTCCCCGAAGAAGAGTTCGTGAAAGCGAGTACGCAAACGGACGTGCCTCCCGTTGGCGTCGAAGCCGTTTTGAAACTCAACGAGGTGACTTGGCGATCGCGGCTGCAGCAGACTATTTTGTTGGTCAAAAACCAGCTTGAGGAAGACATTGATTCGCAAACGCGCACCAGCCTAGAGATCAACCTGCGATTGCTGGACGTGCTCAGCCGACAGATGGGTGACATTGCTGAGGAGCAGCGGTCGTTCACGCAGTCGGAGAATTACTTCTGGCAACATCAGCTCGAAGCGATCACGTCGATGTTGCAGACGCCAGAACTGGCGGACGTGAAAGCCTACGATCTGATGAAACATCACACGGCTCACGACACGTTGGTGCACCTACGTCAAGCGATCGCGGAATTAGAATCGCTGGCGAATCTAAAGATCGAATCCGGTGCGTTCTGCACGGAGGTCTCGGGCTACGGTCAGTTCAAGACATTCGCCAGCGACATCTTCAAGTCGGGCCAAAAGGTGTTGGTCTACTGTGAAGTCGAAAACTACAACTCGCTCCAGCAAGCAAGCGACACCGATTCCGAATCTACGTTTCATACTCGGCTGCGTGGAAGTTATGCGATTTACGATTCCGCCGGTCACGCCGTTCAACAGGCCGAGTTTCCTGTCATGGAAGATATCGCCCGCCGGCGACGCCGAGATTTTTACATGCACTTGCCGATTACGATCGGCGATTTGTCCAACGGCGACTACGAACTGCACCTGTTGGTGGAGGATTTAGGCGGGAATAAAACGGCTTCGTTGACTCCTCCGCTGCGATTGACCATTGCATCAAGTGATCCTGTGGATCTGCAAGCAAAAGCACAGGGTGGTGGACATTTAGTCCGTTAGTTCGCATGTATTGTTGATAAACGGGCGTTTCAAGCCCTTTGCTGGCTTGCCAACAACGGAGAAATTCTCCTAAGAGTAGGTTTTCGATTTTCGTTTCCGAATTATTTTGGTAACATCTCGCCACTGCGTTAGAGGAAATGTTTCTCCGCGGTTGAAACTTTGACGTTATTTTTGAGTCCGGTCGAGCACCTTCATTTGTTTCGGCCGGACTTTTTTTATGCGCGTGGAACTGCGAGCGGATCAGCGTTTGCGTCGGACGTGGCTCGTTCGACGCTCGTGACGCTCGTTCGTCGCTCGTCGACGCTCGTTCCTAGGCTCCTGCCTAGGAACGCACTAACTGGATGGCTCCCGCCATCCGAACAACAGACCGAACCGTCCATCAAGCAATACATTCGGCAGCGGGCGTCATCAAACAGGCGTGCTTTTTCGCACCCGTCGTAGTGTAGACTGGGAGCCTGCGCTGTTTTCATTTCGACCTTAATCACATACCCAAAGATGCCGACCATGTACCGCCGCTGCCTGAGAACCGTCAGTTTCCTGATGTTTGCTTCCTCTGTTGCGTTGTTGATTCCAGCCGCTGATGCACAGCACGACGACCAGAAGCAGCACCAGCACACCAATGCATTGGCCAATGAAAGCAGCCCGTATCTGTTGCTGCACGCTCACAATCCTGTCGACTGGTATCCGTGGAATGACCAAACGCTGGCCAAGGCGAAAGCCGAATCCAAGCCCATTTTTCTGTCGGTTGGTTATTCCAGCTGTCACTGGTGCCACGTGATGGAACGCGAATCATTTCTGGATGAAGAGATTGCAAAGTTTCTCAACGAGAACTTTATTTGCATCAAAGTCGATCGCGAAGAGCGCCCTGATGTGGATGAAATCTATATGGAGAGCCTCAACGTATTCAATCAGATGATGCGAACGGGGCGCGGCGGAGGTTGGCCGCTGTCGATGTTCCTGACGCCTGATACGCGCCCGTTTTTTGGGGGAACCTACTTTCCAGCACGCGACGGCGATCGGGAGGGATCGCCGGGATTTCTGGGAGTCATTAAGAAACTGGATAATGCATGGAAGACCAATCAGGACGGAATCCAGGCAAGCGCCAAAGTGCTCACCGAGGTGACGCAACAGCAGCTATCGGGCGGTGACAAAGAGCTACCAACCGCCATCCAGTCGCGCTGGGTTTCTGATGCACTTGAATCGTTGACCGAGAGTTATGATGAACAGTTTGGTGGTTTTGGGTTCAGTGCAACCCGTCCTAATCGGCCCAAATTTCCCGAGGCATCGAACCTGATGTTTCTCAGTTACCTGGCCACCGGTGGAGACGAATCGGCCAAAGCGATGTTAGAGAACACCTGCCAACGCATGCTGATGGGGGGGATTTATGACCACGTTGGCGGCGGTTTTCATCGGTATAGCGTCGATCGGTTTTGGGCGATTCCCCACTTTGAAAAGATGCTGTACGACAATGGGCAGCTGGCCACCGTCTATTCTCAGATGTATCAATTGACCAAGTCGCCAGAATACAAATGGGCGGTCGAGGGAATCCTGCGATCGGTGTCGCGCGATTTGATATCACCTGAGGGCGCGTTCTTTAGTTCTTTGGATGCCGAATCCGAGGGTGAGGAGGGGAAGTACTATCGTTGGGAGAAGTCCGAGTTCCAAGAGACGCTTACCGAGGGCGAGTTCAAGTTTTACGCTGGGGTTTACGGAATCAATGACGCTCCCAATTTCGAGAACGAGTACTACGCGCCGCAATGGAAGTTGCCGTTTAAATCGACGGCCACTGATGCAACGTTGTCTGTTGAGCAATTTTTGGAGAAAGTGGCGCCGCTGAATGCAAAACTGCTGAACGTGCGGCAGAAACGTATCGCACCGGCGACGGACGAGAAGATCCTGACCGAGTGGAACGGGATGATGATTCGTGGTTTTGCTGACGCGGGCCGGATTTTGGAAAACGAATCTTACGTGCAAACGGCGGAGAAGGCAGCCGATTTTGTGCTCAAGTCGCTGCGCGATGAAAATGGACGCTTGTATCGAACATACACCAGCGGCCAAGCTCAGCTGAACGGGTATCTGACGGACTATGCGAATTTGATTGACGGTTTGATTGCAATCCACCGGGCTAACGGACAACAGCGCTGGTTAGAAGAAGCGGTGGCGCTGCAAAAAGTGCAAGACCAATGGTTCGAGGACACGGAGAAGGGCGGATACTTCTACACCGCCAGCGACCATCAAACGCTGTTGTTCCGTACCAAACGCGCCATCGACGGCGCGGTGCCCTCGGGTAGTAGCGTCAGTGCACAGAATTTGATTTACTTAGCAAAAACCGCCAACCTGCCCGAGTTAAGAGAAAAAGCAAAGCGGGTTGTGCTGTCCGCCGGCAACCTAATGGACCAAGTTCCAACCGCCGCCCCGCGGATGTCGATCGCGGCAGATTTATTGAAGAAGGAGTAAAACCGCAGTCGTAGCAGGGCCGTTCTCGAATCGCCAGCTGAGCCGCAAGGCGTCAACCGCGGGTGTCACTGGTAGAAAGAAACATCGGGAAAAGGCTTGGCAAACAAACCCGCGGCTAGCGCCCAGCCGCTCAGGCATTACGACTGTTTTACTACCAAACGAAAAGAGCCCGGACATTGGATGCCCGGGCTCGGAGGACCGTTTGCTTGAAGGCTGACACTTCAATCAACGGTGGTTAACGCATTTGTTGCTGAGGCAAATTTGGCAGTGGGAGGCCGTGAATTGGGCCACCTGGTTTTTGCAGCAAGCCGTCCATGCGCTTCATTTGTTCGCGCACCTGCTGCATGTGGTTTTGCATTTGTTGCATCATGTCATCATTAAAACCACCGCCGAAGATTAACCCCGGCCCCATGTCATTCATTTCAAAGCCACCCATCGGCATCCCGCCTGGCAGCAAGCCCGCCGTCATCTCGCGCTCGGTGGCGGTGAGTTCGATTGGAATCTCTTCGCCGCCACGCACAACGGTCAACGTAAAAGGTTGGCCCTGACCGCCGGTTTCGTTGACCACGTTCGTCAAATCGGCAACCGCCGAAAGCGATTGATCATCGGCATATAAAAGAATGTCATACTTTTCCAAACCGGCACTTGCGGCTGGACTGCCGTCTTGAACACGTTTGACCATTAAGCCAACGCCTGCGCTAAGATCCAACTGGCTCCGTAGCATCTCGGGGACCGGTTCGCAAAAGACACCAATCATGTAGCTCTTTTGAACCTCGACGGATTTTGCCTCCATTGGTTTCCCCGCAGGATCGTCGTCGTTGAGCTGTCCAAGGTCGATTTCATAACGCTGCCCATCGGCGTCAACGATGATCGCAGTGCCGCCCTGTTGAACTTGCCGCTGTCCGTTCACGTTCACCGTGCTGAAGGACCGGTTGATGCTGACGCTGCGCGCGTTGTCGGTGCTGATCTCTTTTGTGTTACCGTCTGAATCGGTGACGGTGAACGTTCGGCCGCGCAGGTCGCCTAGATTTGCGAAACCACGCCTCCGTTGCTTTGGCTGAGCGGCTGGGACTTCGATCGCCGGTTGATCGCCAGGCATGGCTTCAACTTTTGGTGTCAGGTCGACCTTTTCGCCATTTTTGCCCATGAACTCGATGTCTTGGCCCGTTGCGATCGAGCCGCTGGCCAGTAGAACGCAGGCGACTAACGGAGCAACGGTTGATAATTTCAGTGACATGTCGTTTCCTTTGTGAAAAGGTGATTGTGAGTTAATGATGGCCGGTGGGAACCGGCCCTACGTTATTGGCCAGGAAGGAAACGAACGGTGCGATAGGGGATCATGTAGGACCGGCCATCATCTAACCGCCCGGATAAAAATTCGATGTCTTGGTCGACCAACATTCCGGCTTTCTCATAGTCGGCCACCATTTGATCGCTGACGCTTCCGGTCGGGATGACCTGGTCGAACCAAGCGCGCTTGGCCGCGCTGTCATCGCCCCGCAGTTGGCTTAATTG
>CAYOZV010000063.1:23298-24204 GCA_964408465.1 uncultured Pirellulaceae bacterium
GCATAACGGATGCCGAACACGCCATCATGGAAGCCTTGTGGGACCATGGGGGCGGGGCCAGCGCGCAAGACATCTTTGATAGCGTGGGCGCTCAGCGCGCGTGGAGTTTGGCGACGGTCAAAACGCTTTGCGTCATACAGCGGAACTTGCGGCTGACCTTTTCCGGCAAAAGCGGTCGGCAGTTGTTCAGGGTTCAACTGATGATCAGGGGCGAGCGCCATCAAAGTGCGTCGGTCGAATGGAAGCAATGGTTCTTGTTGGTCGCCGAGGATGGCATCCGCATCAGACGCAGCCGGTGCGGAGGCCGCAGCGAAGCTGGGAGCCGTCACGGGAACTTTGCTGGAGGAAGCGAAGTGATACAGCAGTGCGGTGCCAATGAGTAAACTGGCTGCCAACGCTGCCGCCCATGCGGTGTGACTTCCCGAGTTTGTGATGGCCCTTGGGTGTGTGTTGGATGGAATCGTCGTTTCAGTTTCGGTGGAGATTGGAGACGATGCTCCCGAAGGCGAATTGAAATCGCCGAAGCTTCGTTGGATCAACTGGTTCTCCGCGAAAGCGACAGCCATTTGTTTCCAGGCGCTGGAATTCTTATCGCCGCCGGTTGGGGTCGTTAGGTCGGCCTGATCAGCGTCGCGCAGAAGGATTCGGATTTGATCGTTCTCAAGTTCACCATCGACCAGTTTTTGAAGTGTATGTTCGTCTATCATTTTTGCGCTCCGAGATCGTGTTGAGCTGATACTAATAGTTGTCTAAGTTTTTTTCGCGCCTTGAGCAGGCGGTGTTCGACGGCGCGCACCGAAATGCCCAAATGGTCGGCCAGTTGTTGGTAGCTCCAGTGTTCTGTAAATTTCAGCATCAAAATTTCGCGATCGCCATCGTTAAGTTGTGCGATGCAGCTGGCCATCG
>CAYOZV010000064.1:0-24146 GCA_964408465.1 uncultured Pirellulaceae bacterium
TACGATTGATTGTTGGAAATCAGGGGAACGGGATCGGCTGAAGCAGCTGGGGACAACGGCTTTACTATTTGGCGCTGACCGCGTTCAGCGCTTTCTCCAGCGCCTCGATCGTCGGCGGCGAGGGTTTTACACTGCCGGGTCGTTTGCCGTGGCCGATGTCCAGCGGCGACCAATTAAATTTGTTCTTGTGATTCCATTTTGCGGGATCTGCTCCCCGTGCCGTCAATAATTCGATTGCTTTAGGATAGGCGCGATAGGCCGCACCATGCATTGGTGTTTCGAGATTGTCGTCGACGGCATTGACGTCCAAACCCAGGTCCACCAACAGTTCAATTGCCGCGCAAACTTCAGCCTCCGACGCGGGTTCTTCACCGACGGCCACCGAACCGATCCCCGCCGCCGCGATCAGCGCCGTACAACCGTCTCTATTGTTGATCTTTGGGTCAGCACCGCGCTCCAACAGCAACTTCATCAACGGCAGATCGGCCGTTTGGGCGGCCAGCAAAAAGGGCGTCGCATGTTTTGAATTAAGGTCTGCTTTGCCTCTTGGTCTACCGTTTTTTAATTGCAAGTTAACATCCCCGCCGCGTTCAATGACTTCGTTGACGAATTGTAAACTGGTGACGCCGCCTGAACCGCGCGGGGCGGGATCACCCAGCGGGTTGTCGCCGAGCTTAGTTCGCCTCACCCAAGACACGGCGTGTAGTGGAGCATAGCCGCTGCGCTGATCGTTGGGGTCCGCGCCGGCGTCGATCAGTTCGATCGCCAATTCAAAGTGAGCACTCTCCACCGCCAGCAGCAACGCCGACATGTTTTGGCGAGGATTGCGTCCGCCCTTACTTTTGTTGGGCATGACGGCGTTGACATCAAAACCACCTTCTAAAAAACGTTTGACAACGTCGATCCTTCCTTCGCGCGCGGCGAAGTGAAACGCCGTGAACCCTGCCCAGTCCAAATGGTAATCAACATCGGCTCCCGCTTCGATTAATGCGTCAACCACTTCGACGTTGCCCGCCGCGGCAGCCCACATCAGCGCCGTCTGGCCCTTTTTATCGCGGTGGTCAACTTCACCTTCCGCGGCAAGCAATGCTTTCACGACTTCCACGTTGCCATTTCTTGCGGCCAGCATCAAAGGCGTCTCGCCGCCCAACCGCTCAGCCTCAACCTCCGCGTCGGCATTGATCAGATGCACGGCAACCGTTGCATGTCCGTATTCACAGGCTAGACTCAGCGCACTGACCTCGTACATGTTGCATTGGTTAACGTCCGCGCCGTTT
This sequence comes from uncultured Pirellulaceae bacterium, assembly GCA_964408465.1. Classification (GTDB taxonomy): domain Bacteria; phylum Planctomycetota; class Planctomycetia; order Pirellulales; family Pirellulaceae; genus Mariniblastus. Next base: position 1,278 of record CAYOZV010000064.1, read on the forward strand.
GAAATGCGTCGTTTCAATTCTTTCAGGTCGTCGTTGAAAACCGCGTCCAGAAGAAAAGACGGCGCTTCGGTCGAGGGCGTTTCGCTCGATTGTGCAAACGTACCTGTCGCTGAAAACCCGATTGCGGAGAAAATGAATAAGGAAATAGATTTGGTTATCAACTTCATGATCTCAAATTCCAAGTAGTGGATTTTGTTAAAAATCCCAGCCGATGATTTCCCCGTTGCGGACCTAATGTCTGCATCCCCAAAAAGGCTTCGAGGAATCTCATCAGAAGATCCACTGCACCAGATCCTACAGATTCACCGGATCGAAAAGTTCTTCGACCGTTCCAGTACTATCGGAGAAAGTCTCAAGCGGCACGCCGACCTTGTTCAGCAACGTCAAATGAACGTTGGACAGAGGACAAGGATCGTCATATTGGATATGGCGTCCACCCTTGAGCTTTTGCGATGCTCCGCCGGCGATCAAGATCGGCAAATTCGTATGATCGTGTTTGTCGGGATCGCCCATGCCGCTGCCGTACATGTAGACCGAATGGTCCAGCAGATTTCCGTTGCCTTCTGGAATCGATTTCAGTTTCTCAAGAAACTCGGCGAACAAAGAAACGTGAAACTGATTTATCTTCGCCACCTTCTCCAGTTTTTGAGGATTGTTTCCGTGATGAGAAACCGGATGGTGCGGCTCCGGCACGCCGATCTCAGGGTAACTGCGTGTGCTGGCTTCGCGCGCCAACTGAAATGAAACAACGCGTGTGATATCGCCTTGAAACGCGAGAAGTTGCAGGTCAAACATCAACCGCGCGTGTGCGCTGTAGGCTTCGGGAACACCGACAGGGCGATCGAGATCCGGCAGGGGATTGTCTTTGGCGTTGGTCTCAGCCAGTTGGATCCGCCGCTCAACTTCGCGGATGCTGGTGAGGTATTGTTCAATCTTATTTCGGTCGGCGGGCCCTACGTCGCGCTTCATCCGTTTAATCTCAAGGTTCACCGAATCCAAAAGACTGGCTCGTTTGGTCAACGCCTCCGCGCGTTGCTCCGCTGAACCACCGGACCCGAACAGCATCTCGAACACCAGCCTTGGATGAGCCTCCGAGGGCAGGGGTTGGGTGGGCGACGCCCAAGAAAGATTGTTCTGGTACACACAAGCGTAACCATTGTCACATTGCCCAACCGTCGACAGCAGATCCATCGAAAGCTCAATCGACGGTAACTGAGTTTGCTGACCGATTTGTCTGGCGGCGATCTGATCCACCGTGATGCCGTTGTAGTAATCCGCGCTTTCGGTGCGTTTGGCTCTAGCGGCACTGAGGAAAGCTGAATTCGAGGTGGCGTGGGAACCTGGGTACGCGTTCTGAAGATCGGTGTTCGTGACGACCGTCAGTTGATCCTTCACATTCTCTAAAGGTGAAAGGCTGGACGGAAGTTCTTTCAGGTTTTCATTTTTGGGAATCCATTTCTTTGGATTGAAACCCATCGGGACATAAACGTAGCCAATTCGTTTTAGATTTTTTGCCGCGGCTGCCGTATCCGCCATCGCCGTCATCGCAGGCACCATCGCGTCCAGCAGTGGCAGCGCGACACCGACGCCGGCACCTCTGAGAAGAGTCCGGCGAGAGATTGATTTACGTCGCATTATTTCTTGCTCCTAAATCTGAATGGCTTACTCAAAACAATCCCCTCAACGATCCGCGAGAACCGAAAATCCTCTTGCCGCGCGTTGAGGACGATTTCCCTTATCGCAGGTCCGTCCGATGCTTCGATGAAACGGCCCAATCCGTACGTCATCAGCTTCTCCGTCACGGTCGTCGCGAAAACGTCCGGACGATTAATTATACCCTGTTCAAGTTGCCGAACGTTGTTGATTTCCTTCCCGTCAGGCAAAGCGCCCGCGGAATCGACTGCGATTTCACCCTCATAGTCTCTCCATCGGCCAACGGCGTCGTAGTTTTCCAGTGCAAATCCGATTGGATCCATCAAATCGTGGCACGCTGCACACGCGGGGTCTTTTCGATGTTGAGCCAACCGTTGTCGAACGGATGTCGCGGCCAACGTGCTGTTTTCTTTTAGCGTGGGTATGTCTGGCGGCGGGGGAGGCGCAGGGGTGCCGATCAAATTCTCAAGAATCCAGTTGCCACGAATCGTTGGTGCGGTGCGGGTGGCGTAGGACGTGACCATTAAGATACTGCCGTGTCGCATGATGCCGCCCCGCCGACTGCTGGGTGGCAAATTGACCTTGCGGAAGTGACTGCCGGTAACGTTGGGGATGCCGTAGTGCTTGGCCAGCCGCTGGTTGAGGAACGTGAAATTGGAATCAATCAGCGACAATATCGACGCATCTTGTTTGACCATGTGCCGAAACAAATGTTCGGTTTCACTTCGAAAGGACTGACGCAGATTGTCGTCGAAGTCAGGAAAGATCCGTAGGTCGGGTCGAATGGTGTCCAAGTTCCGCAGATACAGCCACTGCGACGCAAAGTTATCCACCAACGCTTCGCAACGATCATCAGCCAACATGCGGCGGACCTGTTGCGTGAGAACGTCATCGGACAAAAGCCGACCCGATTCGGCCAGCGTCAACAGTTGCTCGTCGGGAAGGCTGCTCCAGAGAAAAAACGAAAGTCGCGTCGCAAGTTCGAAAGGGCTAATTGGATAGTTGGCCTCTGATTCTATGTCTTCTGGGGTCCGTTCGATGCGAAACAAAAAGTTTGGGTTGACTAAGATTGACGCCGTGGCAAACTCAATCGCTGGTTCGAATCCGTCGACTGCCAATGCTTCTTCGAATAACCTCATTGGTGTGGTGTAGTCATCTTCGCCGATCGTGCGACGGTAGGCGGTTCTCATTAGTTTGCCAAGAATCGACCGCGCGGCCTGCGTGTACCGGTCGGCGCTGGGTGGTTGGTAGGCAAAATCCCCTAATAATTTTCTGCGGCTGGGCGTCGCCCCGACCTTGCTCTCGGACAAGGGGCCGATCAGAGAGACCTGGAAAAGCGCTGGCGTCTGACGCGGGTGGCGGTGGCGATTGAAACTGGCGTCGAAGGGCTGGCGTTTGATCGTTTGCAACGACGCGCTGGTGTGAGGAAATGTGACGATGATTTCGTGGGTGCCTGGGGTGATTTCAAGCCGCGTGTTCAGGTGAGCGTCAGACTTCGAGTAGTCTCGGTAGTTCTGATTGTTTTTCTGCTTGGGAGGAGGCGTCAGCGCGAACCGTTGCACCAATTCGCCATCCAACAAAACGTCCACCTCATGCGCGTCGTCCAATCCCTCCACCTTTTCATCGCGATCGCGTGTCAGTTTCAGTTCGATCTCGTACTGCCCTCCGCGGACGAACTGCCGTGTGAATTTTGTGCCTCCGCGCGTTCCAAACGGCAAACCGGCGACGTGTGTTTCTTGCGTTCGATCGGCCGGTATTCGCAGCGTCAGTCCGGTGGGGCCACCCGAACTGCCACCGATCGCAGCGCGGCTGATGGATTCGGCCGCACCGATGTAACGGTTCAGCAGCAGCGGGGATAATCCCTCCACCGTGATATTGTCAAAACCGTGGCTGGCAGGGTCCTCGGGCAGAAACTCCGTCGCGTCGATCTCGACGGCCAACAGATCGCGAATCGAATTTTGATATTCGGTGCGCGTTAGCCGCCGAATCGTTCCACTGGAACTGTAACGTGGGAATTGCAACTGTCGCTGTTGAAGCAAGTGTCCCAGCGCGGAAACGGTGTCGGCCGTTTCGTCGGTATCAGGTTGAGCCGCGTCCGGCGGCGGCATTTGTCCGGCCGCCAGCCTTCTCAAAATCTTTTCATGTCGCTGGGCCGAAAAATCTTTGGCGTTCAGTGCGTCCGCGGTCAATTCGATCGCTTCGATATCAAATCCCATTAACGGGTCGGACGAGGAATGACATTCAAGGCAGTGGGCCGATAGGAAATCGGAAACGGTCGCCAGCTGTTGGGCTTGTTGCGAATCTGCCTGTTGGCCCAGCGTGACCGATGGGGCAAGAAGCACGGCCAACATGATGATGTTCAATCTTTTCATGGCCATGGTTTGCTTTTGTTAAAATGCAATCGGTAAAACGATTCAAGGGCTGATCAGCTCATGCCCCCGCCCATTCTTTATAACCAACAATAACCACCGATGTCGTGGTCATTATCGAAAATTGCTTCTCGCCAACGCTCAACTTCACCTCTCTCGGAGGCCCATCAACACTATCGTTTATGGGGGGCGTCTATTAAAATCTCGGTTTGATTGGAAAACGTTTCAGGGACATACCTTAATGCAACACATCCGCAATTTTTGCATCATTGCTCACATCGATCACGGCAAATCGACGCTCGCCGACCGCCTCATCCAGACCTGCGGCGGAGTGACCCAGCGCGAGCTGCACGCCCAGATGCTCGATTCGATGGAAATCGAGCGCGAGCGCGGCATTACGATCAAGAGCAACACGATCTCGCTGGACTACACCGCGCCCGATGGGAAAAAGTATCTCCTGAACCTCATCGACACGCCGGGGCACGTTGACTTCTCCCACGAAGTCCGGCGGTCGCTGATGGCCGGCGACGGAGCGCTAATTATTGTCGATGCGTCTCAGGGTGTAGAAGCCCAAACCGTCGCGAACCTTTTCCTGGCGATGGAGCACGATCTCGATTTGCTGCCGATCATCAATAAGATCGACCTCCCTTCGGCCGACATTGATCGCGCCCAAATTGCCATCGAGGGAGAACTTGGGCTAGATCCATTCGAAGCCATTCCCGTTTCCGCTAAAACGGGCGAGGGCATCGAAGCCGTTTTAGAGGGCATCGTAAAGAAACTGCCGCCGCCCACCGGCGATCCTAACGCGCCCCTCAAAGCACTCATCTTCGACGCTCATTTTGACAAATACCGCGGCGTGATCTTGCAGTGTCGCGTGATGGAAGGGACGCTCAAAGCCAAGGACACGATCCACTTCATGCACGCCGACCGAGACTTCACCGTCGACGAACTTGGGTACAACCAGTTGAAATTGATGCCTAAAAAGCAACTGGCCGCCGGCGAGGTTGGCTATATCGTGGCGGGCGTGAAGAGCGTTCAGGACATTGAGATCGGCGACACGATCACGTTGGTCGACAACCCCGCGGCCGATCCGATTCCCGGATACCAAGAAGCGCGACAGGTCGTGTTCTCCTCGATCTACCCAATGAGCACCGACCAATATGTCGACCTTACCAAGGCGCTGGAGAAACTTGCGATCAACGACGCGGCGCTAACGTTCGAGAAGGATTCATCGGCAGCGCTGGGGTTCGGGTTTCGTTGCGGGTTTCTTGGCCTGCTGCATCTGGATGTTGTCCAAGAGCGGTTGCAGCGGGAGTTCGACATTGGGTTGGTCATTTCAGCGCCGTCGGTTAGTTACAAGTTGTTGCTCAAAGACGGCAAGGAATTAGAAGTCGACAACCCTAGCTATTGGCCTGACCCGATGTCGATCGAATCAGTGACCGAGCCATACATTAAGGCTTCGATTTTGACGCCCGAAGAGAACGTTGGCCCTGTGATGGAGTTGTGCCGCGACCATCGTTCGGAGAGCCAGACGATTAACTATCTTTCGGCGGGGCGGCTGGAAGTCATCAGCGAAATGCCGCTGGGCGAAGTGCTGTTCGACTTCTACGGGAAACTCAAAATGATCACGCGCGGTTATGGATCCTTTGACTATGACCCAATCGAGTATCGAAATACGGACGTCGTTAAAGTTGATATCTTGGTCAACAAAGAACCGGTCGATACGCTTTCGTACTTGGTCCATCGCGACAAGGCCCGCGATCGGGCGTTGCACTACTGCGAACGTCTGGCCAAGGAAATCCCTCGTCATCAGTTCAAGATTCCCGTTCAAGGTGTCATCGGCGGCAACGTGATTGCTCGTTCGACCATCGCCCCCTACCGAAAAGATGTGACGGCGAAGCTGTACGGTGGTGACGTGACGCGGAAAAAGAAGTTGCTGGAAAAGCAAAAGAAGGGAAAGGCCAAGATGAAGCAGTTCGGTTCGGTGAACATTCCTCAGAAGGCATTTGTTTCCGTGTTGAGAGCCGACCAGGATTAAACGGCTCTTGTGGCACGGATTTTCAACCCGTTTGCGCGCCGTGCTATAAAACGGATTGAAAATCCGTGCTACATGGTTGGTGGAGAGGTGGCTTTTATGGAGACTCAGAATCTTTTTCGGTGGCCAAGCCGTAGCAGCGCCTATCGGCTTGATACGGGCTACATGGTTTGCATCGCCTGCGTTTTGTTTTTCTCGTCTCAAATTAAGGGCCAAGAACCAGATTCGCCAGCAAACAACGACTGGCCACGGTTCCTCGGGCCAAACATCGACGGGATTTCGCCAGAAACAGGCATCCTCAAGGATTGGTCTGATGGGAAACTGAAGTTGCTGTGGCAAACGGAACTCGGCGAAGGCTATTCCATGTGTTCGGTCGCAGACGGGTCTGCCTATCAGTTTGACAAGCGCGGCGATCGGGGAAGGCTGCGTTGCATTGACGTCCTCTCCGGCGAAATTCAATGGGAGTTCGATTACGAATCGGACTACAGCGATATGTACGGGTACGATGCCGGTCCGCGGTCAAGTCCGCTGATTGATGGCGATCGAGTCTACCTATTTGGCGTCGAAGGTATGCTGATTTGTGTCGACCGAAATACGCACAAGTCAATCTGGCGGGTGGACACGGCCCAAAAGTTTGGTGTGGTGCAAAATTTCTTTGGTGTCGCAAGTGCGCCGGTGATCCATCAAGACAAACTGTTGGTGATGGTCGGTGGTTCTCCGCCTGAATCGGCTCAGGTTCCACCGGGACAGCTAGATCGCGTCGAACCCAACGGTTCGGCCGTGGTCGCGTTTGACAAATTTACTGGCGAAGTCATCTACAAAACCGGCGATGATCTGGCAAGTTACACGTCGTTGACTTGGATGGCCGATGGGCAGGAGCGGTTGTTGCTGGCGTGGGCGCGAGACAACCTCTGGGGGATCGAGCCAGGGCAGGGGAGTGTGAAATTCAAATTCCCTTATCGGTCCAAAAAGCTTGAGAGCGTTAACGCGATGACGCCCATTACCGTGGGCGACAAAATTTTTCTGTCGGAGTGCTACGAAAATGGTTCTACGCTTTTGCAGTTGAAAAACGGGAAATTGGAAACCCTGTGGAACGACGCCGGCAAGCGGAAGAAATCGCTCCAGTCGCACTGGTGTACGCCGATCGTTTCCGGTGATTTTCTTTACGGCTGCAGCGGTCGCAATTCGGGATCTGCGGAACTACGCTGCATTCGAATCAGCGACGGCGAAGTCCAGTGGTCGCAGCGCGGCTTTGGGCGGTGTTCGATGTTGTTGATCGACGAACATTTGGTCGTTGTTGGTGAGCGGGGGCGGCTGGCGTTGGTGAAAGCCACCCCCAAGCAATTCGAGTTAGTGACCGAGCGACTGCCTGATGACCAATTGAAATTTGTCCCCAATTGCTGGGCTGCGCCCGTGGTTGCCGACGGCCGTTTGTTCGTGCGTGGCGGCAAAAAATTGGCCTGCTTCCAGCTGGTTCCCGTTAAGTAAACTCGGGACGAACAAACGTGGAAATAATATGAGTGGTTCTGCGCGGCCAATCTGGCATTGCAAACGCCTGACAACCGTCAAGGATTTACACACCGAAGGACGCTAGCGATTTGTTAAGACACCGCTTATTACGATTACCGCTTCACCATTAATGAGGCACCCAATGCGGAGTCGATGTCGTGGCTAGGTAATAAAGAGGGGCTTTCGCGGAGGGTTCAACGGTGTTGGATTTTTCTCAACTTGAATTCTTTGCAAACTTAAAACTTGCGAAGCCAAATCCATCACTCGATCGCCGCGCATTGCTAAAGTCGTGTTTGCCGGCGACCCTTCTCACCCTTGGGTTATTTCACCGCCCCGAATTGAAGCAACAAGAGCTGGAGCTTCCCGACGATCCGCTTGCCATCGTTCGCGCCAAGCGTCTTCCGACGTTGACCGCGATGGTTAACGCGCAGGTTGAAGTCCTTTGGCGTGGCAGCAATCACTGCCGCGACAATGTTGGCGCAATCGTCGAAGATATACTCGTCTACATGTCGTATCTGCCAAAAAGAATCCAGCAGGGCAGTAACATGGCGTTGTTGTGGCTGGACGCCTACGCGGTAAAACATACCGGCCGCCGCCTGCACCGACTTCCGGCTTCGCGTATCGGTCAACTGCTGAACCAAGGTGAAATTCCGCGGCGGTCAAAACTGGCCCCCCCCAATATCTTGTGGGAAAACGACCACCTCCTACACCTCGCCGCCAGCGGTATCTTTATGCTCGGCCGGATGGTCATTTTCTCCCGCCAGCCAGCAAGACAACTGATTGGATTCAGTTGGTCCAAGCCATGTGAAAACCCAGACAACTTAGTCACCGTTGCCCAACCGCCACTGGCGGATCTAAATCAGAAGTTTGATGTCTGCATCCTCGGCAGCGGTGCCGGTGGAGCGACCGTTGCGCAACGCCTCTCGGCAGCCGGAAGACGAGTTTTAATCATTGATGCCGGCGATTTTGTCAGTCCTGACGCGCTGATCAAAAAAATTCCTCAACCCGATGGCCGATTGAAACTTAGCCCACCGCGCAGTGATGAGGTCCTCTACCGGTTATATAAGGATGCCGGCGCTCAGATTTCTGGCGGATTGAGCAATGTCAATTCGAAGTTAGATTTAGCACTGCCAAACCGTAGGAGGAAGATCGAGCCGAAGCAATCGGTCAACGTTGTGCAAGCGCGCGTCTTCGGCGGCGGTCCCTATGTCAACAACGCAATACACCTTCCGATCTCAGAAGCCGTTTACAACGAAAAATGGACCAACCGACGACCGGCCGGACTGCCCTATGACTTGTTTGCTCAAATCATGGAGACGGTCAGGGGTGAACTGGGCGTCAATACTGAGGTGACCAAGACTCGAATTAGTGACAGGAGCCTGCGGTTTCGCGAAGGAGCCGAAAACTTGGGCCAAACCGTCCACCCGCTACCGGTGGCCATTAATGAATCCAGCGAGGGGTGCGGCAGCGACAACTCTGTAGACAGTTTTGGCGACCACGTCGGGGGCATGCATCCCTATTCTGAAAATGGCCCTAACAGTTTCTTGGTCCAATCTCTCAATGGCCACACGCCTGCGGCTGTTTCCTACCGGACAACCGCCAACCGGATTCGCATTCACAGAACCCCATCGGGCGGCTTAAAAGTGGCGGGGGTGGACGTCGAACGTGTCGACGATTGTGGCGAAACAACGATCGCGACCGTTTGCGCCGACGAGTTTGTCGTCGCCACCGGAGTCGGGCAAACCACGAAACTTGTCGGGCAGGGGCTTCATCTGAGCGGCTTAAGCAACCGGCACGTTGGCCATCGCCTGACCGCAAATGTTGGTTCGGTCGTTTACGCCATGTACGACAAACCGATCTGGCCGTCAAAAAGTGGCAACCCCGAACCCGGTGTGACTCAATGTTATCTGGTCGACGAAAGATGGGTCGAGCGTGATGGCAAGGTCGTCAAAGAACCGGCGTTGGAGAACTGGTTTCACTTTCCTGGCACGGTCGCGGTGGCCCTGTGTGGCTGGTTCGAAGAGTTTGCCTGCGCGATGAAGAAATTCAACCACCTTTCAATGGCCGGTATCGTCGTTCCAACGAAAGTTAGGCCCAGTAACTACGCCGACCTGAACGGGAAAATTCATCTTCAGATTGATGACAAAGAGTTTGATTTGTTGCTGCAAGGGATGAGGCGAACCGCGGAAATTTTCTTGGCGGCGCAAAGGCCCGATGATTCGGTCAGTCTTTACCTGCCTACGAAATCGGTGCTGCTCAGGGGCGGACGCCCGTTGCGAGTGCGAAGCATGGACGATTTCCAGTGGGCAATGAATGAAATCCGAAAACGGGGCCCAGCGTTTGTCAATTTGCTTTCCACCCATCCACAGGGCGGAGTTAGCCTTGGCGATGTCGTGGACCCGCACACATTTCAGGTGAAGACCGACTGTGATGAACGAGTTGAGAATCTGACGGTTGCCGACGCGACGCTGTTCCCGGCTGGTTGCGAGATCAACCCTCAGTTAACCGTCAAGGCGCTGGCAACGCTTGCCGCCCATCAAATCACCGATCGCACGTCGCATCAAAACACTTTCGCCGAAGGTTTCGCGTCTCCTGAATCGCCATGAATCACGTACCCATTTAACGATTCGCCCGCAGACGTCAGCGGTTCGCTTTCTTGACCGTCAGCCATCAACCTCCCCTCTGCAACTCAAGATTCCATGAACAATTTCCTGATTACGTCCATCGTTGGATCAATCCTGCTGACGTTGCTGTTGAACCTTCTTCCGCTGCTGTTTCCCAACCAAGCCGCCGGTCTGCAACGCAGGATGGAGGAACATGCGCGACGCTCGATCGAGCAACACGAAGATCAAAACCAACCGAGGGTAAAAGTCTTCTTCCCATGGAAAGCAATGATTGTCATTTCGGTCCTCCTAACCGTTTTAGTGAATCTGGTCGGGTTCTTCACAGGCTGATTCACAAACCGCGGGTTAGATCTGGTCTTTCAGATCCTTCAACAAAACGGCAACCGCGTACGCGGGTCCGCAGATGTTGGCCGCCGGGGTGAGCAATTGAGAGAGTGACACGCGCGATAGGTCAGGAAATTCTTTTGCAATAACACGCGCCGCAAAGAAGCTGCCCGATCCCACCAGCAGCACGGATTCAATCCGGCCCCCGCTTTTCTGAATGGCATGAGCAATTGCCTCCACCAGATGGTCGCCGTAAGCTTCGACCGCCTCGGTCGCAATCCGATCAATCACAGCCGTCTCAATCTCCGCAACATCGCTGCAGACCATCCGTGCCAAACGGTGCCGAACATCCTCTTTTGATTTGGATCTCCCATCGGCGGTGCCTTTGTCCGATGGATCCTCCGGCGTCATACCCAGATAAATCAATGCATCACCGATGGTCGCAAAGAGTTCGCGCGCCAGCCCGATCTTTTCACCTTCGACATTGACCGATTGAATCAGACTGCAAATGGGTGTCCGCCCCACGCCGGCGTAGATCAATTCAAAATTCTTTAACCGTGTGAAGTCGTTGGTGCCGGTAGCTTGCGGTTTTCCGTTGAACACCGGAATCACGTCGGTTGTGGTGGAACCTACGTCGACAATCAGGCCGGTATGGTTTGGCAGGAACTGAGCCCCGAAACGTGCCATGGCATGCCAGTTAGACGCCGCGATCTGTTGCCAGTTGTCTTGGACCGATTCGAAATCCGACCAACCTCCGCTGACTTGATAGAACGCGACTTGTTTCTTCCCCGCAATTCTCCTGAGGGAGTTGGCAATAAATGCAACGCCTTCTTTCTTGTTGGAGAAGCAGTCGGCCAGTTCCCCGGTCATCGTCACGGCAATCTTTTGACTTTGATCGTCGGGATCAACATGGCTGATGAGCTCTTGAAGTGATTCCGACAGTTCGGCGGACCGCTTCCACATTTCAAATTGAATCTCTATCGCCCACGCTTCTTCGTGACCGGATTCGGGCAAGAACACAGCCTTGAGATTGGCGCCGCCGATGTCTAATCCGATCGTCGTCATTTTACGATGTCGGCGAGCGCCGTTGGTAAAGTCGGGAATTGAAATTCAAACCCTTCAGCCATTGCTTTTTCGGGGACGACGTTCTGTGAAAAGAACAAGCTTTCGGCGAATTCGCCCAACGCCAACTTCAAACCAAACTTAGGCGCTGGCAACACGGCCCAGCGGCCAACGGCCTTGGCCAGTTGCTGGGTGAATTCGGCGTTGCGGACTGGCGTGGGCGCCGTTGCGTTGAACGCACCCTCAGCGGTCGGCGTTTGGATGGCCCAATGGATCATCTTTGCGAGGTCACTCACGTGAATCCATGGGAACCATTGATTGCCCGAACCAAGCTTCCCACCCAAACCGAATTTGAACAACGGAATCATCTTTTCAAGGGCACCACCATCGGCGCCCAGCACGATACCAATCCGCAGCTTCACCACACGCACGCCATGATCAGCAATCTCGTCGGCGGCCTCTTCCCATTCGCGCGACACATCGGTCAGAAATCCGGATCCCGCCGGATGATCTTCGGTGACCACATTTTCACCGGAGTCGCCGTAAAAGCCGACCGCGGACGCGGACACGAACACGTCAGGTTTCTGCCCGGATCCGATCAAGCCCTGGATCAAGTTCTTCGTGCCCAGCACGCGGCTTTGACGGATGCTCTTCTTCTTTGCTTGGTTCCAACGACCTTCGGCGATCGAATCCCCCATTAGATTTACCACCGCGGTGACGTTCGTTTCAGGGGGCAATTCCAACGGTCCGGCCATCGGATCCCACTGGACGATGTCGATGGCCTCGGAAAGGTTCTTACGCGCTCGATTGGCGTTTCGCGAAGTGACGATAACTTCATCCAGCAGCGGGAGTAAGTGATTTCCTACGAATCCGGTTCCGCCTGTTACTAATATCGCCATGGGAGTTAATAAATGTCGGGGTTGGCTGAAACGGGTAAGTTTACCGTTTGCAATCGCGCTAGGATAGATGCGACACTCTTTCCCGCGTCAGAGATCTTCGACTCCGGTGCGCGGGGCAACGGAGCGAAAATCCTTGACAGTTGCGGTTTGCCCAAGCTATTCATGTAAAAAACCAACGGCTATAATTTTGTCCTTCGCACAAGCATTTTTTGCTTCGCACAAGCGTTCGCAACGTTGCCCACCACACCGGGCACACTTACGCAGAATTGCCACACAGGAAACTCATGTCTGAAAACTTGATCGGCCAAGACGCCATCGACCGGCTGAAACAATGTCGCCAAGAGATCCTCTCTGAACTGTCTCAAGTCATCGTTGGCCAGCAAGAGGTGGTTGACCAGATCTTGATCACCATCTTCAGCCGCGGCCATTGTCTGTTAGAGGGCGTCCCGGGGCTCGCGAAGACGCTGATGGTCAGCACCATTGCCAAAACGCTGAACCTGTCCTTTTCGAGGATCCAATTCACGCCTGATCTAATGCCGGCGGACATCACCGGCACCGAGATCATTGAAGAGAATAAATCGACCGGCGGCCGCGAGCGCCGCTTCCTCCAAGGCCCCGTCTTCTCCAATATCATCCTCGCCGACGAGATCAATCGTACGCCTCCCAAAACGCAGGCCGCGCTGCTGGAGGCAATGCAGGAACGGACGGTGACCGTAGGACGTGTCCGCCACGATCTTTCGGATCCGTTTTTTGTGTTGGCCACACAGAACCCGATCGAACAGGAGGGCACCTATCCGCTTCCCGAGGCCCAACAAGACCGGTTTATGTTCAAAGTCTTTGTCGATTACCCGACCTTCACTGACGAACTTGAAATCGCGCGGCGAACCACAGCGCGGCACAAGGTCGAAGTCAAACCGGTACTCAGCGGTGAAGATATTTGCCAACTACAGGACACCATCCGCGATGTACCTGTTTCGGATCACGTGCTCAAATATGCTTTAACGTTGGTCCGCCAGACGCGCGTCGGCACCGAGGGCGTTCCCGATTTTGTCACTGACAGCATTGGTTGGGGGGCCGGACCACGCGCCGTCCAGTTCCTGATCTTGGGCGGCAAAACAAGAGCGCTCTTGCACGGGCGGACGCACGTCACAACCGAAGACATCGCCGAACTTGCCAAACCCGTGCTCCGACATCGCCTCGCAATCAACTTCGCCGCCCAAAGCGACGGCGTGACGTCCGACGACGTCATTGAAAAACTGATAGAAAACACCCCAGCCAAAGAGGATGAATTAACTTCCGATGCCCGATTCCAAAAGATTTTTACATCCTGAAGCAATCAAGCGTATTGCCCGGATGGATCTCAGGGCTCGGCACGTCGTCGAGGGGTTTCTTTCGGGGATGCACCGCAGTCCGCACTTTGGGCAATCGGTCGAGTTCCGTCAGCACCGCGAGTACACGCCCGGTGATGATCTTCGGCACGTTGACTGGCAGGTCTGGGCGCGGCAGGATCGGTTGTATGTTAAACAGTTTGAGTCCGACACCAACATGCGTGTCAATTTACTGGTCGACGTTTCCAACAGCATGGCTTACGGAGACGGAGCCCTGTCGAAGTTTGAATACGCCGCTACCATCGCCGTTTCGCTGACGTACTTAGTGCTCAAGCAACAGGATGCGATCGGCTGCATGACGTTCGACGCGGCCGTTCGGTCGAGGATCCAAACGCTGTCGCGCAAGACCCAGATGCAGGCCATCATCAAGGCGCTGCAAACGACGGAGCCCGCGAACAAAACGGATCTCTCCAACATCTTTAGACAGGCAGCGGAAATTTACCCCAAGCGTGGGATGATGATCGTGATTTCGGATCTGCTGTCCGACGTTGATCTGACGTTGAAGGGATTGCGGTTGCTGCGACAGCGCGGCCATGATGTGCTGTTGCTGCACGTTATGGACAACGATGAAATTGATTTCCCCTTTTCTGGCCCGACCAAGTTCGAAGACCTTGAATCCGATATCAAACTGGCCTGCAATCCTAAGGCATTGCGGGAAGGGTATTTAGAATCACTGGAAGAGTTTTTGACGAACGTTCGTCGCGGTTGTGCCAAAGCGGCCGTTGACTATGCGCTGGTGAAAACTGGCGATGCGCTGGATGCGGTATTAGCGAAATTTTTATCTTCACGGATGGAGGTGCGTAGGTAGTCGGTGGTTTCCACACCGCCGACACCTGCCCAGGCTATTCATGTTCGATAATATTTTTTCATCTTCGCCAAACGTGTGGGCCGGACTGATCTCCGGTGCGATCGCGATTCCCATCTTGATTCACCTGATCAATTTGGTTCGCCACAAGACGGTGCCGTGGGCGGCGATGGAGTTTCTGCTCAAAAGCCACAAACGTAACCGTAATTACGTATGGCTGAAGCAAATGTTGCTGCTGTTGGCTCGCATGATGGTGCTGTTGCTGGCGCTGCTGTTGCTTGGCCAGGTCGGGTGCGACGGGGATCGTATTGCGCGTCTGTTGGGCGGCCGTTCGACGCATCATTACGTTATTTTGGACGACAGTTTTTCAATGGGGCAGCGCGGCGACAACGAGAATCAACCCACCGCGTTTGATCGCGCCAAGGCAACGCTTTCGTTGATTGCCGGCCGAGCCAAAGATCGTCAGAATCAAAAGTTCACGTTGATGCGATACTCAAAATTCGCTGTCGGCGGTTCCGTTTCAGCGGACGCCAGCGTTGGGCCGAACGTTTCGCCCGACGCGGTGCGATCTTCGGTGGCAGACATCGCAAATATTTTGGTGGACAGCCAATTTGATACGCTGCTGGAGACCGTCAAAGGAACGTTAGAAGTGTCGTGGTTTGGTTCCACGATCCAACCGGCGCTGACGCGCGTGAAGACTTTGGTGCAAGAACGCTCAGACGAAAACGCCATCGTTTATGTGCTTTCGGATTTCAGGGCCAAAGATTGGGATGCCTCCAAGCAGATTGCCAGCGATCTGGCCGACGTTCGTAACGTCGGTGGCGCGATCGAGTTAATCAATTGTGCCACGACGGGTGAATCCAACGTCGCCATCGTCGACCTGCAGCCGGTCAGCAACATTCGAGTCGCCGGTGCTCCGTTGATGATGGAGGTGAAGGTGAAGAACTTTGGCACGGACGTCGTTACGAAAATTCAAGCCAACATTTTCACGACTGCCTACAGTCAGTCCAACACGCCCGAAAGCCTGAGCCTTCGCAAAGAGGATCTGCCGACGGTATTTATTGCGGAGATTGCTCCGGGCGAAACCCAAACACGGATCTTCCCGGTCTTTTTTGACCTGCCGGGAACGCACGCCATATCGGCCGTGTTAAAAAGCGATGGGCTCGCCGCTGACGATCGACGCGACTGCACGGTTGAGTTTTTGGCGGCGTCAAAAGTTTTGATCATCGACAACGCTCAGCAACGGCATAGCAATTTTCTTGGCCTCGCGCTCAGCCCCGACGGATCGACCGGCATCGACCCCGTTTTCCAAACCAAGGATTTTCTGCGTGACGTTTCGGAAAACGACCTGCAAACCTTCGAAGTCATCTTTTTGCTTGACGTTGACAATCTGGACGATGTTGCGGTGAAGAAAGTCGAATCATTTTGTAACAACGGAGGCGGCGTGGCATTTTTTGCCGGCCCGAAATCCGATTTTGGATTCTATCAACGGCTCTACAATCAAGGGCAAGGCATCTATCCCATCGAATTGGAACGGTCGGTTGAAGTCATCGAAGACGCCAGTGTTACCGGTCGTGATTTTTTAGTCGCGCCCCATCCTATCTTTGCGCCGGTCAATCGTCAGAAGACGACCTTGCTGGATTTAGTCGATATTGAACGGGTCGTCGTCCCGACGCGATCGTGGCAACTGAAAAAAACCGCCACCGTCGAAGTCATCGCGACCGTCCGTGGTGATCAAAAGCGCCCTCTGTTTGTGACCGGGCGGTTTGGCCGCGGGCAGGTCATCGCCTGCACGACGACCGCGGGTCCCGTCTGGAACAATTGGGCTCGTAACGCAACCTTCCCGCCGATCATGCTGCTGATGCAAGATTTCCTCGCCTCGGGCAGGCAAACCACCAATGACCTTTTGGTACAAACGCCCTACACCATCACCGTCGATCGTAGGGACTTTTTACCGAAGGCTCAGCTGCTCAAGCCGATCGGCGGTGGTCAGCCGCGCGAATTGGCCGAACTGATTTTGGCGACGTCTGCCGATGGTCGATTGGAAAACGAAATTGCAGGCGTTTCCGCCACCGGTGCCAATGATGATTTCGAGGTGGAACGTCCGGGCGTGTATGATTTCTGGCTGCAAGGAACCTCCGGCGAATATTCAGTCATTCGAAAATCATTTAACGTGGACGTTTCCGAAAGCGATCTCCGACTGGCCGCGCCCACGAAAATGGTCGCCGCACTGGAATTGGCTCAACCGATCATGTCGCGATGGAACAGCTTCAATCCCGAGCCCGAGGTGCGACAAGCCTCTTCCTTGACTCGATTTTTTCTCATCGCGCTGTCCGTTTTACTTCTGGTAGAACAAGCTCTCGCGTATTCACTCAGCTACCATCAGTCGTAACACTTCATGCTTCTGCAATCCGACATTCGAACGTTCTACGAACTGCAACCGGTCTTTCCGGCCGGCCAGTGGTGGCAGATCTGTTTGCTTGTTTTGGTCGTGATTGCCGCGTTGGCGTGGGCGGTGTTTCTCTATCGAAAAGACAGCGTGGATCTCAATCGGGCGTCATCGTGGCTGTTGACGGCGCTTCGATTGTTGACGATCGCGACGATTGTGTTGTTTGTCGCCAATCCAGGTCAGCGCAGCGAAACACGGGTCGTTAAAAATTCGCGTTTGGCGATCCTGATGGACAGCAGTTTAAGTATGGGATTGACGGAGCCCATTTCCGAGGGCAGCACTGAACGGGCGGTAAGATATCAGCAATTGGTTCAATGGGTGGAAGGCGCTAGTATCCCCCGCCTTTGTGCCGACCATCGGGTTTCGGTTTATCGCTTTGGTGATGCTGACCAACCTGAACTGATTGAAGAGTTTCCCAAACTTCAGGCTGATGCCGACCGGAATGCCGGCAAATTCAGCGTTCAGGAAAAAAGCGAATTAGCGGTCTCGCAAATCATTGCTTGGTGCGCGGTTGTCATTTGTGCTATTGCGTTGTTCATGTTACTGAAGGGATTGTTTCGCTCTGCCGGCGCTGCCGATTGGGGCTCGAGCGAATCAGGATCTAGGTTTGGAAACTGGTGGTTTACCTCCGGGGTTCTCTTGTTCGTGGCTGGATTGTGGACGTTGACCGCTGCGGATCTATGGACGCCGAAAATTTCGCTGTTTCGGTCGTTGGGCATCGCTCCCGCGGAAACATCGTCGAATTCTCCGGCTCGGCCAACCGCAGCGGTGGCAACGGAAAATTCGGCACAGCAACCGAAAACGGAGTGGACCACTGCTATCCAGCCGCAGGGGACTTCGACGCGTTTGGGATCTGCGATTCAATATATCGTCAACAAGGAACAGGGCGGGCCGATTGCAGGAATTGTCGTTTTCACAGACGGTCAAAGCAATTCTGGATTGCCTGTGGATCGCGCGATCGCCGCCGCGTCCAATGCTGGGATTCCGATCTTCACTGTCGGCGTCGGCGGAACCAGCCGCCCGCAAAACATCGCCGTCGCAACGATCGAGGCACCTGAACGAGTGTTGCCGGGTGACAAATTTCAAGTGAAGGCGCTTATTAAATCGTTCGGTTTAGAGGGCCGAACGGCGCGGGTGCAGCTGATCAGCGTTGACCCCAAGGAGACCGAGGCGGAGATCATCGAAGAAGAGACCAATATTCGTTTGCTTGGCGATGGGCAACCGGCCAGCGTTGAATTTGCGGTTTCGCGGGATGTTCTGGGCAAACGCCGATATGAAATCAGCGTCGAATCCTTCGAGGAGGATCTCGACGCGCGCGACAACAAAATGGCGACCGTCGTTGAAGTGATCCAGCAACAGACCCGGGTGCTATTGATGGCCGGCGGTCCGACACGCGAATTCCGGTTTCTACGCAATCAGTTGTACCGCGACAAAGACATTCACTTGCACGTCTGGTTGCAATCGGCGGAGGCGGGAGCCGATCAAGAATCGGATGTGCTGTTGCAGAATTTTCCTGAATCGCGCGAGGAGGTCTATGACTACGACTGCATCGTGGCCATCGATCCTGACTGGCGGATGATGGACGCCGGCCAAATGCGGTTGCTCGAGAGTTGGGTTGCCGAACAGGCCGGTGGACTGATCACCATCGCCGGTCCCGTCAACACGCCGCAGTGGACTCGCCAACCGCGTGGTGATGACGCGATTGACATCATTCGGAAGCTTTACCCTGTGTCCTTCTACAGCCAAGGTTCGTCGGTGTTAAAACTGGGACGCTTTGGTGGCGGGACAGCATTTCCGTTAGAGTTCTCACGGCAGGGCCGTTCGGCTGAATATGTGTGGATCGGCAACTCCGCCGGAGAGAGCCAAGAGACTTGGGCCAAATTCGACGGCGTGTTTGGATACTATGCGGTGAACGACGCCAAAGCAGGTGCTGAGATTCTGGCGAATTTCGCCGATCCCGAAACGGCTGTGGACGATCAACTTCCAATTTATCTGGCCAGCCAATTTTACGGAGCCGGACGCGTTTTCTTTCAGGCCAGCGGCGAAATGTGGCGGGTCCGACGGTTGAACGTTGACTACTTTGAGCAGTATTACACGAAACTTATTCGCTGGGCCAGCCAAGGCCGTTTGTCGCGCGATTCGACGCGCGGGGTGCTGTTGACCGACCGCGAACGCTGCTGGATGGGCGATACGATTGAGGTTCAGGCGATTCTCAAAGATGCTCAGGACCAATTCCTTCAATACCCTCAAGTCGAAGCCAGTTTGATAACACCCGACAAGTTGAATCAGTCGATCATCCTGCGGTCTAACCCCAACGCGGCGTCGCCGGGAAGCTTCCGAGGAAATTTTGTTGCCGGTAGCGAAGGCGAATATCGGATCAATTTACCCATCCCCGAAAGCCCCGATTTGGAGGTGCTGACCGCGACCGTGGTGGCGTCCATTCCAGATCTGGAGAAAGAAAAACCCCAACGCAACGATGCGGTGCTGTCCAAAATTGCCAAAAACACCGGCGGAGCGTATTTTCAATCCACGGTGGACTTCCCCAAACAGCCGGACAATCCGGAATCAACAGCGCAACTGATCCCTCCGCAGGATCAGGAGACGATTATCGCGGGAACGTTTGATCGGTTTTTTAAACGCAAGTTTATGATGTGGGTTCTGGGCATTTTGACCACGTGCCTGGCCACGGAGTGGATCCTGCGTCGATTGCAGAAATTGGCCTAGCAAACGTCGCGGATCTTTTGAAGAGATCCTTTCTGAAAAGGGAATGTCAAAAGTCACGTTAGGCATCATTTAAGAAGATCCAAAATTCCTAAACCGAAACCATCACAAAAAATTCCAGAACACCATCATGCGACAGATTTACTTAGACTACAACGCCACAACTCCGATTGCGCCAAGTGTCATCGAATCAATGCTGCCGTTTTTCTCCAGTCACTACGGTAACCCCTCCAGCTCTCACGCGATGGGCCGCGCCGCCAGCGAAGCCATCGAGGATGCTCGTTGTAAAATCGCGGGGCTAATTGGTTGCGATCGAAATGAGATCGTTTTTACCGGTTGTGGAACTGAGGCGAACAATCTTGCGCTCAAAGGTGTGATGTTGGCCGAGGGGCAAGCGCACGGTCATTTGGTTATCTCCGCGATTGAGCATCCCGCGATCTCGGAGCCCGCAAAGTTCCTTGAGCGGATGGGATGCGAACTGACGATTGTTCCGTGCGATGAAAATGGCGTCGTCAGGCCAACTGATGTCGAAGCCGCGATTCGACCCAATACTAGGTTGGTCAGCGTGATGCACGCTAATAATGAAATTGGCACGATTCAACCCATCCGCGAAATCTCGGAAGTCTGCCGCTCACGCAACATTCTCCTCCACTCCGACGCGTCTCAAACGACCGGAAAGATTCCTGTGTCGGTCGATTTTATGGACGTGGATATGCTGACGATCGCCGGTCACAAATTTTACGGCCCCAAAGGAATTGGTGTTTTATTTGTTCGTGAGGGCTTAGGGCTTGAATCACTTTTGCACGGGGCAGGGCATGAGCAAGGGATGCGAGGCGGCACCGAAAACACACCCTATATTGTCGGCCTTGGCCAGGCAGCACTGCTGGTGTCCAAAAGCTTGGATGAATCGGTCGAAAAAATGACAGAGCTTCGCGACCGCCTCTACGATAAACTCAGCCACAACATTCCGGGACTGCGCGTCAACGGTCTCGCAGCCGAACGCCTGCCCAATACGCTCAGCGTCAGTTTTCCAGAAGTGATCGGCGACGAACTTTTGCGGCGCGTGCCGGAAATTTGTGCGTCCACCGGCGCGGCCTGTCACAGCGGCGAAGTCTTTGGTTCGTCGACGCTATCCTCGATGGGGCTCAGCGATGCCCAGATGGCATCCACCGTCCGGCTATCAGTTGGCTGGACAACGTCCGAGGAGGAAATTGATCGGGCGTCCAACCTGCTGATTGATGCTTGGGAAAATTTGGTCGGCACGATTTAAATTTGGGTCTGAGGCCTGCCAATGGCGGTCGACCGGCGTGCGTTTAACGCGGCAGATTGACTCTCTGACGTTCAGCTTCGGCACCGTTGGGCTGCCCGTTGCTGGCAACGGCTGCGGTTGCGTTACTGGAATTGTGACTCACCCGTTCCTTTTGTAGTTTTCGGATGATCGTATTCTTGCGTTTGATTCGCACCTCGAAATCTGACTTCATCTTGAGCAAGTATTGTCGAGCCCGCCGCTGAACTAGTTGATCGAGTTCTTCTTTGGAGGGTGCAAGGGTCGGTTGGGTGACTTCTGCTTTTGCTGCCCTGTGATGATTCTGCTCCGCCTCTTTCAATTGACGTTTGAGCACGTCTATCTGTTTGGCGTGACCACTAAGTTCACCTTTGAGTTCTTTTATGTGGTCAAAATATTCGGTCGCAAGATCCGACATCCGCGTCTTTTGTCCCGTTAAATTCTCAACCTTCGCGGCTTGGTCACGGGCAAGTGCTTTGTACCGCACCGCTTTATTGGCCAGCTTCGTGAAGTTGCTGCGGTTAACGCGAGCAACCGACAATTCTTCTCGAAGTCCCTTCACCAGCGCGGACTGAGCGGTAAGTTTCTCAACGTCATTCCTGCGATTCTCCTGTTCCTCCTGCAGCTGCAACTTCAATTGCTGAAGTTTTTCTTCGGATTGTAATGCATTGGATTTAAGCTCCACTGCCTCCCGCTGTTGAAACGTTTGTTTCTCAGTGAAGGTGCGGTTGGTTTCGGCCAGTTCAGTTTCAAGCTCAACAAAGGCCGCCGCGCGATCTTCAAGAGCCTGAGTTAAATCTCCAACTTTTGCCTCCAGGGCTGTCTGGCGTTGTTGTTGGACTGTCGTGTCGTCATTGAGCGACCGTTGGGCTATGGTCAGATCGGCTTC
The DNA here is from genome assembly GCA_964408465.1 of uncultured Pirellulaceae bacterium. Taxonomy (GTDB): domain Bacteria; phylum Planctomycetota; class Planctomycetia; order Pirellulales; family Pirellulaceae; genus Mariniblastus. The sequence goes on from CAYOZV010000064.1 coordinate 23,290, forward strand.
AAGCTGAGCGGAGGTTTGCGATTGCGCGTTCAACTGGAGTGTTAAGCGTTCTACGTCAGCCTGCAGCTGTGATTCGCGTTGGCTGTGACTGGCGTGAGCGGCGGTCAGCGCTTTCTCTGAAGTTACCCAATCGGATTCGAGCTTGGCGAAGGCAGCAGCGCGAGTGACCAGTTTTTGGTCCAAGCGTTCTATGTCGGCCCGCATCGCTGTCGTTAGTTTTTCCTCATTTGAACGAGCCGCTGCAAGGGTTTGTTCAGAATTTTCTAGAACGGATTCTAATTCGGCCAAGGCAGCGGACCGGGCGTTAAGTTCCTGCTCCAGTCGTTGCACATCGGCCTCTAAGACAGTTTCTCGGTCTGCCATTTCTGATTGGCTGAATGCCAGTGCTTCTTGGGATTTCACCAAATCAGATTCCAGGTCGGCCAGCGCGGCAGCACGGGTGCTAAGCTCTCTTTCCAAACGGTCAACGTTGGTCCCCAGGGCCGTCTCGCGTTGCTCCATTTCCAGCCTGGCAGCAGCAAGAGCCTCTTGAGATTGCGCTAATCCGGATTCCAGTTCGGCCACTCTCGCCATGCGAGTGCTAAGTTCCAGCTCCAACCGTTGCTCGTCGGATCGCCACTTTGTTTCGCGGTCTGTCCTTTGGGCTGTTGCGGTGACGAGTGCTTCCTCTGATTTTATGAAATCAGATTTCAAATCCGAAAAGGCCATCGCGCGATCTCTGAGGTCTTGTTCTAAATGGTCAACGCGCTGTTGAAGCTGTGTTTCACGTTCGGCAGTTTCCGATCGTGCGGCGGCAAGGGACTTCTCGGACTCAGTCAGATCCGATTCAACCGCGGCCAGTACCGCAGCCTGATCGC
>CAYOZV010000065.1:0-2439 GCA_964408465.1 uncultured Pirellulaceae bacterium
TCTTCGGTCAGCGTTAAAATTTCAGGCCCTTGTTCGGTCATCAGAATGGTGTGCTCGAACTGAGCCGAGACTTTGCGGTCGATCGTCCGCACGGTCCAACCGTCTTTGGGGTCGCAAACGCTTTGGGCGGACCCACCGTTGATCATCGGTTCGATCGTAAAACACATTCCTGGATGTAAACGTTCCTGACGCGACTGACGCGTCGGAACATGAGGAACGTTGGGACGCTGATGGAATTTCTGTCCAATCCCGTGTCCGACGTATTTATCGACAACGCCGTACCCAAAATTCTTTGAGACATAATCCACGATCGCTTGTCCGATCACCGAAACCGGACACCCTGGCTGAAGAGCAGCGATGGCCAAGTGCAAACAGTCAAACGCACACTGAACGATCGAGGCCGCTTCTTCGGTGACCGCTTCGCGCCCGCCCACCAAAAATGTCTCCGACTGATCGCCGTGCCAACCGTCGACGATGGTTGTTAGGTCGACGTTGGCAATGTCTCCCGGACGTAATTCATAACGCCCGGGGATGCCATGACAGATCACGTCATTGACACTGATGCAGCAGCTCTTGGGGAAGGGGTTATGTTCGCCCGGATAGCCCAAGCAGGCCGGAACATGGCCGTGATCCAAGGTGAACTCGTGAACGATTTTATCGATCGCAGACGTTTTGATTCCAGGACGAACGAGCGGCCTGACTTCATCGATTAATCGAGCATTAAATCGACCGGCCTGTCGCATCATGTCGCGATCAGCATTGGTCAGTCTTAGTTTTGGGCGGCGTCGAATCACGGGGAAGCTTAACGAGCAGTGGAATAAAAGGGGAGTCAATAGCCTAACAGAAAAGTCAACAATTACAGCTCAGAAAATCCGGTCATTCGCCTGCATTACCCAACGATTGAAAAAAGATCTTTCCGGTGAACAATTCTTATTATGCCCACCCGATAGATCTTCAAAAGTCGCGTCGCAGACACTCACGCCCTCTCAAGAAATCGCGTCTACTGGCACCCTGGCGACAGAAAAATGCCCCGCCGATTTAGCAGGGCATGTTACCGGTTTATAGCTCGCCAACTTTTCCTTTGATCAGCTCGATGAACTCCGCGTTGGTCTTAAATCGGCCTAACTGGCGGGTAAGTTGTTCCATCGCTTCCACGTGAGGCATCGTCGTCAAAGTCCTTCGCAGCATCGTAACCGCCGCTAACTTCTCCTCGTCCAGTAGCAATTCCTCTCGTCGCGTACCGGATTTGTTGATGTCCATCGCGGGCCAAACTCGGCGATCGGCCAACTTTCTATCCAATACCAATTCCATGTTACCGGTGCCTTTGAACTCCTGAAAAATCAGTTCGTCCATGCGACTGCCGGTATCGATCAACGCCGTACCCACGATCGTTAACGAACCACCTTCTTCAAACGCCCGCGCGGCCGAGAACAACTTTTTAGGTACGTCCATCGCTTTGATGTCGACACCACCGGACATCGTGCGTCCGGTGTTACCGACCCATTTATTAAACGCTCTCGCCAGTCGCGTAATTGAATCCATCAGCAAGAAAACGTCCTGGCCCATTTCGGCAAGCCGCTTGCAGCGTTCGATGACCAATTGAGACAATCGAACGTGGCTTTCGACGTCTTCATCCAAGCTACTAGCGATGACCTCTCCACCTTTGACGTTGCGTCGCATATCGGTGACTTCTTCAGGACGCTCATCGACCAGCAGCACGATTAATTTAGAATCGGGGTGATTCTTTGCGATGCCTTGACTGATGTGTTGCATCATGATTGTTTTGCCACTGCGCGGGGGCGCGACAATCAAAGCACGCTGGCCTTTGCCCATCGGCGTCAGCAAATCCATGACGCGCGTGGTCACTGGTTCGGGGCCTGTTTCGAGTTGATACCACTCTTCGGGGTTGATTGGCGTCAGCGAATCAAACGACGCGACCTCGGTATATTCATCAGGCGTTTTACCATCGACGTCGACGATCTCACGCAACCGAGGGCCTTGCTGGCGTCGGGCCGGCTGAACGCGTCCGGTCAGCATCAGTCCCGCACGCAGGTTGTATTTTTCGATCATCGTGCCGGGCACGAATGGATCGGATTTTTCGCGGCTGTAGTTATTCTCTGGGCTGCGCAGGAAACCGTAACCGTTGGGATGCATCTCCAACATGCCGTAACCATCGACCAGTTCCGCGTCGTCGAATTCGACCGGTTCGCGATTACCGCGCCGAGAACGATTGTTGTTATTGTTGCGGTTGCTATTGTTGCGATTGTTATTATTTCGATTGCCGCCGTTGCCGCCACTATTGCGTCGTCGACGGCTGTTGCCACCACCGCCGCCACCGCCGCCACCGTTGTTGGAGCTGGAGTTGTTGGAGTTGCCGCCTCCACCACCGGACCTGCGGCGTCTGCGACGTGAGCCACCGCCGTTGTTTCCACCGCCGTT
>CAYOZV010000065.1:2539-14573 GCA_964408465.1 uncultured Pirellulaceae bacterium
CACCGGACCTGCGGCGTCTGCGACGTGAGCCACCGCCGTTGTTTCCACCGCCGTTATTTCCACCGCCGCCGTTGTTTCCGCCGTCGGAATCATTGGAGGCCCTGTTGTTGGAGGAAGACGAATTATCGTTCGCTTGGTTGTTGGAAGAACGATCGTCGAAATCACGCCGCGAATCGTTTGAGTTTCGACTATCGCCGCCACCATCTTCAGCAGTAGAACTGCTACCACGGCGAGTACGTTTTTTGGCCATATTTAACTGGGTCCTGATCTTAAGAGAGAAATACAGGTTTCAAGAAGTGCCCGCGCGACAACGGATGTCGCATTGGCGAATACATGTGCGTGGCGTAACAGCGCGAGCTGCCGCCAGACAAAAGGTGAGTTTTCCGCGCAATCACTTGCTTGGTTTGTTTCATAACGACGCCTCAACTAGCCATCTACATCCAGAACATTCCCGATGCGGACCGCGGCTTCTGTTGACACTTTTGGAAAAATCCAAAACAAGCTTTTATCGTTGTCTCAAGCGTAACCACTTGGCGACAACAAACGCAGAGCCCGCAACAGAAGCAGGAAATCCTGAGCTTTCGGACAAACGAAACACCTATGAAAGAAGACTCAATGATTCGAGATCACTTCATGTTCAGCGGTTCGTGTCGAACTTGATCGGGCAGTAGCCGCACATCAAGATGGCCGTCCGGTGCAGCATGCACCGAGCCCGTTCCGAGTTCTCAAAATTATTTATTAAATGAAATTGAAAGTTTCAATGACAAAGTTACGATCGAACGAACATTTTGTTCCGCCCAATAACAAAGCCATGGAGAGTTGGATCAAAACAACCAATCGAGCCTGGGAAAGTCTGGTAGTTTCATGGCCACATTAAAATGTAAACCGAAAACTGGTCGAGTTCCAAATTCGCAAGATTCTGAGGCGACACAAGTCTCAAAAAAAGAATCGCCGTCTTTAGCTGTTGAAAAGAAGTCCCATTCCATTGGACATTCCTCGGCGACAATCGTGTTTTCAGAGGCTTCGAACCTTATGTTCGAGGCCTCAGCATCAAGTGCCAAGGTTGTTTAATCTGAGTGAAAGTGTTGTCTAACCATACTTGGGTGTCAAGCTTAAAATAGATTAATCGCAAATTTCTATTTCCGTGAAAACTTGATTTTTTCGCCCAAACCGGCCTCTTAGGGCTCAATCTCAGCTCGTATCTCTCCGCCAGCAGCCATCCCCGTTTAACCAGAAACCGACCGGCGACCGATTTTGGCCAACCCCAACCTCCCGCCCTGTCGGAACCGCGCGGCTTATTAACAGCAAAAAATCGCTATAACCGATTAAGTTTTCCTAAGCCCCACTGCCAGCAAAGTCGATGAAAAGATCAGGGGAGGCTCTCATTTCGGCGTTACCCCCAAACGAGCGTGCCGCGCTCCAACGACAGTGATCTTAAGTCAAGGACGACGACGGATGAACAGATTAGTAATTTTTGCCATCATTGCCGGGTGCTGCTGCATGGCGCGCGTCGGGCTGGCTCAGCAAATGAACTACAACGCGATTCAATGGGAGACCAATCCCCACGCGGCATCACTAAAAGCAAGAGCAGAATCCAAACCGATCATGCTGCATTTCACCGCCGATTGGTGCGGCCCCTGCCAGAACCAAAAGCGGTTTGTCTTCAGCAGTCCCGAGGTCGTCCGCGCGATTCACCAACACGCCGTGCCCGTTCTGGTCAACATCGACACGAACAAGGCCCTCGCCGAAGAACTCAACGTCCGCAGCATACCGCACGACGTGTTCCTATCCCCTGATGGCGAAGTGATCGGCCGACGCAATAGCCCCACCGATACCCGAAATTTTGTCAGCATGTGCAAATCGATTAATTACCAACCCGATCAAACTGCCGCCGGCCAGAATTCAGCCATCGCTCAGCTCAAACGCGCGATGTCACCGATGGACGCTCCGCTGGATCAGCGTTCGAATTTCGGCGCGAGCGGGCCTAATAAAGTGAGTGCCGTTGGTGTTTCCAAGGAAGCGCGTGAACTAGCAAGGCGGTCTAATTACGGCCAGATGATCACGACCCACGACCAAAGAGGTCAGGGTGGTGAACAAAAGCAATCAGATCCTAAATCTGAACTTCAGAACGCACTGACCGGATTGGCATCGACAACTTCCGGGACCTTCCCGGTAGGCTCCGCAGTCGGTGCGAAGCCGCGCAGCTCTCGTTTTTTCAAGATCCCTGAAAAGCGTTTAGAAAATCCAGCGGCCGCATACGACCCGGCGACTAACGAGTTTCATCCTCACCGCGCTAATGAGCATTTTGATCGCAGGACTTTTTTGGCCAAGCAACGTCCAAAAATGACGGTGCCACGCAATGCTCCTGCGGCAACACCAATGCGTGTTACCAGCAACCAATTCTTTCGTCGCGCCAACCAAGCGAAGCTCACCGCGTCCAAGTCTATCCCTGGTTTAGAGGTCTCGGAAATGATTGACGCAACCGACGGCAAACGGATCGACCCGCAGGTCACCGGTGCCTCGATTGCTCGAATCCAAACAGATGCCGTCGATCCAGTCGTCGCCCCAACCAACCAAGCCAAGATCATCGCAAGTTCCAACGCGCGGATTCAGTCCTACAGAGAGGGCCAACCCAAATTCGCTCAACAAGCATCCATGCTTAAGGACCAACAGCCCAAAGATCTAATCACGCCAAAAGTTAAACCAGTGAACGAGGCCGCCGAAGAAAATTTTGCCCTTCACGGGAAATGTCCCGTATCACTAATCAAAGACGGGCAGTGGGTAGAGGGAGATGCGAAGTGGGGCATCATCCACCGCGACCGAACTTACCTGTTCAGTTCAAAAGAGAATTACGAATTGTTCAAAACGGATCCGGATCGTTTTAGCCCACTGCTTTCAGGCTACGACCCAGTGATCTTTCATGAACAGGGAAACCTAACGGACGGGCTCGAGGAAAATGGCGTCTTTATGGGAAAGGACAAACAGCAACATGTCGTGCTGTTCAAAAATTCCCAAACGCGTGCCAAATTCGAATCCAACCCAAAGCTGTATTTGGATTCGGTACACCAAGCCGTCCACCTCGCCAGCCGCGAAGCGCAAGTAGAGTAGACGCGACTCGGGCACGGTACAGCGACGCGGTGGAAGGACTACTAGGTCTTCCGCCCGGCGATCCAATCAGGCAAAGTGGGCCTCGGAAAGTCTTTAAGGTTGCTTAAAACATGGCAGGGTAAAAACCTGCCCCACATTCTGCGCCTGGGACAGGCGCGCCGGCATCTTTGCATCACGGCACAGTTGGCTGATAAAGGCCTGTCGCAAAGTTGGACGATTCTTCCATTAATGCGTTGCCAAGTGGAAGGTATATGATAGGCATTGAATATTTGCTTTCCCTCCAAGGAATAGCAGGACAAAGCTTCTGAATTCTATCAACTCGAGATTTTCAACTATGAAACGTCCGCAAACACGGTTCGTCCGAATCCTTAACCGTCTGGCCGAGAGCTTTACTTTGGTCCCCACTCCGAACCGGCGCAAACACCACCTCAGTTCGGTGGAGTATCGAGCTTTGGAGCACCGCCGCCTGTTAGCGGTTTTTACCGTCGACACAATCAGTGACGACTTGAATTCTCAGCCAGATGGGCAGATCAGTCTGCGCGAGGCGATTACGGCGGCCAATACGAATGCTGCTTTTGGAGACGCAGCCGCCGGAGACAGTTCTCCTGACTTCATTCGGTTCGCCTCTTCGATCGCGGGGCAAACTATTAGCCTCTCAGGTACGGAACTGGAAATCACTGACGGCCTTGTGATTCGTGGAGACAACGCAAACATAACGATTGACGCCGGTGGCCAAAGTCGGATCTTTTCGGTCAACACTGACCAACGAATTGCCTTCACGGAGCTAACCTTGACTGGCGGCAACGCGCGGGAAGGCGGAGCGGTTTTGACTCAAGGCGAAGGGCGCGTTCAGTTTTTCAGGTCTACCATCACTAACAATCGAGCCACGGCTTCGCGCTCTGGCGGCGGAGGAATCTTGAACCTGGATAGCGACGTGTTTTTGGCTAACTCCCAAGTCACAGACAACTTCTCTCACGGCTTAGGAGGAGGCGTCTTCTCCGCTTTTGGTGTCGTGCGGCTATTTGAATCAGCCCTTACCTCCAACGAGGCGGAGATTGGTGGCGGCGTTGCGATTGGCTTCGGCGATTTATTCTCCTCCGGCAGCCAAATATCTTCCAACGAAACCTCCTCCGATCCCGCCGCACCCGATCGAGACGATGATTCCTTAGGACTGTTAGGGGGCGTGCTTTCGGGCGGGGCAACGTCATTGAGTTTGAGTGGCGGCGGTATCGCATTGGTGGGGACCAACGCTACATCGGTCATCAACAACACTGAGATCACTGAGAACATTTCTCCAAGAGCGGGAGGCGGAATTTACATCGGCGCGGATAACCGAGTCTACCTTTCAAATGGCACCGACGTGTCATTGAACCAAGCAATTGTTACACGGAGCAATGGCTTCGGGTTTACTTCTGGTGGTGGCATCTCTAACAGCGGTCTCCTTCGAGCGACCGATGTTACATTTTCCGGCAATTCGGCGACTGCGGAAATAGATGGAGGCTCCGGCGGAGCGATTTCCAGCCGGGGTGTCTTGTCGATCCATCGGTCTACGTTTACGGATAATGTCGCCCAAAATGGCGGCGGAGCGATTGTGGCCGGCGGCCAGCTGAATGTTTCTGCGTCAACGTTCTCCGGAAACCGCAGCGCGGGTTCCCCCTTTCCTCATCGCAGTTCCGAAGGCGGAGCAATTTTGGTTGGAGCGCCCAATGCTGTGATTGATGGTAGTACGTTTGAAGAGAACGTAGGTGGAGACCATGGCGGCGCAGTTACGATTAGGTCAGGCGACCTTCAGATTTCAAATTCGCGGTTTCTTCAAAACGTTTCGCTATCACAAGACAGTCAAGTGAACGGCTCTGGAGGCGGGGGAGCAATCTTTAACGATGAGGCAAGCCTAAGAATTTACTCATCCACTTTTGCCGGTAACACGGCCAAGACGAAATATGAATCCGGAGGAGAGGTCTTTCGGTATGGACGAGGAGGAGCCATCTATTCTAAAGACGGCACCCTTGAAGTGGCCGGGTCATCCTTTTTCGATAATGTCGCCGAAGGTTCAGGCGGCGCTTTAGCGATCACTGACGGCGGTGATGCTCTTGTTTTTGAGTCAACATTCGGCGATGAAAATGGTCGAGGTAACTTAGCACGGTTGGTTCGGTCAGTGGGCACTTTCTCTCTAGAGGGAACCAATCTAGGCGGGGCTATCTTTGTTGATGGCAGGGCCGACAACGCGACTTCGTTGCGCCTTCAAGGATCAACGCTGGCCGGCAATAAGGCTAGAAACAGTGGAGGCGGATTGTGGGCGGGTGAACATACCCAAGTACAAGTCTACGCCAGCCGTTCGCAGCCAACTCGATTTATTGGTAACCAGGCACTCGCTCACGATGGCGGCGGTGCTTTTCTGCAAAGCAACGATGTGATAATTGCGGACGCAGTTTTTGAGTCAAACAAAGCGCGTGATGGCGCTGGCATTTACACCGACGGAGCGGATCTAACTCTAGTAAGATCGCAAATCACATCCAATGAAGCGCGCCGGCGTGGTGACGATTTCTTTGACAATACGGATTTCTTTTCGAATTTTGCATCCACCGTTGGTGATGCGTTCGAAGTGTAAAGGTAGCACTGCCGTAACTGCGCCTATCGGTTTGGTACGGCCTACAACTCAGGACGCAGCGACCTTTTGGCCATCTGGTCAACCCGATAGCCGAACCCGTCACCGCCGATAGTGCTGAGATCCAGCACTCCATTGCGTCGCAGATAAAGCCCGGGGTGAATCTTGGCCTGTTCGACCGAAGCCGCCGGGTAAAACTGCATCGCGTTGGCTTCGACGCCCATAATCGTCCCCGCATGCGCGGCCAAACGAACGTGAGGAACCATTGCCAGCATTGGGTTAGTCAAATCCTGCACCATCAGTGGCATGTCGTGAACCTTCGCCCAACACAGGCTCAGCAAGGCCCCCGTTTGCGTCTTGCACGTTTTCAAAGCCACTCCCGTCCAACCCAAAGAGCGTCCCAATTCGACATGCCGCCAATCGTGTGCACTCTCATCCAAGAACAGCGGTTTACGATCCGAAACGGTCTGCACGTCAAGCCTCAATTCATCCAGTTCATAGGGAAAAGGTTGCTCCACATAGAGAATCAAATCCCAGATCGCGCGGTGATCCTTTTTCAGTCTATCCAAAATCTGATTCACATAATTCACGTCGGTGACCATGCAGTTAAAATCCGCCGACAGTGCCGTCACGCCTAACTCCAATGACAATGTCCCCACATCAATCATTCGTTGCAGATCCCATTCACTATCGGTGCCACGCAGTTTGACTTTCAAACACTTTAGCCGATCGGTTTCGATCCATTCGCGCAACGACACCGGATACCCGTCGCGCGGATGTTGATCGGTGACTTCAGCGGCAGAAACCGGATCGAGCCCACCTACCAAGTGCCAGACGGGGATTTCTTTGGGTGGGTTGAGATCCAAAAAGTCATCCAGGTAGCGTCCGGCAAACGCACGGCGGACGTCAGACGTCATCAAGTCACCTGTAAAGAAATCAGCAATCTCTCGGTCCAAAAATTCGGGCCCATAAGCCTGATAAATGTCGATCTCATTGGCCACACCATAAGCATCGTGAATGGCTTGGTCGAAAATACTGCAAATAACCAATGACGCGAGGTAGGGCAGGGCATGATCCGAACCACTGGAATCTTTCTGTGCTTGCTCACGCAACAGTCCCTCGATCATTTCCACGCCAATCTCAACGGCATGCCCAGAAAGTTTTGCCGTCGCAACTTCCGCGGCAAAGCGTTTTGAAAAATCAATCAACCGGTCCAGCCGAAGTTGGTACGGCAAAGTACTCGGCCACACCCACTGGACCGACAGCGGAGTTTCCCCCCAGCCGATCGCGCGAGTTCCATCGGCCTTTTCCACGGTAACCTTAGCACGACCACAAATCACCGAATCAAGCGACTCAGCACCGAACTTCAACGGCATGCGCGTCTGCACGGGTATCAAAAACAATTCGACATCGACGATTTGAATATCTGTTGACCGCATGAAATTGGATCCTAACAGCGGATAAACACCGCGCAAAAAAAGTTACTGAGTTAGATGTGGTGCAAGCATTTCGTGGAACACTTACAATAACAAACGCGTATAAAAATTAATATCACCACCGCGCCGCTTTCGAACTTTGCCCCCATTGAATCATGCACTTGATCCGCGTTAAACGTCCCTCGGCTAACTTAAATTCAATGCCCGTCATCCTGCTGCTGATGGTCTTAATGAGCGGATGCGAGCAAAAAACCGGCCAGCGATTGGAAATCGACGCCCCCGATGCCAGTACCGAAGTGTCTCGCGCCTACCCCTGCACGGTGCTGGTCATCGGCGACGGCGAAATCGCGGAACCCTTGCAGCGTCAATGGTCCGCGCAGCACGATTCTGAATTCAATATCAAAACGACATCCGTCAAAGAGATCGCACAGTCCGACTTCGAAATTCCGCAAGAGATTGACGTCGTTGTCTACCCGTCGGAAATAATGATCGAACTCGTTCATCGGGGTCGCATCGCCGAACTGAAACCTTCGATATATCAAAGCCCTTCATTCAACAAAAATGACCTGCTGAAACACTTCCGCAAAAGTGGCATTCGCTACGACAGTAAAACGTGGGCGGTTCCCTGCGGTGGTCCTATGTTTTCGTTAATCTATCAACCCGATGCGCTCGAGCGCACGCAAACGCGAATTCCCGAAACGTGGGGCCAGTTGATTCGCTGGGCGGAACGTTTGAAAAAACTGCCCAGCGGCAGCCAAGCCAACTCCAACCAATCCAACACCGGCAACGCAACTCCCGCGCGGGACATCGCCGTTCCCCTAGCAGAGGGATGGGCAGCTAAAACGTTCATTGCAGTTGCCGCCCCCTACGCCCGACAGAAAGGTCGTTTGTCGGTCCTGTTCCAAAGACGAACGATGCAGCCATTGATTACCTCCGAGGCATTCGTGCGGGCGCTTGATGAACTCAAATCACTGACGGCGCTCAATCCGGCAAACTTGGAACTCACGCCAGACGCTATTTTGCAGGGTCTGCTTGATGGTGACGGCGCCGCCGGAATGACTTGGCCCACGACCGCGGTATCCCCTAGCTCAAGCGCGCCGGCATCGCCAACTTTGATGGTTCATTCACTTCCCGGCAGCAACACCTACTTTGACGAATCGACGAAGTCATGGGCCACACGGCAGTCCGGCGAACCCAACGTCGTCGACCTGCACGGCATGGAGAGTCTGTTGGCGTCACAAACGAAAAACAGCCGCCGCCCTCAATCGGCCGCAGAATTTTTGAACTGGCTGACTGAATCTTCGATCAGCCAGACGCTCTTTCGTGCCAATCCATCGCGGGGCCCATTCCGCATTACGCATCTTGGCGACACGAAAGCTTGGATTGGTGATCATTTTTCGCCGGAGTTCGAAACGGCTTTTACGAACCAACGCAAAGACGCCCACGACCAAGCGCTGATCATGACGCTGCCTAAGATTTTAAGGGCCGGCGAATACTTAAAAATTTTGGATGATGAGATTCGTGTCGCTCTGAAATCAGATCTTTCATCCAAGAAAACGCTGGAAAAAGTGGCCGCCGCTTGGGAAGCACTAACCGACCAAATCGGCCGCAAGACTCAATCCGATCTGCTGAGACGAAACTCAAATTTCTAACGTGGTGTCCAAATCGCTTGCGTCACGCTCGACGCTCCCGCCCACGTTCGCCACGCTCGCCACGCTCGTTCCCAGGCTCCCGCCTGGGAACGCACTACCCCGATGGCTCCCGCCATCCGAACTCCCTCCATCCGAACTTCCTCAGCACCGAAGCCCAACAGAAATAAAATCCAACACGAAACTCTCTAAATAGAGACTCGCGAAAACCCTACCGCGCCGCCTCGTACTTTTTCCTCTGATTTCTGTAGTACGCCTTCTCCGGTTCGATCGAGGCGGCGTGGTTGATTATCTCCACCGCTTTATCAATGTTCCCCGCCGCGAAATAGCTTTCGGCCAGCGTGTCTATAAAACCGGGACTATTAGGACGACCTGCGACAGCGGTGTGAGCATGTCGCACCGCCGCATCGGCGTTCCGCCGCGCACAGGCCAACACCCACGCGTAGTTATTGCAGTGCGTCGAACTGGTAGGATAATCCGCCAGCAACTCGTGATAAAACCCTTTCAGCCGGTCAACCACCGCATCGGCCCTCTGGGTTTCTCCGGCCAGATCTAACTGCACGACAGTTTTTTCGGCCACCGAGGGCGTCGCCGGCGAAAAATCCAGTAACCGCTTCAAAATACGATCGGCCTTTTCATAATCGCCCTCCACAACGGCCGCCGTCGCCTCCACCGTATGAGCGCTCAGCGCAAATGACATCAGACGCACGGGGGATTCGGCGCTGCGGCTGAACAATAAACGCATCTTCGCGAAATTGGCGGCGGCAACAGGATCGCTTTTCTCCAAAACCTGCCACCCAACATGAGTCAACACACTGTGCGCCGAAAGCCCTCTGGTAGAGATCCGATACCGCAACCGATCGGCGATCAAATCGGCATGGTCCTCTTCTAAATAGGTCACAAACGTTTCGATAAAATTGCTATCGTACATGAAATCCGACTGCACATACGCGCGGAAATTGATCCGTTTCTCCTTCAGCCGATTCCCTGCCAACCCGTACGATTGAGCCGCCCGTGACAGCGGCAGCGGGCTCATCGCCAGCTTGTATTCTTGTTCAAACATCGCCGCAGCATTCAAATAGTCCCCTTGGTCAAACAGTTCATCAGCCATCCGCTTGATCGCACGCACATCCCCATTGGTCGCCGCCCGCATCCGCCACTGTTTCGCCTCCGGCCGTTGATGGTAAGCATAGATTTGACTGATCTTCCAACATTCGTCCGACCCATAACTGTGCTCGATCAACGCAACGTTCGCATCAAGGCTTAAACGCGGTTCCGCTTTTTCACCACCATCGTCTGAAGAAATATCCGACGGCTTCAGTTGATAATTAACGACATGCGCGACGCGTTTAAGCAGCTCGATGCGATCATCAATTTTGGGGGACAGCTTCTCATAAACGAACCGAGCGACCTGATTCTTGAAGCCGAACAGGACAAAGTACTTATCTTCTGGAAGCCCCCTGAACTGTGGTCGTTGAACATCGACCAACGACTTCAACTGCACATTACTCAGCCCTGCGTTTTCGATGAAATCCCACAGCGCCTCAGCGTCCCCATAGTCGGCCACGCGACCAATCAAATCCAGGCGAGTCGCCTCCATGGCGGCGACGGGGTAGATCTGTTGGTACAATTGCCTAACGAAGAGGATCGCCTCGCGTTCCAACCCCAATTCAGCAAACAGGTCGCAAATTCCCAGATAGTAGCCGATGGCGTTATTGACTTTGTTGAGGTTATCCTTGAGGCCGGTGCGGCCACGGGCGGTCGCAAATCTGTCTGTCAGTTTCTCAAGCTCGGCTTGCTTAGCGGTCGCCCATCTTTGATGACTGGCAAAATCGTGGCCCAGATTTAATTCATCCAACAACAGTTCATATTGATTGACGATTGCGAGTATCTGAGCCGTTGCTTCATCTTGGCTGAACTTAATACCTTTTTTGGCCTCTTGCCAATTCAAGGTCAGCAGGTGGATCTGTTGCAAAATGGGATCGACGGCAAATTCAATTTTGTTCTCGCCATCGCCCTCTATATCGCCGTCGTCATTTTTATCGCCGTCGCCTTTTGGGCCACCCCGTTTTTCATTTTGGTCTGCAATTGATTTCTCGGTCACTCTTTCAACGGCCTTCAAAAACTCGTCTTCAGAGCCGCCCCAATACTTAACCATCGGGTACGTCATGCGGTCGCACAAAAAGTAGCGATCAGACTCGATCGGATCATCGCTCAGCACCGCCCGATCGGCCAGTGCCTGCCAGTTGCCGGACTCCATCAAGATTTGATTCTCGTAACTGGAGACCAATTCAGCACTACCAAAACGTTTGGCGTACTTCATCGCCGCATCGTATTCCCCCTCCGCCCTCAGCAATCCGATCAACGTCGTCAACTGCTTCGCGTCTGCAAATTCCGAATCGTCAACCTCTCGTTTCATCTTGTCGATGTAAACGTCCAACGTCCCCATCGTCTGATGATACAGCCCGCATAAATTGGGTTCATACTTCCAAGTCAACCGATGTGAAAGAATCGCTTGGATGTCGTCCCAACGCCCTTTGTCGCACAACACGCGGACCAACTGCTGCATACGACTTTCGCTGAAGATTTCTTCGGCTTGATCATCCGGCATCTTCTGGACCATGTGGAAGTACATGTCGTACTGTTCGCCGCTGAGCAATTTTTCCAGTAGCTGTTTACGAGTTTCCAGCTCCGCATTTTCGAAGTTAATGATCGCGTCAAATGTTTCTTTGTTCTTGACCGCCTCCGGACCAGCGGAGAGTAACTTCACCAGGTCACCGACGCGCTGATTGACTTCTGGGTTAGACGACAGGGGCACCGATTCAAGCTCGGGCACAATCGACGCGCCTTTTTCGAAAAGCAATTTCGAAGCCTGTTGGCGCTGAACAAAATCCTCCGCCCCCAACCGCTTCACCAGCGTTGCCACAGGCGTGTCAGCATCCAATGGCGACTGTGCAGAGGCCACACCGAACCCTGCGACTGAGACAGTGCCCAAGGAAACGACAATCGCCAAACGCACGACCGTAAGATTGAAAATCATGTTGATCACCAATGGTTTAACTGCGATTTTTCCCATGAAACGTAGTGGATCTTGTTAAAGATCCCGCCGGGGAGAGGAAGTTCAGGATCTTTAACAAGATCCACTACCGGTAACGGAAGCTATCGCCAAAATCTAGTTTGGCCTTATAGATTATATATCGGCGATAGCTTTTCACGCAGGTGCGACATCAAGTGCG
>CAYOZV010000065.1:14673-16338 GCA_964408465.1 uncultured Pirellulaceae bacterium
CCTTATAGATTATATATCGGCGATAGCTTTTCACGCAGGTGCGACATCAAGTGCGATTGCGACAGCGGGCTGCCGGTGACCTTTTCGCACAGTGCACTGGACGAATAGCGTTTGCCAAACTGATGCACGTTCTCATTTAACCATTGCTTCAGCGGCGTAAAGCTGCCCTCGGCGAACTGCGAATTCAAATCCCCCAGGGAATCGCCCGCGGCCGAAAACAGCTGGCTGGCATATAAATTACCCAACGAATACGTCGGAAAATAGCCAATCAATCCCGCACTCCAATGAACGTCTTGTAACACACCATCGCTAGGATCGGTCGGCGTGATGCCCAGGCTGTCTTGGTACTTCTCATTCCAAGCCTCCGGCAGATCGTCGACCGACAATGTTCCTTCGATCAACTCTTGTTCCAACTGGAATCGAATAATGATGTGGAGGTTGTAAGTCGCTTCGTCCGCTTCGACGCGAATCAACGAAGGAGCGACGTGATTGATGGTGGCGTAAAACTGATCCAGCGAAACCCCCGACAGCGCTTTGGGAAAATACTTGACGGCGACGGGGAAGAAATATTGCCAGAAACTCATGCTGCGTCCAACAAGATTCTCCCACAGCCGCGACTGAGATTCGTGTATGCCTAAACTGCAATACTGCCCCGGCGGAAGTCCATATTGATCCGCAGGCAGACCCTGTTCATAAATTCCATGCCCCGCTTCGTGCAGCGTTCCAAAAAAAGCCGAACTGAAAAAATTTGCATCATAGCGTGTTGTAATGCGGCAATCGTTGGGCCCCATTTCAGTGCAAAACGGATGGTGAGTCACATCCAATCGACCATTGTGATAGTCAAAACCGATCTGGGCCGAAGCTTCACGAACAAACTTCTCCTGAGCCTCGATCGGATACCGACGATGCAAAATTTCAACCGGCGGTTTCTGCGTGCTGCCTTTGATCGAATCGACCAAGGGGACAAGTTCGCATCGCAAGCCTTCAAGGATCTGAGCCACCTCGGAAGTTTTCGCGCCGGGTTCGAATTCGTCCAACAGCGCGTCGTATCGGCAATCGTCAAACCCGACGGCGTCAGCCTGCTCCTGCTTTAATTTTATGATCGTCTTCAGTGCTGGGGCGAACTTGGCAAAATCGTTATCACGCCTGGCCTCGACCCAAATCTGATGTCCCTGAGAACACGCTCGCGCCAATTCCTCGACCAACCGCGCCGGCAATTTGACCTGGCGATCGAAATCCTTTTTCACTTGCGCGATCGTGCAACCGGTCACCGAATAGGGATCACTGGCATCCTCGGAGGATGAAATTTCGTCGATCCACTGGCCCAGCTGCTTCTCCGTACGCAGGCGATGTGCTTCGCCTGCGAAGTAAGTCATCTGTTCGCTTCGGTACGCACCGGCCCCCGCGGGCAGTTTCGTTTGCTGGTCCCACTCTAGGAGGGCGGAGGTCGATTGGAGGATTGCGATCTTTTTGAGATGCACGCACAGTTTTTCGTAGGCAGAAGAAGTCGGCATGTTCGTATTGATTTCTGATTTTGGATGCTAGTTAATTTTCGCACAGATCTGTCGCCCCACCGAAAGGATGGTTTCTAAAAGCATAGTGGACGTAGTGGGTCTTTTTTAAGATACTGAAGCTCCCTTTCCCCGCCGGATCTTTAAAAAGATA
>CAYOZV010000065.1:16348-24016 GCA_964408465.1 uncultured Pirellulaceae bacterium
ATATCTTTGTTTATTTTTTAAAACAACATTACCCCCAAAACCCCCTCTTTTTATAAAAAAAGACCCACTACACGATCGGGCGGCTCAATCATTCTGCGCGTCCTCAATCGCGTTTACGATATCGGTCGATCAATTCTTTGACTTGATCTGGCTGAGGAATCCCTGTCACAAAAATCTCCAGGCCGCCTTGGCCGGCGCTTGAGATTCCAATGGACCCCACATCCAACAGCCGCTGAAAAAAAGTCTGGTCCAGTTGCACGTTGCGGATATCTTGATGCCAAACCTCAGTGATCGACTTTGACAGCAACCCGCGCCGAAGGCGTGTGCGATCTTCGGTCACGGTCAACGTCGTACCTTTACACTTGATGAACCAAATGGCGAAAACAACCAGCCCGACGCCGATCAAACACAGCAGCACCGTGATCACAAACCACACCGGCTGGTTGCGAAACATCGAAGGATGTGATTCGTAGAGCACTTTTTCTGAAAATCCAGCTTCGGTATCTGCGTTTGCATTCATGGCACGTAGGCATTAATAAGATATGATTTAGAATAAGTCAGCGAAAACGGCAGACGCCCCTCAAACCAATTTGGCACCTTTACGTGCTTCCATCAAGCCCCGCTAGACTATGGACCAACCCCTCAAAGATGCCCTCCACATGCAACGCGCGATCGCAATCGCGTGGCAAGGGCAAGGTTTCGTCGAACCCAACCCGATGGTCGGTTGTGTCATTGTGCAGGGCGAAGACGTGATCGGCGAAGGCTATCACCAGCAGTTTGGCCAAGCCCATGCCGAGGTCAACGCCATCGCCAATGCGCAATCCTCCGGCGGCAACGTGGAGGGAGCGACCGTTTATGTGACGCTCGAACCCTGTTCGCATCAGGGCAAAACGGGCCCGTGTGCCGATGCTTTGATCGAAGCAAAAGTCGCGCGAGTCGTGGTTGCGGTGTTGGATCCTAATCCGGATGTTTCTGGGGCCGGCATTCAACGATTGCAGCAGGCGGGGATCGAAGTCACCACCGGCGTTGAAACCACCGAAGCCCAAAACAGCCTGGCCCCTTACCTTAAACGGATGAAAACGGGGTTGCCCTGGGTCATCGCAAAATGGGCGATGACCATCGACGGAAAAATTGCCACGATGCACGGTGACAGCCAGTGGATCTCCAACGAACACTCGCGCGAGTTAGTCCAAAAAATCCGAGGCCGTGTTGACGGGATCATGGTGGGCGCTAAAACGGCCCTCAATGACAACCCGTCTTTGACCGCGCGATCACATAAGTCGCGCACACCGACCCGCATTGTCGTGGACTCAAAAGCAGGCCTGCGTTTAAACTCAAAACTGGTGACCACGGCGACGGAGGTGCCAACGATCTTGGTTACGTCTCCGGCGTACAACTATCAGCACGCCAAGAAAATTGCCGAAGCCGGCGTCGAAGTTTGGGTGGGCGAACAAGCGGATCCTTGCGAGCGATTGCTGGCGTTCATGAAAGAATTCGCCGATCAAGGCGGCACGAATCTGTTGGTCGAAGGGGGCGGCACGCTGCTGGGCAGCCTTCACCGACTGAAACAAATCGACGAAATCCATTTGTTCGTTGGCCCAAAACTTTTGGGCGGAAAGAACTCAATCACCCCCGTCGAAGGCGAAAACCCAATCCTCATGGAAGCAGCCGACGAACTATCGTTAAGATCCGTCAGGCGTTTGGACGACGATGTCTATATGCAATACCGCCGGAGAGCTTAAACAATATGTTAGCGCGAATTCGCAGAACTGGATTTTTGTATTCCGTAGGCATCGCAATCAATCGTGTCGTCCCGGCGTGGCTGTTTCGGTTTCGACATTTTGTTGTTTACGAAATCGACGCCGCGCGGCTGGCCTCGGTTTTGGCCCAAAAAGAAGCTACCGCCAACTCGACGATCCGCCTCTCTTGGTGTGATACGCCACAGGACCTTAAGGCCGCTGAGGAATTAACCTACACCTCCTCCGCCGAAGTGCCAGAAGATTTCATGATCGCCCAAGCAAAATCGGGTGGGCAAATCGCGGCCGCATTATGGGCCGTGCGGCAACAATTCACCGAAGGGGATTTGGGGATCCAATACAATTTACGACCCAACCAAGTTTGGTTGTTCGCGGCTTTGGTGGCCCCGCAGTTTCGTCGCCAAGGCATCTACCAGCGGGTGCTCGGTTTTATGTGCGACGCGGGCCAGCATAAATTTGCGACGACGACCTCCGGCGACCCACAGTTTTTGCTGTGTGTTACCCCCCACAACATTGCTTCCAATCGCGCCCATCAAAAGTTTGCCAAAGACGTCTTGGGCCAAGCGTTTTCGTTTAAATTATTTAACGTCGCCGCCTGCTTTTGCTTCGGGAAGAAATTGTCCGCTGATTCGACATGGACATGGGACGCCGCAAATCGGCCTATTTCGATTCGAATGGGAAGTTTATAAAACTATCAGCACGCGAGGCAAGTATCACCGTCGTAATGGATCTTGTTAAAGATCCCGCGCTTCCATTCACCGAAACAAAAAAGAAATTCGAAAAAGGAAACGCGAAAAGGGAAAACACGGCAAAAGAAGACACAAACAGAAAATTCAACAACCCTCCATTACCAATTTTTTCAAGTTACCAAGCGCCTAAGTGACCAAGCAATCAAACGCCATTCCATTCGTTGCCGGCATGCTGATCTGGATCGGCCTGATCGCCGGCGGTATCGTTTTCTTTCGGCAATCCACGACCGCCTCGCCAGTCGCCGCGCGACAGATCATTGACTACTTGGGCGCCCAAAAACGCACCTTGGAGATTACCGCGGCGACGGAAATCGTTCTGGGGGTCGGAGATCCGGTGTTCTTAGAAATGGACTCCGGTCAGCTCGAACCCATCGGTACCGTTTGCGAACTTGACTTCCCGCGTAAGGACTCGCAGCCGCCTGTAAAATTGGCTTGGGTGAGACGCGCCACGATCCAATTTCTCAGCGGCCTCCCACCGCTGACCGAAAAATCCCACGTCGAATATCACGCCACCAGCGAATCGTTAGGCTGGATTGGCAAAACGATGCTCAGCCCATCAAAGCGAAACGAACTGACCGAACTCATTGTCGCCGCTTACACCCACCACCAAGACGAATTGCTTCAAACGTTCCAGCCGCTCATCAGACAGACCATCGCCGACAGCGCGCGGATCATCCGCGACGAAGTTGCCATCGAAATCGAAAACCATCAAGAACAAATTCAAGCCATCGGTCGGCGATACCAATCCGAGGTTCTGGAAAAAGACATTCTCCCGATACTCGAAAAAGAAATCTGGCCCATCATCCAAACTCAAAGCCAACCGTTGGCTCAGCAGATCGGCATGGAGATTTGGCGAGAGGTTTCGGTTTGGCGGTTTGGGTGGCGATATCTTTACGACGTGGCACCTTTGCCCGACAAAAATCTGGCCAGCAAAGAGTTTGATCGGTTTTTGGAGAGGAAAGCCGTTCCCATTTTGAAATCGCATTTGCCAGATGCAATCGAACTGCAGAAGGTGCTACTGACGAAAATTGCTCAGAATGAAAAGCTCAAAAAGACGCTCACCAACGCCGGACAAAAGCTCTTCAATGACGCCCAAGTAAAAGCGCTGGTGAGGGAGATTTTTCAAAACGCCATCGTCGACAACCAAAAACTAAAACAGTCGATCGAGACCACTTGGCGATCGGATTCGGCAATGGCTGCCATGCGCATCGCCAACGATCGCTTGCAACCGACAGTCACCGAGATCGGTAAAGCGCTCTTCGGCTCTCCCCGCACCGGCATCACGCCGGAATTCGCTCGGGTGCTTCGCAATCGCGTGCTGCACAAAGACGAACGTTGGCTGGTGTTGAAGGCTCCCCTGGGCACCGACCACCTCCCCCACGATGGTGCCAGACCGTTGCCGATACAAATTCCGGTCGCCGATGACGAGATCCCTTATTTTCCAGTTGAGGCGAAAACGGAGGGCGCTGATGAGTAAACAAACGGACGCACTCGGGGTGGAGCTGAAGGAAATATGCGTCACCGCAGGGGGCCGCGACCTATTGGAAAATGTCTCCACCCAGTTCCAGCCCGGCGAGATCACGCTGATCGTCGGGCCCAGCGGCGTTGGCAAGTCGATTCTGCTGAAGCTGATTGCGGGACTGCATACGAGTTTTGAATCCGCGATTGGCTACAGCGGCAAGGTCACCATTGGCGACCAACCCGCGCGAGGCGGTTTGGCGGGCGTTGTTTTTCAAAACTTCGCGCTTTTTGACGAAATGTCTCCGCTGGAAAATCTGAACTTCGCGGCGTCCAATGCCGGCCGGCGATCGACGATAAAACCAAAAGACATGCTGCGACAACTGCGAGTGCCGGCCAACGTGCCAACGTCGCGGCTCAGCGGAGGCCAGCGGCAACGATTGGCTCTCGCACGCACGTTGATGTACGACCCGCCAGTGATTCTGTACGACGAACCGACCTCGGGATTAGATCCGATGACCGGTGGGCAGGTCGCTAATTTGATCCGAGACACCCACGACAAACACAATAAAACGTCGATCATCGTGACACACGATTACCATTCGCTGATACCTATCGCAGACCGAATTTTCTTGCTGGATCCCGACCAAAAATCGCTCAGCGAAACGCCCAAGGAGCAATGGCAGGCGATCGAACAAATGTTGCTGCCGATGACCCAGCAGGTCCGAGCCGAAGAAGAAGTGGACAGCTACCCTTTGGCGGCAATGGTGCAGGGGAAGCTGAAAACGTTCTTCGTTTCGACGACCCATTCGTTTGTTCGATTGGGAACGGGAATCGTCAGTTTGATTCCGACGTGGAAAAATCCTCAGTGGGGATTTCGATTTTTCTGGCACTTCCTGTTGATGGTGGGCGGCCCTGCGGCGTTCCTTTACTTGATCGCCGCCGGGTTGATATCCGGTTTTGTCACTACTTATTTCACGTTTAAATTTTTGCCCTTCACCGACTACACCGAACCGTTGTTGGTCGAGGATTTGCTGACCGCATTGGGGTTTGCGACGTATCGAATTTTCATCCCCGTGCTGGGCTGTGTATTGATCGCCGCGCGTTGCGGAGCGGCGGTGACCTCGGACATCGGCGGACGGCAATACGGAAACCAAATCGACGCTTTGAAAACGTTTGGCACGTCGCCTCGGAGCTACCTGCTGACGCCCATCATTTGGACGTTTTTGATCGCAACGCCGCTGCTGATTGGGGCCGCGTTTATCGCCGCGAAGATCATCAGTCTGATCGTATTTGTCCATTCGCATCCAGCCCGCGGAGCAAATTTCTGGCACTTCCATTTCCATCGCGGATTGGAGTTGCCAGCACAATATCTCTATCGCGGCTTTGGGTGGTTGATGGCAAAATTACTGTGCAGCGGTTTTGGTATCGCGATCATTTCGTACTACCAAGGCTTGGCTCCCAAATACTCGTCATCCGATGTCAGCCGCAGCGTGACGTCGACAATTTTATGGGCGACGCTGTGCGTGTTGACCATTCACTTTTTGTTTGCTCTGTTTGAATTTGAGAATGTGGTCCCCGGCAGCCGATAAACTACCTCGTGGATCGCCTTAAAAGATCTTCGCCGCTGCAGTGTCACCTCACGCCTTCCGGAAATAATCGTTGTTGAGATGAAATCATGAATCGAAGAAATGCCCTCGCCGCCATCTCAGCGGCCTCCGCCACAGCAATCGCTAATCTGACCGGATGCGGTTCCAACGCCACCAAACCCAGCGGTTACACTCGCAACGGCCTCAAACCAGGTTTGCAAGCGCCGATCATCGCCGGCCCCGATCTTGATGGAGAGTCAATGTCGTTGGATCAATTTAGGGGCAACGTTGTGCTGTTGGAGTTCTGGTCGCCCACCTGACCGCCCTGCATCAAGATGTTTGAACACGGGCGGTCGCTCGTGAAGCAGTACGAAAACTACCCCTTTACCTTCCTGGGCGTCTGTTGCGCCGACGATCCCGCCGCCGGACTGGCGGCTCAGAAGGAACACGAATTAAATTTCCGGTCCTTCAATGATGCCGGAGCCAGAATCGAACAGGGCTACGGTCTGTTGGGCTACCCGACCGTCTTCATCATCGACCACCAAGGAAAAATTCAATGGATCGGTCATGAGATGAACGATGAATTGGTCGCGCAATTGGTGGCCGATATTAAGTAAGTTGCCCCCGGCAGTGGACCGGAGGCAACAATCATCTGCGGAGAATCAAAATAGGGCAGGCAGGACTCGAACCCGCGACAAAGGGATTATGCTTACCACTTCGACTTTCGCCGCCTCTTTCAAGTTCGTGGTCTGGACTGTCTCTTCTCTTTACGAGTTCGCCGTACAGTCTCTACACCTTCAACGATTGGTTTCGGATACCAATCGAAGCTTGGCTCGGGATTAGCATGTCTTGCAACAAAGCCTTCCCCGAATTTGACGAATTCTACTGAATCGCTTTTGAAGACGAATCAGCAACCCATTTGAGCAAGCCATGCGATTTTCGATCGTTTAGGCTTACTCGCTTAAGTCCCCTGCTCTAACCAACTGAGCTACTGCCCCGCAAGCAATTTGCAGAGGCTTACTATAAAATAAAGTTCGGTCAAAAACCACCGATCTGCCCCGCGTTTCTTCCCGTGTTCTATTTTCTTCGTAATCTATATGCCTGACAGCGATATTAACGTCACCAAATACAATCGCAAGGCTTGGGATCACGTCGCTGATCAGGGTGACGATCTCTACCACGCAATGACCCCTGAACAAATCGAGCTGGCCAAAGCGGGGACGTGGCGGATACGCGTGACGCCGACCGTACCGGTGCCGCACGATTGGATTCTCCCCGTCGCGGGCAAAAAAGTGCTGTGCTTGGCCGCCGGCGGTGGGCAACAAGCCCCCATTCTCGCCGCGCTCGGTGCGGATGTGACCGTGGCCGACCTGAGCGAAAAACAACTGCAGCGCGACGTTGAAGTCGCCCAACGCGAAGGGCTGGCGATCGAAACGGTTAATGCCGACATGGCTGCCATGCCACAGATCGCTGACGCTTCTTTCGATCTGGTAATCAATCCCTGCAGTGTGATTTTCTGTCCCGATGTGCGACCGGTTTGGGCCGAAGTCCATCGCGTGCTGAAACCCGGTGGACGATTTATTACGGGGTTCATCAATCCGATTTACTATCTGTTCGACGCCGCGAAGATGGACAAAGGCAAACTAAAAGCCCGCAATAAAATCCCCTATTCGGATCTACAGCTCAGCGCCGAACAACGGGCGCAATTGATCGGCCCCGATCGTCCGCTGGAGTTCGGCCATTCGTTGGCGGACCTGATCGCGGGGCAGCTTGAGGCCGGTTTTCAGATTTCTGGGTTCTACGAGGACCGCTGGGGGGATGATGACCGGTTGAGTGAACTGATCGATGTTTTTATCGCCACGATGGCGGTCAAGTAAAGCAGAGAAAGCTCAAAAAATTTCAACCGCTAATGGACGCTAATAAACGCGAATGACAGCATCGCAGACGCGAGTCACGAATATTTCATCCGCGTCTATTCGCGTTCATTCGCGGTTCTTTTTAAATCATCCTCACGCGGTGATATGAACCATCACCTTGAGGACAACTGATCGGCCCCGATTTAAAGCAGAGAAAGCTCAAAAAATTTCAACCGCTAATGGACGCTAATAAACGCGA
>CAYOZV010000066.1:0-23461 GCA_964408465.1 uncultured Pirellulaceae bacterium
CCACCGAACGCGCTATTTGGCAGGCTCCCGCCCAATGGCACTCACTTGAGATGGGGGACCCATCGAACACGAACCGTAGATTTGGCTCTTAGCCGAATCGCCCTTGGGTTTCGGTCGGGCTAAGAGAACAACCTACCCCAAGCAAACCGCTTCGAAGTCAGGTTGAGGTGCAAAAGTCGTTAGAGTGAGTGCCAGTGGGCTCCCCCCTGCCGTGGTTCAGATTGCAGGGCCCCAAATCCGTGAGCTCCCGTATAAGACCCTATCCCCCAGCGGGCCCATTCAGTCGCCGTTGCTCTTGGCTAAAAAGCGGCCACTTAAAACTCACTCTGACAGGGCCTTCTTTGCGGCCAACTTTGTCCGCCTGCTCAAATTCTCTTGGATAAATGTCCCGCGCGGATCGAATACCCGAACATTCAATTCTACATCGTCTGGATGATCTTCCAGAGAATACTTTTTGGCCAAGAAATTTGCTTCCTTACTGGCCGACAGCGCGCCGCGTGATCGGCTTTGTATGAACGCCAGCCACATTCGATCGGGCCCGATGCCCATCGTTGAATCGGTCGCGTTGGCTTGGAAATCACTGGGCGTCAGCGGTGATAAATGCAGCGTGAAAAGCGTAAACGCCAAAAACACGCACGCGATCCAAATTGATAAAATCGACTGACCGATCATCTCGACCAGTGGATCAAAATTCAATTTTCGACTGGACGTGATATCGGTCAACGCACGAAGGACGATGAAGCTGACCACAAACAGAATCCATACCGCCAGAAAATCAACCAGATTCTTATACCCCATACTTTGTTGGAGCGTTCTTGCGAGACCTTCGTAGAAGGCTGACGCAATGAGCCCTGCCAAGATCATATTCATCAACGTCAACAGATTGTTCCAAATCCCAAACCACCATGTACTGGCAATGACGGCAAAGAAAGTCAGAATAATGAGTAGAGATATCATGAGGTTTACACTAACAACAAAAACACTTTTGAAACGCGAACACAGGGCTCGCTAATAATCGCCTTTCGCTTCACGCAAGAAGACTATTTCAACGACAACACGCGTTGCAACTCTTCGACGGAAGTAATGCCTTGGGCGATCAACAACGCACCTTCTTGACGAATGGAAACTTGACGACTTTTCTGAGCGATTGACTTGAGCGTTTTGGGTGTTGGCTTATTCATCACCACGCTGCGGATTTTATCGTTGATTTCCAACAGCTCGAAAATCCCCGTCAATCCATGATACCCGATGCCACCACACGCTTCACAAGGTTCGATCTCGTTCTCGTCTTCGTCAACCATCCCCTCGCGATAGACAAAGGGGCGGTACAACTCCGAGATTCGGTCGGCAGGCAAGCCGAGCTTCTGCAACAAATTGGGATGCGGTTGATAGGCGACCTTGCACTTCTGGCACAGTTTTCGCAATCGCCTCATGCAGACCACGGCCGTCAGCAGAGTGCTGAACTTTTCCACATCGGGCTTGAGCGCCAACACCCGTAGCAGAGCATCGATGCAATTGCGGCCGGGGCCGCGCACGTAAATGGGCATGTCATGTTGGGAAGAAATCCCCATCATGTCGTTCAGCGATTTACCGTCGGGAATATGATTGAACCCCAACACGTTTGGCTCTTTAAGTAATAACTGCGGCAGCGGCGTCATCGCCGTTTCGCCTTTACCTTTGTCGAACGTGATTGATTTGAAATTAATCACCTCCTCTTCGACCAACCCCTCTTCTTCGATGACAAAGAAGTCGCGCGTCAGCCGGTCACACGCGCTGAGCACACCCCGCCATGCCGAGGTGTAACCTTCGCCGGGTTTGGCTGATACTAATAGAATGTGCGAATCATCACGGCCAAGGATCTCCTTTAGCTTTTGCTCCATGCTCGACCGCATCCCGAGTTCTTCCACCGTTTCCAGAAGATCCTTCTTCCAAGTCACGTAGATCGCCACGCGTTCGCCCGTTTTGACGCCTTGAGAAACCACTCGGATCTTCTGTTTGGCTTTCTGATACTCGGTCGCAAAGTTACCCGTTTGTCGCGCCCGGCGTTCGCGGTAGTCCATTCCCGCCAGTTGCTTCAACGTCGCCAGCAAATAGTCACCCGTTTCACGATCCATCGGCGTGCCAGCATGCCACAGCCCGTCAATTTGATACCGCACGGTGACCTGCGTGGCGGTGTAGTCCAGCACCGTTACCTCAGAGCGTTTGACAATCGATTCGGCGATCAAAACCGATACGGTAAAATACCCCGGCGACGGCTTTACCATTTTCAAATTGGCTTCCCGCGCCTCTTCGTCTTCGCCGGCAGGTGTGAAAACTACTGGCGGCCGATCGTATTCTTCATCGAAGGACATAAAGTTGAGCTGTTCTAAATAGAGCTGTTAATGAAACGAGTATTTGAATGCTGCAATAATATCGGTTGGTCAGGTCGCTACTTTTTCAACGTCGACTGAACCTCGGCTAACGACGTCACACCCAACAGCACCAACTGATAGGCACCAGATTTCATTGATTTCTTCGCCTTGGATTCGGTCGCGACCTTATCAATTGCGGCCACCTTCGGCGATTTTTTCAGTGCTTCGCGCACCGCATCGTTCACCTTGATCATCTCAAAAATCGCGATCCGTCCGATATATCCTAGACCTCGACACGTTTCACACGGTGGGAACTCAATCTCTCTACCCTTTTCGTCGACGCGCTCTTCAGGAGGCGGCAATCGCCAGTGCTGATAGATCGTTTTCTGAGTCTTCGGATCGCCGCCGAGGGCTTTGATTGTTTTTGGCGGAACAGGCACTTCCTGTTTACAGTCCTCGCATAACCGACGCAGTAATCGCTGACAGGATGCATATTTAACCGCTTGGCGAAAATTGTCTCGGTTGCCAGCCTTAGAATAAACTCGCAACAACGCCTCAGCGGCAGTGTTGGAATTAATCTGCAACCACGCGGAGCGGTCTTGGGTCAGGACTTGCTCGCTGAGCATATCCAAGACTTCGCTGCTGGGAATCTCAGGCAATGCAATCGCATCCGGTTGAGCCAACAGCGCCGCCTTGAGTGCTGTTGCGGCCGCATCATCGGTTTCATATTCCTTTGGCGTGACATTCTCAATCGCCGTCTCCATCTCGTCGGACGCAATCAGACCGATGCAATCGCGTGTCAGCCGATCCGCAGAGACCAAAACTCCCTGCCACGTCGTCGAAAGC
Organism: uncultured Pirellulaceae bacterium; assembly: GCA_964408465.1. Classification (GTDB taxonomy): domain Bacteria; phylum Planctomycetota; class Planctomycetia; order Pirellulales; family Pirellulaceae; genus Mariniblastus. The sequence goes on from CAYOZV010000066.1 coordinate 3,198, forward strand.
CCGTGCTTGGGTGGCGCAGACACGATCGCGATTCCGGTGGAATTTAAGCAAGCGATGAACTTATCGGCCATGCTGGAGAACATCCCCAACTGTTTTAAGTTCAGCAAATTTTTCGTTTCTCGGACAAACTTCATACGGACTTTTTCGCCCGTTTTAACGCCTTGGGATCGGACCAGAACCTCCGCTTTGCCCAATTCAGATTTGAAACTAAACGTTCCTTTTTGCTTCGCGCGACGTTCGGCCGGATCCAACCCCGCCAAATTCTTCAGACTGACCAACAGTGCGTCCCCGGCAGGACGGTCCATCGGCGCGGTGGTGTGCCAAGTTCCATCGACAAACATTTTTGCGGCCGCTTGGGCCTGCGAATAGTCGATTTGAATGATGTCGGCGCGCTTTGCCTTGCCGTCGAACAGCATCTCTTTGAGTGGAACAAAGCCAGCCGACTGCCGGGCTTTAATCAGAGCGCTCTTTCTCAACACATCGGTGTCGCCGGCGGGTGAGAAGTTCAGCTCGACGCCTTCGTCCTGAGCCAGCACCTCGCCTTGGTCGTCTTGATATCCTTTTCCAGAGACACGCTGCCGCAATCCCTGATTTTCGCTCAACTGCTTTTTACGAACAAACTTATAGCAAATGATCGGCAGCAGGGACGCCAACAACAGCAACGGATATCCCACCCAGAAAATGGGAATCGAAATCGCGGCAAAAAATCCTGCCAGCCCCACCCCCACGTTCATCAAATTCCAAAACTGTGGATCGATAGCTGTGCCGTCGGCCAGTTTTACCGAATCTTGGTTGATCCAATCCGAGTTACGCACCCAAAACACGAACGTCAGCACCACCAACGCCAGTTTCCACCATGAAAGATAAGCATTGCCTCCGGTGGCCGCGGCCAGCACCGGCAGCAAAGAACTTGATAGCGGTGCCGTACCCCCAATCGAAGGGACCGAACCATGGGCCACAGCCGGCATCGCCACCTGAGCGCCCAACGCCATCAAGACACTGGCCGCCATAACGGCCAGCGTGCGCGTCGTCGATAAATTGAACCGCAGGCTTGAAAATCGACGATCCATTAAATAATTCCAGGGCTTGAAACGTTGATTCCTTTGAGACGCATCTTCAGTTCGTCCTTATTCGGAGCCACTGCGAACGCGGTTGGACGGTCGATCAATTCATCATCAATCAACCCCTTGAGGCTCTTGGTGAAATCCTGCATGCCTTCCTCTTCACCGATACGAATCGCGTCAGGCAGGTTGTGATCCTTCCCTTCGAGAATCAATTTACGAACGGTCGGGTTGAAGGTCATGATCTCGCAGGTCGGCACACGACCGACGTCCGGCTTGATCGACTTCAGCAGTTTCTGAGCCACGATCGCTTTCATATTCATTCCAATCGCGCTGCGAATCGCACCGTGCAGTTCCTCGGGGAACAGATCCAAAATACGACCGATCGTCGATGCGGCCGAAGACGCGTGAATCGTCCCGAACACAAGGTGACCGGTCTCCGCAGCATGAATCGCCGTCATGAACGTCTCTTCGTCGCGCAATTCGCCGACCAGAATAATATCCGGATCTTCACGAACCGCATGTTTCATACCGACTTCAAAATCGAGCACGTCGATGCCAATTTCACGCTGATTGATCAAACACTTATCGTCGGTGAACACAAATTCGATCGGATCTTCCAGCGTCAAAATGTGTTTGTAATAAGTCTGGTTGATGTAGTTCAACATCGACGCGATCGTCGTCGATTTACCCGATCCGGTTACACCCGCCAGCAGAATCATCCCTTGGTCGAAGTGACACAACGTTTCTACTTTGGGGGGCAGGTACAGTCCTCCAAAGTTGGGGATGTGATTATTCACACGACGCGCTACCAGCCCGATTTTCCCCAGCTGCTGCAGCATATTGACACGGAAACGCCAATCGGTGCCATCGACGTTGACCACATACGCGAAGTCAGCACCGCCCTCCTCGTCAAAGATCTTTCGGTTGCGATCGTTCATCATCGGAAACAACAGCCTGGCCATTTCCTCCACCTCGATCGGCGGCCGGTTAAGCGGTTTCAAGGTGCCGTTGACCCGCACGATGGGTGGCTTGCCCACTTTGAGGTGCAGGTCACTGCCTTCTAACTTTACAATCGCGCGGAATAGTTTATCGACCTCTTTTTCTTCGCGCTTCTCGGTAAACCGAGACACCATCCGCTCAACAGCGGCGGCTTGATTGGCTTCGTGTTGGTCGTGGGCTTTACCGTCGCCCTCGGCGGACCCATTAGTTGACCCGTTAGCCGAACCATTACTTTCGGTTTCCGGTGGAGCTTCTTTTTTTGTTTTCGATGACATCTTATTTCAATCCTTTGGACCACTGACACAATCGGGCGCGGTGAACCTGTTGGGTGCAGCGGGGCGGAGTTTTTTTGAATAGCTTGACTGTAGAAAGGCGGAACGGCAGACCCACCAAAAGCAATTAAAACGAACGCGCAATTACTTTAGATAGACGCCGCTGGAGGGTCAACCAAGCCACCTTGGGTGTTGAAAGTTGTTGGCAAAAATTTGTCCGCCCATTGTAACAACAACTTCTATCGTCCGCCCTAAAGAAACTGATCGGCCATTGGTTTTGCAATGTTGAAAAAATCCAACACTGTGGCAAGATAACCCCATCTCCGACGCCATGGGTTGCCAAAACTCAACACTGGGCAACCCGTGACACGCAAAGGCCGTGCTGTTTTTCCCGTGTTTTCACGGCCCAATGGCATTCCGGCCGCCTACGGTGGCGGCTTGGCATATCGGGTGCTTTTCTCTTGATAAAGAACCATCGACCCACTTTCGAACTCAACATGCCCTTACGTTGGAAAGCCCACAAATGAGAAAATCAACCACCACTTCCTCTTGGCGATCTCCTTTGAAATTCACCATGATCCTCGGCGGCGGCGTGCTCTGGACACTAGTGGCGATCGTGGTCTTTCAAATCGGTTCGGCCACGATCAATAAAACAGCCTTCGCCCAACCCCCACAATCGGTGTCGGCTGAACTGGACAGCCAAGCCAACGCCTTACGCTATACGAACATGGGCTGGCAAGACCCCACACAGTGGTTGGCACAGCCACAACAAGGCAGCTACCTGAACCTAGGCTCTGTAAACCCGCTGATCTGGGCCGCGATGATCATCCTGGCCGTCAGCGTCGCGGTGATGTGGCTTTCCAGCGATGATGAAGTGGAACGAATTTTTCAAGAACGTTTGCAAAAGGCTGAGATGATCGCTGAGTGGGAATCGAAAAAGTAGTCCCCAACTTCCAGCCATTGAAAACGAGCGCTGGGGTTCCTTATTCTTTGGGCAGCGCAATAAAATCCGCTACACCAGATCCTGAACCACCTCGCCATGCACATCGGTCAAACGGAAATCGCGTCCGGCATACCGATAGGTCAATTTCTTGTGATCAAATCCCAACAGATGCAGCATCGTCGCGTGTAGGTCGTGGACGTGCACCGGATTTTCCACCGCTTGGAAACCGAACGGATCCGTCTTGCCATAAACCTGACCGCCTTTGACGCCGCCGCCGGCCATCCAAACGGTGAACCCATAATGGTTGTGGTCGCGTCCGTTGATTTTGCCTTTATTGGCACCCTCGGTTGGCATCTCCACCACCGGCGTCCGTCCGAATTCGCCACCCCACAACACTAACGTCTCCTCGAACAGCCCGCGTTCTTTTAAATCCGTCAGCAGCGCCCCGATGGCTTGATCGCATTGGCCTGCCAGCTTTCGATGTTGTTCTTCAAGATCATCGTGATTATCCCACGGCTGACCTTGCCCGTGCCAGACTTGGACGTAACGCACTCCTCGTTCGACCAACCGACGCGCGGTGAGGATTTGTCTGGCCTGATCGCCTTCTCCGTACGCGGCCCGAACGCGCTCGGGTTCCTTAGAAACATCAAAAGCGTCCGTGGCTTCCATCTGCATTCGATACGCCAGTTCATAAGACTCAATACGCGCGTCCATCGAATCGTCGCCGCGCTGATTGCTGTGCATTCGATTGAGTTGCTGCAGCGCGTCGATCTGTTGCCGCTGTTGCTCCAGCGACATCCGCCCGTTGCGGACGTGGCGAATGAGTTTGTCGATCTCTTGGTGTTGGCTGTCGATGTAAGTGCCTTGAAACACGCCGGGCAAAAACGCGGACTGCCAGTTCTGCGTTTCCTTGATCGGGTAACCGCCGGGGCACAGGGCCACAAAGCCCGGCAAATTCTGGTTCTCCGTTCCCATTCCATACGTCACCCAAGAACCCATGCTGGGCCTGACCAAACGAGATTCACCGCAGTTCATTAATAACAGCGACGGTTCATGGTTGGGCACGTCGGCCTGCATCGAATTGATGATCGCGATGTCGTCGATGTGCTTGGCCGTGTGAGAAAACAGCTCGCTGACGTAGGTGCCGTTGGCTCCGTATTGCTGGAACTTAAACGGCGAACCGAGCGCGACGCCCGTCTTACGCTCGGTCGGGAGGTCCAGCGGCAGTGCTTTGCCGGCCCACTTTTGAAGTTCCGGTTTGTAGTCAAACGTATCGACCTGCGATGGGCCGCCGTTCATGAACAAGTGAATGACGTGCTTGGCCTTGCCGGGAAAATGAGTCCCTCGTGGGGCCAGCGGATTTCCGTTGTTCTTGGTGCCCGCCAATAACCCCGCATCACCCAACAACCCCGCCAGCCCCAGCGCGGCCATCCCCGTGCCGCAGCGATGCAGTAAACTGCGACGGTCCAGTCCGATGGGTAGTTGAGGAATGTTCATAGGGGGGTTCACTTCGTTGTTTTTTCGTTCACGTTTTAAGGAGTTCTAATTTCTAATTTCTAATTTCTAATTTCTAATTTCTCAGTACTCAGCACTCAGTACTCCCCCATCACCAAATCAATCTACCATTTCAAACTCATTCATCATCAACATCAAATGCCCCGCCCGCCGACGCCCATCCTGATCAGCAGATTTAATATATTCAAACAGCGCTCTTCTCTCTGCAACCAGCGGATCGCGTGACAGCACCAACCGAAACAACTGATCGACAAACGCCGCATCATTCGTCTTACGCCGTCCCATCAGCGCCTCCGCTCGCGCCGTCAGCGCGTCGGATTGTTCAGCCACCAAAGGACTGTTCATCAGAAACAGACTTTGCTGAGGAACGTTGGTGCGGGTGCGTTTGGGTGTACTTTGATCGGGACTCGCAAAATCAAACATCCGCAGTTCATCCGCCAGCCCCTGCCGATCCACGATCCCATAAATAGTACGGCGAGTATCAAACGGTGGTTCAAACTGCTTCACACCTCGACCCGACAGCGATTCGTCCAACGTACCGGCCGCAAACAAAATCGAATCTCTCAACGCTTCGACCTCCAGTCGCCGCCGGTTCATACGCCATAGCCACTTATTCTCAACATCCGCCTGTTCCCCTTTTGAATGCGACCGGCTCGATTGCCGGTAGGCTCGACTAAGCATCATTTTTCGATGCAGCGACTTAAGCGACCAACCGGTCGCCATAAAATCTGCCGCCAACCAATCCAGTAAATCCGGATGCGACGGCCGGTCACCTTGGATGCCAAAATCACTCGTCGTACCCACCAGAGGTTTGATAAAATGATGCATCCAAACGCGATTAACGATCACGCGTGCCGTCAGGGGATTGTCTGGGCTGACGATGTCATTGGCCAACTCCAAACGGCCCGCGCCTTTGCAACGTTGAGAATAATCCTTCTGTTGGCGGGCCAGCAATTCTGGAAACCGACGTGGCACCGTTTTTCCGCGCCGGTCAACGTTACCGCGAATCATCACGTAGGGTTCTTCGATCTGTTTTCGATCCTTCACAACCATGGCGCGATCAAAACCGCGCGGAGACTTTGTGTTATGAGCAATCACGGCCGCCTTCAGCTTTCGAATCGCCAGCAAATCCTCTCGCTTGATCAGTTTTCGCATCCGGTGAAAAGGAAATTGATACGGCGCGTTCACATGGAAGATCAGAACCGCCGCGGCGCGCCGTTGGTCGACCGCCGAAAAAAGCCCAACCAGCGGATCCGGCGGGCTTGCCGCCTCCAAATATTCAACCGCCGCTTGCTTTAGCGCGGCCGCGAATCGTTCTGCCACCGCTCGCCGTTCGTCAAACGAGGCTGCCTTGTCCAGTCCCGCCAGCGTTTTGCTGACCCACACGTTTTCAGGCACCGACCGCCAGTACTCGACCCATTCTTGTCGGTACTTGCCACGAAATTGGTCCGTGGGCAGCGTAATCACGCCCGCCTCACGCAGTTGATCTTCCGATTCGCTCAACCACGCCGACGCCGCGTATTGATCAATGTGTTCCAGCAGGTGCCGGCGAGTCGTATCGCGCGCTTTTTTTTGCAACGCTTCGACGTCGTCATTTAGTTTCCCTAATTCCGCGACAAACTTATTGGCCGACGCCGGCGGCTGTCCGATCATGGGAAGCTCTTCAGGCAAGAAGCAATTATTCAGCACCCCGTAGAGCGCATAATAATCTTCGGTCGCCACACCATCAAATTTATGATCGTGGCAACGCGCGCACGCCACCGTCAGCCCCATCAAACCGCGTGTGACAACGTCGATGCGATCGTCAATGACATCCGGGCGCTCCAGATACTTTCTACCCACCGTCAAAAATCCCAACGCCGCTAAAGACCGGTCCATTGGATCGTCGGTTAATTGATCAGCGGCCAATTGCTGACGCAGAAAATCGTTGTATGGCAGATCGCGATTGAGCGCATCGATCACGTAATCCCGATAGGTGTACGCAAACGGATAGTCGCGACTTACATTATCCAGCGCATACCCCAGCGTGTCCGCGTACCGCGCGACGTCCAACCAATGCCGCGCCCAACGTTGACCATACCTAGGCGAAGCCAGCAACCGATCAATTAGTTTTTCATAAGCATCGGGATCTTGATCAGCGACAAACGACCGAACTTCCTCATAGGTCGGAGGCAGCCCCGTCAGATCGAAACTCGCGCGGCGAATGAGCGTGGTCTTATCCGCCGCCGGCGAGAAACCAAGCCCCTTCTCCGATAACTTCTCCAGCAGAAAAGCGTCGACCGTCGTGGACGATGCAACCGGTCCTACGGGGTGGGGCCGCTTTGACCCGCTTGCCAAACTCGGAACCGGTGGCGCCTTGATCGGTTGAAAGGACCAGTGATTGGCGCGTTGATACTCTATCCGATCGGAAATGGTACCCTCGGCCGATTGAGCATCGCCGCTGGGCCAAGCCAAACCCTCGTCCACCCAACGCGCTAAATCGGCAATCTCTTGTTGGGACAGTTTGCCGTCGGGCGGCATGTCGTAGTCGGACTCATAACTGACCACCGCCATCAGCAAACTGGCAGCCGCGTCGCCAGCAATCGCCGCGGGTCGTTCGCTGGCCCCGCCGCGCATGATCGCCGATCTGGAGTCGACTCGGAAATCACTCTCTGATTTTGCGCTGCCGTGGCAGGACTGGCAGTGATTAACGAACAGCGGCCGGATGCGGTTTTCGAAAAATGCAATCTGGTCCGGCGAAAACTCTTCTTCTGCAACAACGGGCCTGCCACAACTGAACACCATCAGCGCAAGGGTGAGAAAGTAAGTTGTGAAGAATCGACCGGTCATAGTTTTTCCGCTTTTGATCTCATCCAACCATCCAACAAAGCGTAGTGGATCTTGTTAAAGATCCCGCGTTGCCTCTCATTAACACACGATCGCTACATTTCACAAAAACGCGCGCGTTAAATCCAAATATAAACGCGGGCGTTAAATCCAAATATAAACGCGGGCGTTAAATCCAATTATAAACGCTAGTGTAAAAGGAGATTCAACGAGGAGGTTTAACAACACTCCACTACGACATAACAAACGAATCAACTCGCGCAGCCCAAAAGCCATTAAGGTTCACTAGGATATTCTTCAGCTGTCCAGCGTTTGACCAAACTGCCATTTTGTTCGTTCTGCTCTCGAACTTTCTGATAAGACCGCCGGTGCTGAAACGTTTTGGTCAGATCATCGTGGTTGTTCAGCATCAACCGGCTTTCACCCATTTCCCATGGCACAACATAAGCCCCCGCCGCAGCGTCCACCTCTCGAAAAAAACTTCGACACGATTCGGCGTCCATTTCCCGACGCACCAAACGGGTGACGCGCCCCTGTATCTTGTCCCACTGCTGGACCGGCGGTCGGTCTGCAGGGTCGCCCGAAAACCCCTTTATCGCGGACGCAATTTCTGATTCCTTTCTCAGATGACCAGGCAAGCAATCCAACATTGCTTGGACCACGTCACCAAAAGGAGCAATCGCGGTCGCCACGTCGCGCTGGATCGGCTGATGCGGCAGACGAATTTCGACGACCGCCGGTTTGACGGGGCAACTGCATCCGTCATGATGATAGTATTCGGCTTGGCTGAGTTTACCGCCGCTGGATTTACCTCGGACTCGCCGATACGTCGCATCGCGTGTGTCCACATTTTTGCAGACCACCAAACCCTCACGCTCAATCAGTTCTAAAAAGGTATGCTTGTGATCGGGACTCAGCAGCACCTCATGCAGATAGTCCCCGCTGCCTTCGATCACCACACCGAAACGATGAGGACGAGCGACCGCGCACTGGTGGTCTCCAAAGGAAAGTTGTTCGGTGGCAGGTGAAATCATTATTTAAAACTCAATCTCAAAAAAGCTAATATCCGGTCGCACACATTGTTATGAAACACTTCGATCTTCGAAACGCTAGTTGGCCCAAGGACGCCGACCTAATCCGCGCCGTGCGGCAACACGTCTTCGTCACCGAACAGGGGATTGACCCTGCGCTCGAATGGACCGGCGACGATCATGAATTTCTCTGCGTGATTGCGTTAGACGTTGATCAAAATCCCATCGGCACCGGTCGTGTCAAAGTCGAAGCGGCTACCGCCACGATCGGACGCATGGCGGTGCTGAAACCCTTTCGAGGCGCCGGCGTTGGAGCCGCCATTTTAAGTCGGCTGATCGAGATCGGCAAATCAGAAGGTGCCATCAAATTCGAGTTATCGGCACAAGTGTCAGCGATCGCTTTCTATCAAAAGCACGGTTTTGTGGCTTCAGGAGACGTTTACTTGGACGCCAACATCGAACACCGAAAGATGGTGCTTTCGTAATATGGGTCGCCAGTCTTCGGCTTGGGTAAGAACCGATCGCTGAAACCTGTGTTGTCGGCGCACGCTGGAAGGAACACGAATCTTCTTTAATCGACATGAATCTGCGCGTGGCAATCGTCTGTATGAGTGAAGATTAGCGCAAATTTATGTTCCCAATTTTCTTGGACTGTTTGGAAAACTACTTCCAGACCCAATCAATCGGCGATTCTACATCGGGGTGAAGGCTCTTGTGCACCGGGCAGGCCGCCGCCGCGTTCTTCAACATTTCGGCTTGCGGATGATCGGCGGCGATCGGCATTTGGATCGTCAGCGCCAATCGGCTGATGCGGCGGGGCGGCGATGCGGACATTGATTTATCGACGCCAATCTTAATCCCGGTCAAATCAATGTCATGACGATCGGCCACGATGCCCATGATCGTCGCCATACAGGACGCCAGCGCCGTCGCCACCAAATCCGTTGGCGAAAACGATTCTCCTAAACCATGATTGTCCACCGGCGCATCGGTATGAAGTTTCGTGCCCGAAGGTTTATGTGCCGCCTCGCAGCGCAGCTGTCCTTGATAATCGACGTCGATGTGTACCACTTCATTTCTCTCGGTTTGCGTAAAATTGTTGCCGCCCAACGATAAACTATACCAACATCATTGTCCCAGCGGAAAAATTGTTTTTAATTGAATCGCCGCAGCCTCCCATTGGTCTGCCGCCGATTCAAAATCGACTTCCATGACTTTCAAATCTTCGTTAACGACTCGCGATTTCTCCTGAACGTCATCGGCCAATGGAATTTGACCGCTGCGTCCGTTGGCTAAACGTGCTTCCACGTCCGCGGCCATCAGTCGTTCCAGCAAGCGTTTGGCTCCGGCCGTATTGGGTCCGTTCTTGATCACGCACAACGTGTTGGGGATCAAAAGCGCTCCTGATTGCTCAGCACCCTGATCCGGATAGACAATCGTGACCGGCCGCCCGGCATCCAATTCAACCAACGCATCGTCAGTGTCGGTCAGCCCAAAAAGAAATTCGCCGGCGGCAACTTTTTCGGCCACCTGTTTGTTGCCGCCTTGAATGATCGCGTTATCAGCGATTTTTTCGTAAAACTTCGTCGCCTCGATTTCACCCAAGACATCAAACATCACCGCCGCATGGGTTGCTGAGGTGCCAAAAAAGGGTCTGGCTAACGTACATTTTCCTGCGAACTGACTATCGGCCAAATCATCAATGGACGTTGGCCGTTGATCAGCATCTGGCATCAGGTCGGTATTCACGATCAACACACGCGCCCGGGCCGCAAACCCGAACCAATGACCAGAAGGCGACACAAAACGATCCGGAAAACGCGACCGACGGCTCGCATCGACCGGTTCCAGCAACCCCAGTTTCTGCAACCGGATCGTGTGCAAGATTTCATTGTTCCAAAACAGATCCGCGCGCGGCCGCTGTTGATTGCGAATGATCTCATTGGTCAGCCCGACCGTTTTGTTGGATTCGACATCGTACTTGATACGAAGCGGCATCTTCAGCTGAGCCCTAACATCCTCCAACACCGGGTCTGCAAATTCACGATCAAGCGCCGACAGCACCACCACTTCATCGGTTTGCCGATTGATACAACCGGTAAACAGAAAAATCACGACAGCAGCCCAGAGGAAGTGAATGACCGGAGGTGTAGCGCGATGGGAAGTTTTGAAAGGAATTTTTGAGCTTTGCATTTGGCGAATTCAAATTAACGACCGGTAAGAGTCTAAAAGTAATATACTCGGTTTCGGGCGTTGGTCTAAGTTTCCGGTGGTGGACGAGTCGAGAAATTTAGTAGAGCGGGAAATCGCAACTCAAGTTTTGTCTTGGTGGCGAAGATCTTTTTCCCCGCAGGATCTTTAACAAGATCCACTACGCGGCGACAATAGAGCGACTTCGAGCTATCCAGCCATCTCTTTGTAAACAAACGAAATCCATGAATAAAATTCTTCTTTGCCTGCTTGGATTGATGGCGGTTTTGCTCAACGCTGGTTGGCTGCCATCTGCTGCGGCTCAATCTGACGATGACCGTGAAGTTCAACGGGCTCGAATGAGCCGGCTCAATCCGCGGATGTCCGCGGCGATGCCAATCGATCTTGAACGCGTTGCCGATGCGGGAGTCTTTGTGACTTCTGGCAAAAATATCGACCTTTACAGCGACATCGACGATGACGTCCAGCGGCAACAATGGGTCGACCTGTTCGACGGCGCAACGGTGCAGTGGTGCAAGTTATTCAACGTGGACATCGACACAACCAAGCCATGGCGGATGACGGCCGTCATTATGAAAGACCAAACGCGCATCACCAACGCGGGACTGATCCCTGACGACCTGCCAGAATTTCCCGCCGGCTACAATCGCGGGCACGAGTTTTGGGTCTACCTGCAAAACGACCAATACTACACGCGGCACCTCATTCTGCACGAAGGCACTCACGCGTTCATGCAGTGGTTCTTGGGTTCATCAGGCACTCCGTGGTATTCCGAAGGCATGGCCGAATGGGTGGCGCTGCATTCTTGGGACGGCCAACGCGTGAAGCTGAACCAGACGATCACCGATAAATCTCAAACGCCCGGCTGGGGGCGCGTGAACCTGCTAAAGAAATTGCTGGCCAAAGGCCCACCAAAATCGCTGGACGATATCTTCAACACGCCGCCCACCGCTTTTCGTGATGTGAACGCCTACGCATGGTCTTGGGCAGGGTGCGAATTTTTGGCTCACCACCGACTGTCCAAGGAAGCTTTCGCCGAATTGCCCAAGCGGCTCAGAGGGTCGCTTTATCGCTTCAGAGAGAATTTTCGTGCCGAACTTCAACCTCATTGGCAGGCATTATCGCGCGATTGGTACTTATATATCCATGAAGTCGGTTATGGGACCGATATCGAAGCTACCGCGCTTAACGAAGCCACCAAAAACGACGACGGTTCCTTCAACATCACGGCCACTTCCAGTTGGCAATCGACCGGAATCACGGTTACCACCGGCGACGCGATCAAAATAACCAGCAGCGGCGACTTCATCGTCGGCAACACCACCAAACCCTGGCGGTGTGAATCCGACGGCATCACCGCTGAGTATTACGGGGGTCACCCGCTGGGGAAATTGATGGGTGCCGTCATCACTGACGGGCCCGAACAAATTGTCCAGATCCCTGTCGGTAACCGCCCAGACACAGGGAAACCGTTAACCTTCACCCGAGACGGGGTTTTAGCACTTCGAATCAATGAGTCGCCCGCTAAACTTGGCGACAATTCTGGTCGATTAAAAGTATCCATTGAGAAATTAAAATAATTGACGATAATACGATCGCCTTTGTCAGTGGATCTGCCTAAAAGATCTAGATCTCACTGAGACGCTGAGAACAGGATCTTTTCAGGGGATCCACTACCTTCAACCAAAACGCCACCGGTAAAAACAATGAATTTTTTGCAGAATCAAGATCCAGACATCTTTGACGCCATCAACGATGAATCCGAGCGCCAACAAAATGGCTTGGAGATGATCGCCAGCGAAAACTACACCAGCCCCGCCATCATGGAAGCCGCCGGTAGTATCCTGACCAATAAATACGCCGAAGGCTATCCCGGCCGTCGTTACTACGGTGGCTGCGAACACGTCGACGTGATCGAAGACATCGCGCGGGATCGCGCGAAGGAACTGTTCGGAGCCCAGTACGCCAACGTGCAACCCAACTCGGGCTCCCAAGCCAACCAAGCCGTTTACTTGGCATCGTTGGATGTTGGCGACACGGTGTTGGGATTGGATTTAGCTCACGGCGGCCACCTGACTCACGGCATGCGGCTGAACCTTTCGGGTAAGCTTTATAACTTCGTCAACTATGGCGTCACCAAGGATACTCACCGCATCGACTTCGACCAAGTCGCAGCGCTTGCCAAAGAGCACAAACCCAAGATGATCGTCGCCGGAGCCAGTGCTTACCCGCGCGAGATTGATCACGCAAAATTCAAAGAGATCGCTGACGAACACGGCGCGTTGCTGTTCGTTGACATGGCCCACTATTCAGGTCTGGTCGCCGGCGGTGTTCACAACAGCCCCATCCCGCACGCTGACTTCGTCACCACCACCACGCACAAAACGCTGCGTGGTCCGCGTGCTGGTTTGATCATGTGCAAAAAGAAGTGGGCCAAGAAAATTAACTCGGCCGTTTTCCCTGGCATGCAAGGCGGACCGCTGATGCACGTTGTTGCCGGTAAAGCCGTTTGTTTTGCCGAAGCAATGAAGCCCGAATACAAACAATACGCCCAAAACGTTGTCAGTAACTGCCAGGCGCTGGCCGAAGAACTGCTGACGACCGATTTGCGATTGGTCAGCGGTGGAACGGACAACCACTTGGTTTTGGTCGACGTCACGCCGCTGGGTATCGGCGGCAGCGTCGCCGAAGAGACGCTGGATAAGTGCGGGATCACGATCAACAAAAACATGATCCCCTACGACGAGCGCCAACCGATGGATCCCAGCGGAATCCGCATCGGCACCCCAGCACTGACCACACGCGGTATGGGCACCGATCAGATGAAGCAAATCGGCCGCTGGATCATCGCGGCATTGTCCAATCCAGAGGACAGCGCGAACCTAGAAACCATCCGCGGCGAAATCAAAGAGATGTGCGAAAGCTTCCCTGTACCTGCGGCCGCGACGCTCGTGTAAATCGTGTAGGGCCGGTTCCCCCCGGCCAAACCGATGGTTAAACCGATGGGGAAAATCGACCTACACCTTTCAAACTTCAATCGGCCGGTGGGAACCGGCCCTACTTTCTTTTTAAAAAGATCTTTATGGACTCCGAACTGATCGACCGATCAAACGAAATCAGCCAGCGCATCAATCAGCTCCGAGACAGTCTTTGACTACGGTCAAAAATTAAAAGACATCCAAGCCATCGAAGATGAGATGGCTCAAACCGATTTTTGGGACGATACCGAAAAAGCGCAGGCAACCGTCGGAAGACTCAAGGCGGTGAAGTCTGTGATCACGCCTCTGATGGAACTCAGCAGCAGCGGTGAAGACCTCGGTGCGTTGATCGAAATGGCCGAAGAAGACGAATCGATCGAGGCCGAGATTCGCGGCGAAATCCAGTCGCTGGAAAAACAGCTGGACAAACTCGAACTGAAGGCTCTGTTGAACGGACCGCACGACAGTTGCGATGCGATCCTCACGATCTACGCGCGTGACGGCGGCACCGACGCCAATGACTGGGCGGAGATGATGCTGCGGATGTACACGCTGTGGGCACAAAAGCAGGGGCATAAAATCGAGCTGCTGGAAAAATCGGCCAACTCGGAGGCCGGTATCAACAGCGCTGCGATCGCGATCCGTGGGCCCATGGCGTACGGCTACTTAAAGGCCGAATCGGGCACGCACCGTCTGGTTCGCATCAGTCCTTTTAACTCAGAGGGCAAACGGCAGACAAGCTTTGCCGCCGTCGACGTGACGCCAGAGATTGCCGATTCGATCGACATCGAAATTGAAGAAAAAGATGTCATCACCGAAACTTACAAGGCCAGCGGGGCAGGGGGGCAGCACGTCAATAAAACCGACAGCGCTGTTCGTTTGAAACACACACCCTCGGGCGCCGTCGTTCAGTGCCAAAGCCAACGGTCGCAGCATAAAAACCGCGCTCAGGCTTGGAAGATGTTGCGGGCGAAACTGGCTCAAATCGAAGACGAAAAACGCGAGGCCGAAGAGGCCAGCAAATATCAAAACAAGCAGCGCGTCGGGTTCGGTTCGCAGATTCGCAACTATTTTTTGCATCCCGATCAACGAGTCAAAGACGCGCGCACCGGTTTCAGCATGGGTGATTTTGGCAAAGTGCTCGACGGTGAGATCCAAGGGTTCTTGGATGCTTACCTCAATTGGTTAGCCAAAGAAAATTCGTAACGCGACCAGAACATTTTGAACGTGCTGGCCGAACACGCGCACTGAACACGCTAACCGAGCGGCATGGCACAAACCACCGGTTCGTTTGCCTAACCTCTTTCAGGTATTTTCTCCCTTAGATCAGCACCGGCGACCGTCGCTTTGCGGCCGAGAATTGGCCGTCATTTGGAGCGTCAAGACAAAGAGTCTGACAGGGGTGCTTCGGTCGTGCTTTCACGTCCGGCACCAGTAAACACCGTAAATCACCGAGTCAAACCGGCCGGCGGAGGTCGGATTTTTCTTCCCGCCGGATACGTATTGCCTCGCCCCGCCAATATCGCAAAGATTAAGTGTCTTATGACCTGCGCCCCAAGGTTTGGTGCGGAGGATATACGTCAAAATTTTCAATCAACCCGCTGCCGAAAGAACGCCAAGATGTTCACTCTTTTCAATATTTCAGTATTCGCCTCGCCGATCGCAATGATGGGCATGCACTTTGATCCGATGTACTTTTTGCTTGTGATTTTGCCGGGCATGGCGCTATCGGGAGGCGCGGCGTGGCTGATGAAAAGCCGCTTCGCAAAGTACTCCAAAGTCCCCAGCCAAAAAGGTATCACCGGCCAACAAGCGGCTCAGATGCTGCTGGATCGTGCCGGCATCACCGACGTGAAAGTTGTGCGCGTCGATGGCTCTTTGACCGATCACTACAACCCGACGACCAAATCGTTGGCGTTATCGACTCCCGTTTTCGATCAGACCTCCATCGCCGCGATCGGCGTTGCGACGCATGAGGCCGGTCACGCGATCCAGCACGCCACCGGATACTTCCCGCTGAAATGGAGAAGTCTTTTGGTCCCTGCCACCGGCATCGGATCTAAATTTGGAACCTACACGATGATGGGCGGACTGATGCTGATGGCGGTCGCGGGTCCCATCGGCAAAGTCGTTTTCTTGATCGGCGCAGGTTTATTCGGATTGCTGCTGCTGTTTCAGTTGGTGACACTGCCGGTCGAATTCAACGCCAGTAACCGCGCCAAACAACTCGTGGTCGAAGCGGGCATTGTTTCCGAACAGGAACGCCATGGCATCGACAAAGTACTGACCGCCGCGGCGATGACTTACGTGGCAGCGTTTCTCACCACGTTGTTGACGTTGCTGTACTTCCTGCACCGCGCGGGCCTTTTAGGCGGCCGTCGCTAAGGCTTTCTTAAGTGACCGAGGCTTCCAGCGACAGTCACTTTTAATAATAGGTTGGGCAATCGCGTCCAACCTTTTTTTATGCACGTAGTGGACTTGCCAGAACTTTCGCTCCGAATTTCAACTGGACTCATCAAACTCTTGTATAATTAAAGCATGCTAGACGAAATCGCCCAACACGCATCAATCAACGATACCACCCCAGAAGCCGAAGCGGTGCTGATTGATTTAGTTCGCCGTACGCCGCCACATGTGCGCTTGCAACTGGCCATCAACGCCAGCAGTCGCGTCGCCAACCAATGCAAAGAAGCCATCCGCCGCAATAATCCAGAGATTTCCGAACAAGAAATCGGCTTGCGTTTCATCGAAATCAACTACGGCGAAGAATTGGCGAATGACGTCCGAGCTTGGCTATTACAACGCGATGGATAGCAACGCCCAGTTAATCCAAGCGCTGGAGCCGGTAGCGAGAGCTTTCAAGGTAGTCGGCGTTGACTACTACGTCGGTGGCAGCGTGGCCAGTTCCTATCACGGCGCCGCACGATCGACAATGGACGTCGATCTTGTTGCTAACCTGAAAATTGCTCAGGTTGATTTATTCGTCGACCAACTGGAAGAATCAACGCCGATATCGACTATCTAAAAATTAACGCTTTAGAATTGAATGTTGCCGACCTGTTGAACAAACTCCTAGAATCAGCCTCGTAGTGGACGAAACCTCGAGTCCTGCAGCACCCTTCGCCCCCCCGCGGGACTCGTGGCCTGGTCCACTACCGGTTGCGTCCAGCGCAATTCAACGATGGACACTTCGAACATTTTCACTGAGCCGCAAGGCGTTAGCCGCGGGTGCAGCAGGAAGGAAGAAAACGTCGGGAAAAGGTTCGGCAAACAAACCAGCGGCTACCGCCATGCCGCTCAGCAGGCAGGCGGATGCCACCATTACGCCAGCATATTGGTCAGACGTCCCGGTGATCCCATCGCGTTGTAACCACCGTCGATGTGGAGAATTTCACCGGTGATGCCTTCGGAAAGATCAGACAGCAAAAACGCGCCAGATTTGCCTACCTCTTCGTGCGAGATGTTCTTTCCGGTCATCGCCATGTGTTCGTACATCTTCAGCATGTCACCAACACCGGCAGCGCTTCCGGCCAGTGTCTTCAGCGGTCCGGCACTCAGTGCATTGACGCGGACACCAGAGGGTCCAAGGTCGTAAGCCAAATAACGCATCGTCGCATCTAACGCCGCTTTGCAAATACCCATCACGTTGTAACCGGGCACACATTTTTCGCCGCCAAAGTAAGTCATGCACGCGATCGCTGATCGGTCGGACATGATCGGACGCGCCGCATTAGCAACCGCGATCAAACTGTAGCAGCTGATTTCCATCGCCATATTGAATCCGGCGCGACTGGTTTCGACCGTATCACGTTGCAGGTCCGCACGATCGGCAAACGCGATCGAATGAAGAAGGAAGTCGATTTTGCCAAACTCCTTCTTCGTCGTTTCCATGACGCTGGCGATTTGATCATCATCTTGGACATTCAGCGGGACAAGGAATTTCGCTTCGTGGTCCGATTTCTCCAAACACTTCGCGACGCGTCGGCGGTTCTTCTTTTTATCGTCGTCTTCTCGATCGGGCAGATGCGTAAAACCACACTCGCCGCCCTCAGACATGATCTTATCGGCAATCGCCCAAGCAATCGAACGATCGTTGGCCACACCAAGAATCAAACCTTTTTTACCTTCAAACATACCCGCCATAACGTTCCTCTAATTTTCGTTTGGAATTCTTGAACCGTGTGATTTACATTGAAAAGGGTTCAAGATCAGTTGCTTCCTAAATGAAGCAATCCCGATTGGGGCATTTTAGCACAACCCCTCGGCTTGTTCATTGCCCCTTGGGTGTCAAAATGAAGACACTCTGGTAAATTTCAATCGTACCTCGCACGAAGAACGTGCCGCGCTAAACGACCCTTGGGACGTCCCGCGCTGAGCGACCCTTGGGCTAACCTTCAAAAAAGTCAGTTGTAGTATGAGCCATCACGCCCAAACCGATCGCATTACCCAAGGTGACCACGGGACACAACTTCTGCCCGAACTGGTTGTTCTTTCGCTGCAGGCAGTCGATGCTTCGGATTTTTTTAAATCAGCAATCCGCCATATCAACTCCGCGACCAATCGCGCAGCGACCATCGGAAGTGCAACAACCGTTCTGCTCCAAGGCATCAAAGGCCAATGGCGAACGTTGGCCAGCGACGGAAAAGACAACCCACCACAAGACCTTTTGACTGACGTTTTGGATACAGAACGTTGCAAAACCAGCGGCGATTGGATCGCCACGCCGGTGGCTCCTTCGACATCAGAGCAACGACACCAGGGCATGTTGCTGGTTCAAAACAATACGAAACTACCTTCGCCGGAGGAATTTAATTCCATCGCCGCCGCGCTGCATCTGGCGCTGATCAACCACCAAAGCCAAATCGTCAATCGGCGGCGTGGCGATCGACTTCAGACGATTTTGGAGATGACAGCCACCTGGAACCAGTCGCGCGAAACGGATCAGTTGCTGATCAAGATCGCCGAAGCTTCCACGCGATTGCTGGGCTCCGAACGCGCCACGATCTTCTTGCCCGATAGTTCCGGAGAGACGTTGATTGGGAAACCCGCGTTGGGCGTTGAAGACGGAACACTCAGAATTGCGGCCACTGCCGGTGTTGTCGGGCAAGTCATGAAGACCGGGCAGCCGGTGCGCGTCGACGAAGACATCTCAGACGAACAGCAACAAATCAACCGCGCCGTCGACCAGCAGTTGGGTTTCGAAACCAAAACGATTCTTTGCGTCCCTATGTTCGACGCCGACGCGCAGGTGATCGGCGCGTTTGAGGTCATCAATCGTAACAGCGGAAACTTTACCGCCCAAGACGAAGTCGCGCTGACCGAATTGGCCGCTCACGCGGCAGTGGCGATCGACAATACACGGCACGTCGAAAAATTGGTTTCCACGAAATCGCACATCGCCGATGAAGCCGCCGGTGCTGTCGAACTGATCGGGCAATGCGAATCAATTGAAAAACTGAAACAAACACTGACCAAAATTGCGGATACCGATCTGTCCATTCTGATCACTGGCGAAAACGGCACCGGCAAAGAAGTCGTCGCTCAGATGGTGCACTATTTAAGCCGCCGGCGTGACGAAGTTTTGGTGGCGGTCAACTGTGCGGCGATCAGTGAAACGCTGCTTGAAAGCGAGCTGTTCGGGCACGAAAAAGGGGCCTTTACCGACGCCCACCAAGCCCGTGAAGGCAAATTCGAATTGGCCAATGGGGGCACGCTTTTTTTGGATGAAATTGGCGACATGAGCCTTGGCGGACAAGCGAAACTGTTGCGCGTTCTTGAAGAGAAGGTCGTCGTGCGCGTCGGTGGCAGCGTCCCCATTCCAACCTCAGCGCGTGTCGTTGCGGCCACCAATCAGAACCTTGGCGAACTGGTGCGAGATAAAAAGTTTCGCGAGGATTTATTCTTTCGGTTGAACGTGGTCACGATCGAGTTACCGGCGCTGCGAGAACGCGGCGGTGATGTGTTGCTGCTGGCGACCCATTTTCTGGAAGGATTCTGCAAGAAGGCCCGCCGGTCGACGCCGACCATTTCGAGCGCCGCACAGAAACTGTTGACTGGGCACCGCTGGCCTGGAAACGTGCGAGAGCTGCGAAACATGATGGAGCGACTGGCCTATTTATCCGAGGGTGAAAAAGTATTGCCTGAAGATTTGGCCTTCATCAATGCTCCGGCCGCCGAAGAATCAGCGCTGCCGCTTTCGATGACGCTCAATGATGCGACGCAAAGTTTCCAGATGGACTACATCCAGCGTCAGATCGACCATGCCAAAGGCAACATCACCGACGCGGCGGCCAACATGGGCCTGCACCGCTCCAACCTTTATCGGAAAATGAAACAATTGGGGATGAACTCCGAGGATTAGAGCCGGTTGGTCGCCTTTGCTTGCGCGAAAGAGCACTCGCGGCCACTCCTTTCGCGCAAGTCCT
>CAYOZV010000067.1:0-23381 GCA_964408465.1 uncultured Pirellulaceae bacterium
ACCCAACACCGGTAGCAGCGCCATCTGTTTCAAAGTCGGTTTGGTGGATTACGCCAGCATTTGCCGTGACGGCAAACAACATCGCTAATGCCATGGAAGTAATAAGCGTTTTCATGATGTCCTTTGGTTTTCTATAAAGTGGTGAAACGAAAAAGTATACGAAACATAAGCGTGCTGGTTGCATGGAGGATCCATGAAGTTCCGTGAGCGATCGCTCAAATTCGAGTCGTTAGTATGACGCGAAACCCCTTTCAGAAGCCATTAATTCCTG
Source organism: uncultured Pirellulaceae bacterium (assembly GCA_964408465.1). Taxonomy (GTDB): domain Bacteria; phylum Planctomycetota; class Planctomycetia; order Pirellulales; family Pirellulaceae; genus Mariniblastus. The sequence continues at coordinate 272 of CAYOZV010000067.1, forward strand.
ACTATTTCTTACATTTTGCCAAATTAGTTAATATTTGCCGCTTATGCGATGGATTTCACCTCTTTATTTATCGATCGACCATCGAATAAGGGCGGATTATTCTGACCTCAAAAACGAGCGTTATCGCGAAAGTTGGGGGGATGTTGGTTGACGCAAAAGAAGCGGTTGGTGGGGGTAGTTTCTAACGTTGCCTCGCTTTAAGGGCGTATCGCCTAGCTCAACCGCTCTCGTTCGGTTGAATCTCCCAAATTCGCCGCTGCTGCGTTCATCGCTCTGTGCTCTGGGGAATCAAATTGGGAATTAAATGGATTTCCGGACCTGTTTTATGACAAGTGTTAGCTATCGCACGCGCTAGAAATAGATCCGCCGATGCACGGCTAGGGGAAATTGCGGAAAGCCAAACATCACGCAATAATGCTGGGCTCAACTCAATGATCGACTCCTCCGAAAACACTAAATTCAGATGAAATGCTCCCTCCTCAAGACGGCCATCGGTGCGTTCTTATTTCTCCTCTTTTTGGAATCACACCAGATCCTGGCTCAGTCGCCGGTGGATAACGGCGATTTTGATGACCAGTTTGGCAGTAGCCCCGATGCATGGTGGGGGCACGGTGGGTGTTCCTTGGTTCGGACGGCCGAGCAAACCAATGATGGTGATCACGCCGCATTGGTTTCTGACCGAACAGCGTACTGGCAAGGGGCGGCTCAGGAACTCAATGGTGATTTGACCGTTGGAAAAGACTATCACTTTCAGTGTTGGGTGCGAACCAAAAATGTGCCAAGTGGTGTGTTGAGGTTCGAGATTATGCAGACCGATGATCGAGGTCGACAGTTCATCCCGATCGCAAAAGTCTTGGCCAGTGATTCGCAGTGGACGTTGCTGGAGGGCGGGTTTCATCTTCTGGCCAATGGGAACTTAGATGACATCGTCTTCGTTGTCAGCGGCGACCATACCGATGATCGCCTGTTCGACTACTATGTTGATTCGGTCACCATCACCGAAAACGATTGGCGGGCGGCCGCCGATCAGCGGATCGAGCAATTTCGAAAACGCGACGTCGTATTGGATTTTGAGGATGTCGACGGAAATCCGATTTCGGATGTCGATGTCGAGATCCGGCAGATAGGGCACCGCTTCGCCTTTGGGTCGACCCTGAACGATGGTTTTATTGACTACTCGGTCTACGCAGATTTCTTCCGGCAGAATTTTGATTGGGGCACCATCGAGTGGTTTACTCAGTGGAAACCAGTAGAGCAAACCCAGGGTGTGGAGGATTACACGCGGGCCGATGCCACGCTTGAGTTTGCTGAGCAAAACGGCATTCAGTTGCGAGGTCATGCTTTGGCGTGGCCCGACACGCGGTTCATGCCGCCGTGGTTAATTGGCCTGTCGCCGGAGACGCATCGGAATGAAATCAACCAACGGATTGATAACGTCGTCTCGCGATACGCCGGCCGCCTGGTTCATTGGGACGTTAATAATGAGATGCTTAACTTCACTTACTTCCGAGACATCCTCGGTGAGGATATTGCATCGGACATGTTCTTGCGTGCCAAGCAAAACGATGCTGACGTGAAGTTGTTCACCAACGAGTTTGGATTAACTGAGTCGGGTTATAAAGCGGATCGGTACCGGCAACTGATTCAGGGGCTGCAAAGTGACGGTGCGGACGTGGGTGGAATTGGGCTTCAGTCACACTTCAACAGTAACGTGTCGCCAAAGGCTTTGGAGTTAACGTTGGCAAAACTGACGGATCTGGGCCCAGAGATTTGGTTCACCGAATATGATGCGTCCAACCCTGATCCGGCCGAGCGCGCCAAATTGTTGGAGACGTTTTACCGCTACGCTTTCAGCGTGCCCGAAGCGCGCGGCATCATTATGTGGGGTTTTTGGGCCGGCAATCATTGGCGTGGAGCCGATTCGGCAATTGTGGATCTCGATTGGAACATCAACGCTGCAGGGCAGAAGTACTTCGATTTGATGCGTGAATGGTCCACTGAGATTTCAACTTCGGTTAGCGATGGTGACAGTTCATTTGGCTTTCGTGGAACGCATGGGAACTACTTGATCACGACAACGCACAATGGAATTGAAAGTTTCCACGTTGTTTCCTTGGTTCCTGATAACGCTGGAAATGCGGCTCAGTTTTCTCTGACGCTACCGGATGATGCGGCCGCTGCGGCAACGGTCATGGTTCACGGTGGCACCGAAGATGATACGGCAACCTATGACTTTCACTATCCTCAGAGGATAGTGATTAATGGGGTGACGTCCAAGCTGAACTTGCCGATGAGTAGCTTCAAGGTTGGGTTTGCGGGGGCGGCGGGCGATGACCGTCTTCGTGTGGTGACCGATTTACAGCCAGAATTGCTGGTTGCATTCCCCAGTCGAGTGCTGTCTGCGGGGAAGGATGTCGAGATTCAATTCTCCGATGTTGAAAACGTAGAAATCGTGTCAAGCTCAACGGCCGACCGGTTGGTGGTCAACGATTCTGAGGGAGACGACATGTTTCGGTCGAGTGTTCTTCAGACGGAAGTCGATTTTGGGGACCACCAGATTACCGCCGCAGGGTTCAACAGCGTTGTATGCCGATCAAGAAAAGGCGGCTTCGATACCGCGATCGTTGAGGACTCCGCCAACAATGACAACGTCAGAACCAACGGCGTCGATTCAATGGACGTACGGACGGGGCAATTGCTGAGGCGATTCTTTGATTTTGAAAAAGTCGAAATGACTTCCACCGCGGGCAACGATACGGTTCTTGGAATTGTCGCCGATGAGGCGTTATCGATAGACGTTGCGGTCGATCGGGCAGGATTTGAATCGGCAAACAGTTCGATTGTCTTCACGGATTTTCATTTCGCAAAACTTGTTTCCAACGCCGTTTCACCACAAGTCGTATCGGTTGATTTAAGCGTTAGCGATTCGGCTGATAAGGTTGTCCTGGCGCAGGACATCATCACCGTCCGCGAAGCGGCCGACCTGCGATTTTCACTAAGAGGTTTCACCGAGGTCAGTTCTGTACTGGGCGGTAACGATCATTTGCTTCTTAGAGACTCGCGTTGGGATGATCAGTTGTTGGTATCAGATAGCGGATTCAGTTTTCGCAATCGAAGACAGAATTTCACAGGCGAAGGCAATGGGAGCATCTTGGCCGTTTCCCGAAATGGCGGCGATGATGTTGCCGAGGTGCAAGAAGCGACGAACTTTCAGCTAAACCTGATCGGTGACTGGCAAACGCCCTAGGCCCTGCCCCGGTCTATCCCCGTCTTCGGTCCATCCCCATCCCATCGGTGAACGATTTCAAACCGGCCGGTCAGCGGCGGGCTAAAAAAAAGAGCCAAACCTCCGAAGAGGTTTGGCTCGTGATTTTAGGTCAGGCTCCAAGACGATTAGATTTAGCTTAACTCTCTTTTGAAGGTTGAGCTATGAGGCGGCTTGAGCGACTCATTCGACTTCGATGATTCCTTGTTCGCGGCGTCGGCCAGTGGACTGTTCCGCAGTTTCATCTCGCTGCTGGTCTGCAGGTCTTTCGATTTGTTGTACGCACCATAGGCTCCGTAGGTTTTGTAACCGTATCCGCCGTAGGAGTAACTGCCGGCCTCTTTGCGTGTGAGTCCGTTGATGATGATGCCATCCACGTCCTGACCGACCAACGTCATCGCTTCGATCGCCTTTTGCGATTTAACTTGGACGCCCGAGCGGATGCGAATGGGCATATAAAGCGCGTCGACGTAGTTTGAAATGATGACCGGATCCGTCACCGGCAGAACCGGTGGGGTATCGATGATCACAAAATCAAACAACCGGCGGACATCGGACATGAACGTTGAAAAGTCTTCGGTGGTCAAGATCTCCGCTGGGTTTGCACAGCTGGGACCGCTTGTCAAAATGCTCAAGTTCTTCAGCGCCGTCTCTTGAATGGCCTGCTCCAAATGTGCCTCGCCAGAGATGACCGAGGTGACGCCGACGTGATTGCCGATTCCAAAGCGGATGTGTTGAGTTTGTCGGCGGAGATCGCAGTCGATCAGAAGAACCTTTCGTCCCGACTGTGCCATCACTACGGCCAGGTTAGCGGCAACAGTGGATTTACCGTCACCGGGGGTCGGGCTGGTGATTTGAATGGTCTTCAGGTTTGGCTGTTGTTTCGATTTGAAAAAGATACTGGTTCGAAACGCTTTGAAGGACTCGGCCGGCTGGGACTGCGGGCGGTGGACCGTCACGAGATCGCCGTCGAAATCTTTATAGGCCTTGTTGTCGCGTGCACGGGTGTCAAATTCTGCCACCTGAGCAACAACATCGACTCCCAGTTGACTGGAGACATCTTCGGTCGAACGGAATGTTTTCTCTGCCATTTCCTTAAACGCACCGAAAACAAAACCAGCCAGTCCGCCCAAAAGGGTTCCCGCGGCTAAGCAAATCGCCAAATCAGGAGCCACCTGTTCGGCGGTAGAGGCCGGGTCGATGACGCGTACGTCTTGAAACTGGAACCGACTCAGGACATTGTATTCCTGAACTTTGTCTTGCATCTCGAAACTGCTGTTGGCCATCATTTCACGTTCGGCCAGAAGCATGGTGAGTTTTTCGCAGTCCTTGGTGATTTCCAGTGACTTCATTTTTGAGCTGCGGATTGCTTCGGAAAGTTGAGCCTCGTGTGAATCGAAGAAGCGAATCTTGTTGGAAATGTAATTCGTTACAACTGTGAAGAAATCAGCGTTCTCGGAGACCTCGGTGTTTGAACGAAGGGCGGAGAGTAATTGTTCTTTCCGCATGGCGTCCACCATCAGGATCTGCTGACGCACGTTGGTAAGCTGGGGGTGGTCATTGCCAAATTCGCCCATCATCTCTTTTTCCCTGACCTTAAGATCGAGGTATTTGTGATGAGTGGTCGTGTAGCCACCGAGTTGGCCTTCGTTCATATCTTGGATTGTGTTGACCACCAAGTCCTCGATGTTTTCTCCGTTGGCCTGAGCCCTGTATAGATTCTCTCTGAGCGATTCGAAGCGCAGACGTTCGCTGGAGTTTTCATCCAGTTCAATTTGAAGCTTTGACGCTTGGCCTTCGTACTGGTTGTAGACCTTACCTTCGGTCACTTGAATGAAAGGTTTCTGCATCAGTTCATCGATGCCCTTCATTACTTCTGCGAATCGCTGGGTCCGCTCGTCTTCCAGTTTGCTCATGGTATCAACCATGCCGCTGCCGGTGTCCTCTGATCCCTGTTTGATGAAGCTGTTAAACGCGGTGAGGATGTTGGTCAGAATCGGCTGGCAATCTTCGGCGACGCCGCTTTTGAATCGCAAACGCATCACCCCCGAGGCTGATTTTGTGTCCGAGGGGGTCGCCACGAAGTTCTCACGAACAAACATCAAAGCATCATCGGCTTCGGCAAGGGACTGCATTTGGTCGATGTCACAATTATCGATTGCTTCGGCAAGCACGGCGCGGCTGCTGATGATCTCTAGGTATTTCTCAACGCTGGACGATTCAACGGCTTCCCCGTCCACGGAGAAGGTTGGCGCGCGATGGTCGTCAATGTAGACCCGCGCCCAAGATTCGTAAGTCTTAGGTGCTTTGGAAAAGTACAGAAGGGACAATGCGATCGCGCAAATGACGAAAAATAAAATCGACCAGAATTTTCGCCTGATGACGCCAAGCGGATCCAGCTGATACATGTCTGTCGCAGCTGAATTTGGGGTATTTAAATTTGCCATGTTAAACGTTCGCGGTGAAATTTAAGTTTGATAGATATATAAATCTGTGCCGGGAGATCTACACTTTAGTTGCGTGGTTTTGTGAGGGGAGTGTCGAATCTCAATTCGGTGTTTCTTTATTACTGTCGAAGCGATTTTCGAACGCCTCTTTACGAAGTCGTTTCAGCTGTCGATTCAACCGCATGACAGTCATGCTGTGGTCGCCAGGGTACAGTTCGCAAATTTTTAACTCGGTTCCTGCCTTGGTGAACATCCCCGCCTTTATCAAGGAGCGGGCAAGCTGGATTCGCCATTTTACTTGATGTTTTTCCAGCTTTAGGGCTTCGTTGAAATAAGTGACTGCAATCGAGTGGTTTTCTGAGAGTCGTTCGATCTCTCCTCTTAGGAAGTAACGTTCGGCCTTGGAGTGCTCGAACTGGTTCAGCTTCGCCTCGGTATCCCGGAGCAACCATTTTCGCAGCAACAGGTCTGCTGGCAAGCCGAAATATTTTTGTGCGATTCGAAGGCGAAAATAGGGTTCTGCGGGCAAGACACGTTCGAAAAAATCTCTTACACCTACTTCATTTCGGCACAAATAGATGATTTGAGCTTCAAATTTTCGGGTTAACTCCAAGCATTTGTGAAAAGAAATGAGAGCTGCGTCAGTATCGCCCGATTGCAGCTGCAAAACGCCAGCAAGATAAAGCGACTCTGTGTTGTTATTACTACGCTTAATCGCGTTTTCGATGTGTTTCTGCTCGGAGTCGTCGTCCCCCATAAGCAGTGCTAATTGGGCTGATATCATGTCGACATACCAGAAGCAATCACACAGTTTTTTCGCCTGCTGGATCTCTTGCCAAGCTGGCACTAAATGGTCTTTTACCTCAGGGGAATCCTTTAATTGGTTCAAGTATTCTTCGCCGGCGCTCTGGGAGGCTCGGGCCAAGCGGTGTGTGGAGGTTAGCGTTGACCGTTGCCAGGCATCTATAAAAGTAAAGCTATCGCCGGATTGATTTACTGTTTCGGTCGGGCTTTGTTGATTTGTTATCTCCTCAACCTCGGCCTCAGAAGCTGGATCTTTTGTATCAGATTGCGAATCGGACAGTTCTTCATTCATCTCAACAACCATGCGATCGGCGACCGCCAAGCGGTATTGAAGAACGTGGTTGAGTGCCAAGAAGTAGTGAGCCCGCGCGTCATCGGGCCGCGTCTGAACTGCGTATTTGGCCAAGCCATTGTAAAAGTCGACTTCGTCTGCCTGTTTTACCGGATCAAATCTCTCGTAAAAACGGCGACATGCTTCTCGCGCATCGACGGCCGAATACTCGTAACACGCCCACGCCGATGCTATCGCCAGTGCCAGCATGAGGGCGCGGGCCAGAAGCCGCGTCTTTAATATTGGCACTTGGTGGGCAATGTTGGCCGCTGACCAACTCCAGTTGAGTTGACCAAAGACACACCCCATTAAGGTCGCGAAGAGAAACATGTTGGCGGGAATAAACCAGCCAAAATCAAAGAACGCGGCGGTTGCCTGCCCGACGACCGCAATCAGGCCGGTCAGACCAACGGCGCGGCTGATCGCATCGGGTTTTCCCAGCAAACAAAGGCATCCAGTCATGCCGCAGATCAAAACGCTCAAGAGGATCGTCAATCCAACGACCCCCAGTTCGGCAAAGGTCTCTAGATATTGGTTCTCTGCATATTTAAACCAACGGTTGAAATCGGTGTCTTGAAACGGAACGTAGGCCATATTGTAAGTGCCTAAACCGCTGCCAAGTGGAAGATAGGAAACTGCGTAATTCCAGCCGTCTCCCCAATGGGAGAGTCGATTTGCATTGGTGGCTTGCACGTCCGAAAACGTCGCCATGTTGCTGGCGATGACTTCGGACTGTTGCGTCCAAGCGATCAGCGCCAATCCGGCCGCGATGACCAACACGGCGATGACGCCCTGTAATATATTCCGGCGGAAGAGCATTGCCCAACCCACAATGATGGCAACCACCAATGACACCGACGCGCCACGGCTTAACGAGGCAAACACGCCCGCACTGGTGACCGCCAAGGCGGCCAGCATGTAGAGTGATCTGGCGTCCATTTTGGCAAATCCGCGTCCGGCCGTTTGGATCAGTTTTTGCGGCAGGCTCACCCTGCTGGAGCGGCGATTGTCTTGTTGGGTGATCGTGCGAAAGACTCGCGCGGCCAAGAAAAAATTAGCCGCCGCGAAGCACATGATTAAGTAGCCACCGGCATTGTTGCCGTTGACGAAGGGACCAAAGGGCTGCCCGCCGTTGACCAATTCATAGGACCAATAAACCTTGTCGGAGTCCGAAATCGTTTGTGCCAGGCCCAGCAAGGTGATCAGGACGCCGTTAAAGGCGACCGCGCCCATTAGCCACGCGGCAAAATGTCCATGCCGGAAAATATGGCATGCACAAAAAAACACTCCGACCGCCAGGATCAGGACGCTGACCCTTTCGCGCGTGGCGGGGGGGTAAATAGATATCGCCGATCCGTCTAATGCGACCAATTGGATTAGCGAATAGCAGATGCCCGCAGTTAAAAGGAGCTTCGTCACGATCTCCAGCCGCGTCGGCGTTCCCAGCAGGCGGGCAAAAAGCACGAAGCCAATGCTGATTAGGCAAATTAGCGCTAATGCCGTGGTACGAACACCGGGAAGATTTCCGCCAATCCACCAAGGCGTCAGTAGTAATCCTAAACAGAAAATAGCGGCCAGAATGGCCAAACTTCGATCGGGCTTCATGTCGGATCGGACTTTTTAAGAGAAATTATCGGGAATGCGTTTAAAAGTGAGCTAAAAATTAACTGTCCGAGAGATAAGTAAAAGTAAATGCGATTTATACGAATTAAATCAATTGTTTGAACTTATGTTGACGAATATCCATTCGATTTGAGTCTGTGGGGCTTAATTTCCCATTGTGCTTTTTTGTCCGGTTATTCCAATCGAAACAAATACCCAGCCGCCTTTTAAACGTTTCGTTTTTAATTGGTAGTTTAGGTAAAACGTTAAATTTTACTTGTCGATTCTAATCCTATTGTTAATATGCTGTCTCGAATAATCGCTGACACTTCAACACCCTGAAAATCCCCTGAAGAAAGTTCTCCATGTTTAAAAAACTCATGTGCTCAGCTGTGCTTTGTGCACTGTTTTCGCTTCCTCTACAAGCACAGGAAGTCCAGACAACTGAATCTAATGACGCTATCCGCGTTTCGGTCAAAGAAGGCAAGTTGCCTGGTCAAGTTTTCACAAACTTAGGCGAATCCAAGACTTTGCTCCCCGGTAAAGTAACTTTAATCGACTCTGAAGGCAATACAATCTCGACGTCTAACGCAGACGGCGAAGGCAACTTCATGTTCACCGATGTCGAGCCAGGCCAGTACAAGGCTGTAGGCGTAGCCGGAGACTATGCCGGAGAAGCAACCCTTGTTATTTCAGCTGAAGGTGAAGTTGTTGACGGCGAAGCCGTTGCTGAAGCAGGTAGCTTTCAAATGATTCCACTTGAAGTAGGACCCGCAGCTTCGGGTGCGATCTACGAATCATACGGTGAACTTCCAGCCTCATCATTCTCTGATGTTGTCTACGAAGGTTCTGGCTCATGTAACGCCTGCAACTCATGTGCAGCAGCCAGCCCATGCGGCGGCAGCACTGTTCAGTCATTCGGCGGCAGCTGCGGTTGCGGTGGCGGTGGCAGCGGTGGAGCATTCGGTGGCGGTGGATTCAACTTCCGTCGCTTGGCCCTGATCGGCGGAATCACAGCAATCGCCGTCGCAGTCAGCGATGATGACGATGCTGCTACTCCAGACGAATAAGATCTATTAGCTTTTTCAATAGCTACAAAGCGACGCTCAGATTGGGCGTCGCTTTTTTTCTTATTTGTAAACTCGGTGGCACCTTTGTGACGAAAAACCAAGAGCGTTTGTCATTAGGTTTCGGTGAAGCTCTTTTCTATTGCAGGTAATTTGGAATAATGTACGTCCCGCGTCGGACAATACTTCCGCACGATTCCCAATCATATTGGGAGACCGGGCGTTCTCATCTCCCTGCCATCCTTCCTAACCCGTAAATTTTCTCATGCCAACAAATACAGTGGACGAGTCTCCCACGACCGAGAAAAAAAGCATCTCCAGCCGAGTCTCAAGAGACAATCGGCGGACGCAATCAGATGAAGCGGCCGAAGCCATCTTCTTCGAAAAGCGCGTCAAGCGGCTCAGCCGTCGACGTTTGTTCAGCTTCGGTACGTTGGGCTGGTCAGTGAACGACGCTTTGGTTGCCTTTGTCGCAATCTTGTTTGGCTATTGGTGGAGCCCAGTTGCAGATCAAGTCGCGACATCAGAGACCGCGGTGAAGCTTTTGCCCTGTGCGATTTCATTCGCGCTGTTGCTGCTACCTACTGCTCATGTCGCAGGACTGCATGACCCCCGCAAACGCAGCAACATCACCGAATTGGTCGTTCGTTGTTTGGTCACCACATTGATTGCGATGTCATTGTTGTCGTTGTGCTGGATGCTGTTCTCTTTCCTGAGAGTCGGACGTTACGTGATTCTGATATCGTCTGCTTTGACGATTATTACGCTGGTGGCGACAAGATGCGTGTCGTGGAATTGGAGTTCGACGTTCAAGCAAAAAATTTGTTTCTTAGGGGCTGAACCTTTCAATGACGCGGCCACAAAATTTGTTCAGGAGCACCCGCTGCCTATTTTAGTGACGGTGGCTCCTTCAAAAAATATCCACCTGCGAAATTGGGCGGTCGAAGATGATGTCGATGAGATCGTCTTTGATTCTGGTTTAACACCGCAAGATGAAATGGCATTGCTGGGGTGTCTGGATGCGGGAGTGAAGGTCTCCTCTTACTCGGACTTCATTGAGGAGAGGTACAACCTCATCCCAGTGGATAAGATCGACGCCAAATGGCTGTTTTCAACTCGGCTGGATTTATCCCATCCCTACTATCAAGGCGTGAAACGTTTTATCGATATTGCTGTTTCGGCAGTCGGTTTAGTTGTGGCTGCCCCTTTGATTTTGATTGCCGCCATCATCATTAAGCTCGAAAGCAAAGGCACCGTTTTCTACTCTCAGGTTCGCACGGGGCGTTTTAGTCGATCGTTTCGAATCTATAAACTCCGCACGATGTGTTCCAATTCGGAAGTAAACGGAGCTCAATGGGCGGTCAAGAATGATTCACGGATCACCGCCGTTGGGAAGATCTTGCGGAAAACGCGGCTGGACGAACTTCCTCAATTTTGGAATGTGCTCAAAGGCGAAATGTCTTTGATTGGGCCTCGTCCGGAACGCCCGGAGTTCGTGGGAGAACTCTCCGAGCAAATTCCGTTCTACCAACAACGTCACTTAGTGAAGCCAGGACTATCCGGATGGGCACAGGTCAATTACCCCTACGGGGCCAGCGTCGAAGATGCCTACAACAAGCTGACCTATGATTTCTACTATATAAAGAACGCATCGTTGGCGTTGGATCTTCAAATTGTCCTGCGCACCATCGGAACGGTGATGAAAGGATCCCGCTAGTTGCGGTGCTCTCATGGTCAGGTCAGAAAATTATAGCGTGGCCGCAGGTCCAAATTTTATCAATATCGGCCCCGGTCGCTGCGCGAGTTCATGGCTGCTTGAAGTCTTAGAGGCTCACCCTGAAATTGGCATGGCCAAGATCAAGGAAACGGAATTCTTCAACACGAATTTCGAACGTGGTTACCCGTGGTACGAAAGTCTCTTTGCGGGCAGCAATGGGCAAGTGATTGGTGAGATATCGAACTGCTACTACACCCAGCCGGAAGTAGCCGGCCGAATCTTAGAGTACGATCCCGGCGCCAAAATTATTATCAACGTGCGAGACCCGTTTGCATTGCTAAATTCGTTTCACGGTTTTGGTCTGCGCCGCGGGTTGCCATTGAGCGACGTTGAGAATGATCTCGATTTCCATGTCGGGAAAGTGATGGGCAGCGGCTACGAGCATCGCGCCAAAAAGGGGACGCTGAACTCTGGCGACACAGAGTCGTTGTTGGACGCGGTGATGCTGGCCCGGCACTTGCGACCGTTTTTCGACGGCTTCCCCCCCGATCAAATTTACGTTTTCATTTTTGAGCGATTGAAAACCCAGTCGGCCGAAGTCGTCCAAGAAATCTATCGTTTCCTAGAAGTCGATGAGAGCTTCCAACCGCCGGTAACGGGCGAGCGCGTGAACGAAGCGATTGCACCGAAGTCGAAAATGTTGGGGCAGGCTGCAATGAACTGCGCGTTCTTTCTACGTCAGATGGGTGCCTATAGAATCCTTGACCAGCTAAAAAAATCCCGAATGGTGAAAAAGATCTTCTATTCCAAAACGGGGGCCACGGGCAAAAAAGTAAACCTGCGCGAAACCCTCCCCAATGAGGTTTGCCAGAAGATTGAGGGCCAAATGCGTGAGCTGATCGCGCTTCACCCGCCGCTTGCGGATTGGTGGAATCCGCTACTGGGAACCTCAAAGGAAAGTCGCTGATACCATGAGCGCCCCACAAGAGTCCGTCCAATCGTCGGCCGATTCGCCGCGCGGCATGGGCCGATTCCTGCGGTTTTCGCTGATCTACGGTGTCGGCGATCTGTTGACCAAAGGGGCGCGGATCATCCTGCTGCCCTTTTACATGAAATTCCTCCCCCAGTCGGAGGTGGGCGAATTATTTGTCTTATTGTCGATTAGTTTTATCTCTTGGACGCTACTTGGGTTTGGCCTGCACTTCGCGGTGCAGAAATTCTACGTCGACTACAAAGAAGACGGCGACGCACTCGCCAGTTCGTTGTGGCTGTCGAGGTGGATTGGCGGGCTGCCGTTTTATGGGCTGACGTTGTTGTTGGGGTGGGGGTTCTACCATATTTCTGACCAAACGATTCCGCTTTACCTGATCCTAGTTGCGATCACCGCAGGTTATTTGCGTGGCGGGATTAACCTGGTCGAGTTCTGGCTGAACATTCGAGAGCAGCCAATCAGCTACCGAGCGTTCACTTTCGGTCAGTTTCTTTTGACGACCAGTCTGATCATCTTTCTAGTGGTCGGGCTTCAATGGGGCGTTGCCGGTGTGGTTTTCGGTGAATTGATCAGTTACAGCTGCTTTTTGGTCTTCTCTGGGATCGTGCTGTTCAGACGCGCGATGCCGCGGTTGAGTATTGTTAACTGGAAGGAAATCTTCGGATATTGCTTGCCGGTGCTACCGCATGCATTTTTCATGGGGGGCATGATGGCGGCGGACCGTTTGATTCTTAACCAGTTCGTGCCCAAGTCAGAAATCGCAATCTACTCTACCGGTTTCTTGCTGGGCACGTCGCTGTCGATCGTCGTTCAGTCCATGCGATCGGCGTGGTTGCCGGCCTATTTTCGCAACGCTAAATCCGCCGACAGCCACACTCAGTTTGGCAAAATCGCCTCGATTTACTTCGTGGCGACCTTTTTCACAGCCCTTTGTGGAATTTTCTTTGCGCCTGAAATTGTTTCAATTTTCAGCTCCTTTACAAGTGTCTCGTACACTCAGTCGGCGCGCGTGATGCAGTTTATTTTGCTGGGTTTTGTGTCCATGGCTGTCTTTTTGGCGGTCAACCAACCCTTGTTTTACCAGCGAAAAACGGGCGTGCTTTCGATGATTTCAGGCACAGGTTTATTGGTAAATGTTGGAGTTAACTTCGCTTTAATTCCGATAATCGGAATTTGGGGCGCCGTCGTGGCAAACATCGCTGCTTACTCGGTGATGGCCGTGGCGACGCTTGTCGTGACCAAGAAGATATATAACATCGACTGGGAAACCCAAGCGATGTTGCAATCGGCTGCCGTATTTTTGGCGTTCGCGGTAGCGGCCTGGTGCCTTCCGGCGGAGACCGTCGTTTGGCTGATTCCTATCAAGATGATCGCGATCGTCGCCTTTGTGGCTTTAGTGCTCTTCCGCGTAAAATTATCTTCAGGTTCCTTTATAAAACTGGAATCAAGATTCGCTTGGTCCCGATTTTGGGCCGGTAAATCTTCGTTTCGAACATTGACATAACCTTCATGCAAAATATCGAACAATCCGAAAGCCGATGGCCGATCGAGCTGTATAAGCTAATAATCATCGCCGCGTCGGTGGCGTGTTTGGTCCTTACTTTTGTGGTGGCCCAAAGCGAGAAAGAATTCATCATCTCGTTGCTGGGTACGATGTGCCTGATCGTTATTTCGATCCCCTTGTTCGCCCAAAAACCGATCAGCGTTTTCGAACCGATCGTGTTGGTCAGCCTCTTGGTGCTGATCGGAACCCCGGTCAAACTGATCTATATCTTCTGGGTACGGCAGACCGACCCTTATATTGCTGAACACGTGCTGCTGCATCAGGAGCCCGAGGTTTTCTTGAAGGGGGCCTACGTTCTGCTGGTCGGTTATTCGTTGTTTGTCTTTGGATATATGCTTCGGTTTCCCAAAACGCCGCTGGATTGGGTATTCCTGCCGCGCGTCGTGGAGTGGAACGGCAAGCGGCTACAGATCGTGTTTTTCATCGTCGGCGGTATCGCCCTGTTGAGCTTCGCCGCCTTCGTCGTGACCTCAGGTGTCAGCTTCAGCAGTCTCACCTCGTTGTCGCAGAAGCGATTTCTGGAGGCCAGAGCCGATGGCGCCGAACGGATGCACAGCACCGCGTATCTGTTTTGCCGTGGTGCGGCTTTTTCAAAGTTCATCGTTTACTTTTGCCTGATCTGGATCATTCACAACAAGAAGTCATTCCTGTCGTTGATGGGGTTGGTGATGGTGTGTGCCATGTTGCAGTCGATTTCTCTGGCGGTGGTGCTCAATAGTCGCGCCGGAGTTGCTTTGGTGTTGCTGGACTGTGCCGTAATTTCATATTACATGTACCGTCAAGTCAGCGTCAAATTAATGCTGGGATCGCTGACATTTGCAAGTTGTTTGATGATTGCGATGCTTTTCGCGCGAGGCCAACGAAACGAAGTCAACATTAACTCCATGGGGATGCTGTTTCAAAAGACGCTCAACGGGCGGAACATGTTGGACATCTCAAAGTGCTGCCACATTATCAATGGCGTTCCCCGCAAAATGGACTTTCGCAAGGGCGAGATGTTGTACGCCTGGATGGCCGCTCCCATCCCTAAACAATACTGGCCGGACAAACCGATTTGGGCCAACCAAGGTTTGACCGTCAACCGAAAGATCTTTGGTTATCGGGGAGATCTGTCGGGTGTGCCGCCGGGATTAATCGGCGAACTCCATTGGAATTTTGGAGTCGGCGGTGTGTGGGTAGGATTGTTTTGTGCGGGCCTTTTATTCCGACAGATATTCCTTTCGTTCTATCCACATCGATACAACCCGACCAGCATTTTGATCTATACGATGATCGCAACACGTTTTGTTATCTTTTCATTAGGAAACGATCTCGGGACTGGCATCGTGAAGGCCGGGTTGGACCTCGCTCCCATCTACATGATCCTATTGTTCATTGGCATGGTGCGAGGGCCTGCTCAAGCGTCCCTTGAATCTGCCGACGCGAGTGAACAGAATTCTTTTCCACAAATCCACCGACCACTTGAGTTGACACAATGATTGCTAGAACTATTCACCGCGCCCGCGGACTCAAACGCAAAATTATGTGGCACGCCCTTTCAGGTGTTTTGCCCATTTACTTGGTTCCAGAATATCCAAAATCTGGTGGCACTTGGTTCAGCCAAATGCTGTCGGACTGTTTGGAACTGCCGTTTCCACGGAATTCGACACCGGCGAAAATACAACCCTGTATTCTTTCAGGTCATCATCTCTACAGCCCGCGGTTTAAAAACGTTACCGTTGTGATTCGTGATGGACGCGACATCATGGTTTCGGCCTATTACTACATGCTAAATAAAAACGAGGTCAACAAACAATTCGGTGTTGATCACTATCGTAAGCATTTGGTCTTCGATGATTACGATGACATTCGCGGGAATATGCCTCGGTTCATCGAGCAACTTTTTGACACGCACGTCAAAGAGACCTTTCATTTCAGTTGGTCACAGTTCATCGATGACTGGCTGGACAAAGAAAACGTCGCGGTCGTCCGCTACGAAGACCTGCTTACCGACTGCGCTCAGATTTTGATGGACACAACCAAGCGATTGACGGGTAAAGAATTAAGCCCCCAACGCGCCAATGAGATCGTCGAGAACTACAGCTTTAAAAAGTTGAGCGGACGTAAGCAGGGTGAGGAAAACAAAAAGTCATTCGTGCGAAAAGGAATTGCCGGCGACTGGAAGAATCACTTTTCTGTAGAAGCCTGCGAGGCGTTTAACCACTACGCAGGTAAGCAGTTGATTGCCGTGGGATATGAAAAGGATGAATCTTGGGTTCAGCAACACGCTGAGGAACTCAGCCGTGCCACCCAAGCGGCCGGCTAACTTTTTCCTGATCATCGTTTCCCGTTCACATCTCACATCTCAAGTTTTGAGTTTGGTAGGTTAAGTTCTTCCATGCGGATTTTGATTGTCCATCGTTATTACGCGCCCGATGTAGGCGCGTACCCGCAAATGCTTCGGATCATGGCCGATCGTTTTGCTGCGCAGGGGCATCAGGTCACTGTGTTCTCGACGCAGCCCGGTTACAACAATGTCACCACCGAAAAATTGCCACGACGAGTGATGCGGGACGGCATCGAAGAGATCCGCGTTTCGCTTCTCAAAGAAGACAAAAAGAAAACGCTCGTTAGAGCCTTGAACGTCTTCTTGTTTTTAAGTCAACTGGTTTTGCACAGCTTCTACAGATTTCGGCGCTACGATCTGATGACGGTCGGTTCGTTTCCACCGACGGTGACCGCGATGACAGCGCGCTGGATCAGCTGGATCAACGGTTGCAAATACCTTTATCATTGCCAAGACATCTACCCTGAGATCGCTCAGGCCAATGGCATGATGAAAAAGAGCTGGCTGTCAAAATTGGTGGCCAGCGTCGATCACCGCAATTGCCGCCGCGCTGACGCGATCGTTACCTTGTCCGAGGATATGACCTCCACGTTAAGCCGCCGCGGACTCAAGCAAGATAACATGCACGTGATCAATAATTTCATTATTGATCGTTTCGATCCTGAAGTTGAAGTCGATGCTTCTTTCGACAAACCGGACTCCGTATTCCGTGTGCTGTTTGCGGGCAACCTTGGTCGCTTTCAGCATCTTGATGAGGTTTTAAAGGCGGCGATCGCGCTCAAAGACAATCAGGACATTCATTTCTTTTTCGTCGGCGCCGGGGTGCTGGAGACACACCTGAAAGAAACGGCCGAAAAGGCTGGCGTTTTGAATCAAACCGTCTTCTTCCGGCCCTTTCAACCGCTTGAAAAAATCATGCGTGTGATCCATGATTCCGACCTGTCGATCGTATCGTTGAGCCCCAATGTGATCCGGTGTGCGTATCCGAGCAAGACGATGACCTATTTGGAGTCTGGCTGCCGGATTTTAGGCCTGCTGGAACCCGACAGTGAATTGGCTCAGTTGATCGAAAAACGACAATTAGGGTCGGTCTCCCAAGGACTCACCGCGGACGAGATCGCCACCGCGATCAACGAAGAGTTTGCCCTCTCAAAAACGGCTGGGCAAGATAAATCAAAAATACAAAGCGTCGGCCAAGAACTTTTTGGACAAGACGCCATCCTCCAAAAATGGGACCGCGTTATCGAATCCCTTGGCCAACCACAACTCGCATAACAACTCCAACTGACGTCAGAGTAATTCAATGATTCAAACCACAGATCAGCCGCGCGGCACCGCCGAATTCTCGCAAAGCCTCCTCGCGCCAATTATGCCTAATGACCAGCTGGCATTTGATGAACTTAGCAACGCCTATAACTTTCGGAATGTTTCCGAACGTCGGCGAGTGTTCGCCAATCTGATCGTCGCTGACTTAAAACAGCGACAAACGCCTACGGTGCTGGACATCGGTTGCGGCGCCGGCATGGCTCGTCAGAGCGATTGGCAATGGGCGATCAAGCCGTACGTCAACCGTTACGTCGGGCTTGAACCGGATCCCAATATGGTGCCCGATGAAGGCCTGTTCGACGAAACGCAAAATGCGCTGATGGAAGACGCCAACCTAGAACCAAACTCCATCGACATCGCTTATAGTTGGATGGTGATGGAGCACGTGGCAGAGCCCGAAAGTTTTTGCAAGACGCTCTACGACGCCCTCAAGCCTGGCGGCACCTACTATTTTTCGACACCCAATATCAAACACTACTTCACCTTCACCGCACAGTTTCTGAAAACGCTCAAACTCGACGAAGCCGTGCTCAGTGTGATTCGCAAAGAGGATGATCTGGACGAGTACCACTATCCGGTCCAGTATAAGTTCAACAGCGAACCGCAAATTTCCAAGATCGCGGCGGCGATTGGCTTTGAAGCACCTCAATTTGCTTATGTCGAAGTCGAAGGCCCCATTCAGTATTTCCCTGGCCCGACCAAACCGTTATTCCACTTGCTTGCATGGAAGCGTTCGAAATTCCAAGTCTCCAATTGCCTGTTGACGATGATGGGCAAAATCACAAAGCCACTCGCGTAGCACGGGTTTTTCATCCGTTTCGCTGTGCTGTTCTCAATCCAAACTAATTCACACTTAATTAACTCCGAAAATCTCATGTTTGATGGCAAAACACTTTTAATTACTGGCGGAACAGGATCTTTTGGCAACACCGTTTTGCAAAGATTCTTGCGCGATGATAAGGTCGCTGAAATTCGAATCTTCAGCCGCGATGAAAAGAAACAAGAGGACATGCGGGTCAGCTTAGCCAACCCCAAAGTCAAGTTTTTCATCGGCGACGTGCGTGATTTCACCAGCATCAAAGCCGCCATGCATGGCGTTGACTATGTGTTTCAAGCCGCTGCTTTGAAACAAGTTCCTTCCTGCGAATTTTATCCCTTCGAAGCCGTCAAGACGAACGTGATCGGCGTTGAAAATGTCTGCAACGCAGCGATCGAATGTGGTGTTTCACGTCTGATCGCACTCAGCACCGACAAGGCGGTCTACCCAATTAACGCGATGGGAATCAGTAAGGCGATGATGGAGAAGATCGTCGTTGCTAAGGCTCGCCTGACCGACCCCGACAAAACTCGTTTCTGCTGCACGCGGTACGGAAACGTGATGGCCTCCCGCGGTTCTGTGATTCCGCTGTTCATCAGCCAAATCAAAGCAGGCAAACCGCTGACGGTGACGGATCCCGAAATGACACGGTTTTTAATGTCGCTCGAAGATTCAGTGGACTTGGTCGTTTACGCTTTTACCCACGGTCATCAAGGTGACACGTTTGTTCAAAAAGCGGCCGCCAGCACGATCGCCGATCTGGCCCAAGCACTCATCGAACTATTCGAAGCCGACAGCGAAGTGAAGGTCATTGGAACTCGCCACGGCGAAAAACTGTACGAAGCCTTGCTGACACGCGAAGAGATGGCTCAAGCCGAAGATATGGGCGACTACTATCGAATTCCGGCCGACAATCGTGACCTGAACTACAACAAGTTCTTCAGCGAAGGCAAAATTCGGTCGCCAACCTCCGAAGACTACAACTCGCACAACACGACTCGACTGGACGTCGAAGGTGTGAAGGAAAAGTTGCTGACACTCAAGTATGTCCGTAACGAACTTGAGAGTTGGAAAACAGCTCGCGCTTCTTAATCAAGAACCAAAGATTATCACAACATGAAAACTATTTTGATTACGGGGTCTCAGGGCTTTGTCGGTAAAAGCCTGAAGGTAGCGCTGCAGCGGTTGCCCGAAGATAACGCCGTTAAGATTCTTGAGTTTACGTCAAAGGATCCGCTTGAGTCGTTGGCGGGATTGGTCGATCAGGCGGATGTTGTTTTCCATCTGGCCGGTGCCAACCGCCCCCAAAATGTGGAAGACTTTCAAACCGTCAACTGCGGGCTGACGCAATCGCTGGCCGAATGCGCAGAAAAATCCAGCAGTCCACCTGCGATCGTCTTCACGTCGTCCACCCAGGCAACGCGTGATAACGATTACGGTCGCAGCAAACTTGGTGCAGAAACCTTGCTGGGGGAGTATCAAACCCAAACAGGCAACCCGGTTGCCATCTATCGACTTCCCAACGTGTTTGGAAAAGGATCGCGGCCCAAATACAACACCGTTGTGGCAACCTTCTGCCACAACATCGCACGCAAACAAGACATCCAAGTCAACGATCCCTCGGTCGAACTAACCTTCGTTTACATCGACGAGGTCGTCCGGTGCTTGATGAACCACTTGGACGCTCCTGCGACCAAAGAAATTTTTCACGACGTGGAAGAAACTTTTGAAGTCACCTTAGGCGAACTTGCGGACAAGATTCAAACGATCGGCAAAGTGCGGCAGACGCTCAAGATTCCCGACCTCTCGGACACTTTCACAAAGTACTTATACAGCACTTATCTGTCGTTTCTGCCCGAAGATGAATTTGGCTACGACGTTGAATTGAGGACCGATGACCGAGGCTGGTTGTTCGAGTGGATCAAATCGGATTCGTTGGGCCAGATCTTTGTTTCCACCACCAAACCAGGCATCACCCGCGGCAACCACTACCACGACACGAAGGTAGAAAAGTTCTGTCTGATCCAAGGGCAAGGTTGCATCAGATTTCGAATGCTGGACTCAGATCAGGTGATTGAATATCCAGTTGACGACAAAACCATTCGCGTGCTTGATATTCCGCCGGGGTACACGCATTCTATTGAAAACACAGGCGACCAAAACATGATTGTTTTGTTTTGGGCCAATGAAATATTTAATCCTCAACGCCCGGACACTTACTGGGTGCCAGTAATCGAATGAAAAAACTAAAAGTCACCATCGTCATCGGCACTCGACCTGAGATCATTCGTCTATCGCGCGTGATCGCGGCTGTCGATCAACATCTTGATTTAACGCTGGTCCACACGGGGCAGAACTACGATTACGAACTGAACGAGATCTTCTTTGAGGACCTTGGCATCCCACGCCCAGATCATTTCTTAGAGGCCGCCGGTAGCAACGCCGCCGAAACGATCGGTAACACGATCAGTAAGTTCGATACCGTGTTGGCCGAAAACCCAACCGACGCGGTTCTGATTCTTGGTGATACCAACAGTTGTCTGGCGGCACTGACCGCCAAACGACGCAAGGTGCCCGTGTTTCACATGGAGGCCGGCAACCGTTGTTTCGACCAGCGTGTGCCAGAGGAGATCAACCGAAAAATCGTCGATCATATCAGCGACATCAACCTTACCTACAGCGACATCGCGCGCGAGTACCTGTTGCGTGAGGGCCTGCCGCCGGATCGCATCATCAAAACCGGCAGCCCCATGTTCGAGGTGCTGACGCACTACGGCGATCAGATCGAGCAGTCCGATGTGCTGGAGCGTTTGAAACTGACCAAGCATAACTATTTCGCCGTGAGTTCACATCGCGAAGAGAACGTCGACAACGAAACCAATTTTCGTAACCTCGCCAAGGCCCTGAATCAAATCGCCGAGGACCACGATTGCCCGATCATCTTTTCAACGCATCCCAGAACCCGCAATAAAATTGAGGCGTTGGGGCTGGAGTTTGACGATCGCATCTCTTTGTTGAAGCCTCTGTCATTCTCAGATTTTGTTTGCTTGCAGAAGAACTCCAAGGCGACGCTTTCGGATAGCGGCACGATTTCTGAGGAATCCTCTATTTTGAATTTCCCCGCGGTCAATATCCGTGAAGCACACGAACGCCCCGAAGCGATGGAAGAGGCATCGGTGATGATGACCGGCCTGAACCCTGAACGCATCATTCAGGCCGTCAATATTCTGGCCAGCCAACCGCGCTCGGATCAGCGGCTGCTTCGACAGGTGGCCGATTATTCGATGCCCAACGTGTCTGAAAAGGTGGTCAGAATTCTTGTAAGTTACACCGACTACATCAACCGAGTTGTGTGGCGTAAATAGCGGGTGCGACAATTCGGTCCTGCGGCCCAGACCAGCGGCCAAAGTTAACAATACATTCCTGCTTCCTCAAAGATCCCTCACCCACGGCATCGAGAAAACGTCTTTTAGAGGCCCGGTTTTTGTCAGGATCGTTTTGTTTTTATCGCAGCGACGGTTTAAAAAAATGCGCTTAATCGGTTAAGGTCATCTATATTATTAGACTCCACTCGAATCCATCAATTTAACTTGGTAAACGTTTGCAATGCCTGCAACTTCTTCCACTGATACTTCTGCTGACTTCGTCTCTTCTATCCCTTCGACCGCAGAACTCCGCGCGCGTGCCAAGCGTCGGATGCCGCCCTTTGTTTTCGATTACTTGGACGGTGGCTGTAACGAAGACGTCAACCTCCGCCGCAACGTTTCCGATCTACAATCGGTACAACTGATGCCGAAGTACTTAAGTGAGCATACGCAGTCGGACATGAAAACGACGATCTTCGGCCACACCTACGACGCGCCCATCGGCGTGGCTCCGGTCGGATTGCAGGGGCTGATGTGGCCTAACTGCGGCGACATCCTTGCCGCCGCGGCCCACCGGCATAACTTGCCATTTTGCCTGAGCACTGTCAGCACCACCAGCATCGAACGGGCGGCGGAATTGACCGACGGCAAAGCGTGGTTCCAGTTGTATCATCCCACCGAAGATTCGATGCGCGATGACATCATGGATCGTTGTAAAGAAGTGGGCGTGCCTGTGTTGGTGATTCTGGCCGACGTGCCCTCGTTTGGATTCCGCCCGCGCGACATTCGAAACGGTTTGGCGATGCCGCCAAGCATGTCGCTGAAGAACATCTTTCAGATCACGTGCAAACCCACTTGGGCCATCAATACCCTCAAGCACGGATCGCCAGAATTCGCGACGTTGAAAAAGTACATTCCGCCGGGACTCAATATGGCGGAATTGGGAAAGTTCATGGACAAGACTTTCTCCGGCCGGCTCAACGAAGAAAAAATTAAACCAATCCGAGACAACTGGCCAGGGAAGTTGGTCGTCAAGGGAATCGTCAACGAAGAAGACGCCGATCGAGCGTTGCGTTTGGGCTGCGATGGCTTCATCGTTTCCAACCATGGCGGCCGGCAGCTGGACGCGGGACAGTCAACCATCAAGCCGCTTTATCACTTGGCCAAAAAGTTCAGGGACAAGTGCACGGTGATGGTCGACGGTGGTGGTCAAGGCGGCCCCGATGTGGCAAGAGCGATGGCTTGCGGGGCACACATGATGTTCATGGGACGCACGTTCATGTACGGCGTGGGAGCACTGGGCGAACGCGGCGGCAATCACACGATGGCGATGCTCAAACGTCAATTGCATCAAGTGATGGAGCAGCTGTGCTGCGAAGACACCAGCGAATTTCCGAACCATCTGATCGAAGAAGGCTTATTCAGCAAGTAGCAAGTAGGGCCGGTTCCCACCGGCCGCTTCGGGCAAAGGGCAAAAAGTAGGGCCGG
>CAYOZV010000068.1:0-23333 GCA_964408465.1 uncultured Pirellulaceae bacterium
CAAGGTTCGATTTGGTTTATCGAGCAGGCTCAGGATCCCGTAGGAGGCGGTTGGCGATATAAAATGAATCAGGCTGGTGACACGTCGGCGGTGGGTTGGCAAGTTATGGCGATCAAGAGTGCGAAACTTTCGGGGATCCAGATTAACAAGCGGACCTATAAACTGATCGACAAATTTCTTAATGCTATCTCGATAGAAAATGGCTCTATCTACGGCTACGACGCTCCGCCGGCGCGAGTTAACAGAGGACGCAGAGCTGTCACGGCGATCGGTTTGCTGTGCCGAATGTATATGGGCTGGGAAAAAGACCGTCCCGGTTTACAGGAGGGCGTTCGATGGTTGAGTGATGAGGTGGGGCCTGATGTTGGGCCAGACAAAAGTAGCGTCAACATGTACTACAACTATTACGGCACGCAGGTGATGAAGCAATACGGCGGCCAGCAGTGGAAGAAATGGAACGCTAAAATGCGCGACTACCTGGTCGCCACGCAGGACAAATCAGGCGCAGCCAAGGGCAGTTGGATGTTTAATCGCCTAAACCACAGTTCCGAAAAAGGTGGAAGGCTTTATTGCACCTCGATGGCCTGCATGACGCTGGAGGTCTATTACCGTTACCTGCCGCTGTACAGTCAAAAGGCAACCGAAGACGATTTCCCGTTGGATTAAGAGGGGCTGTTAAAACTGTTGTTCAAGGATGAAAGAAGACAATTGCCGATGAGACTCAAATCCTTAGCGCCGTGGATCATTTTGCTTTGTGTGGAAATTTTGGGGCTTGCATGGGGCAACCCAATCGTGGTCGCGCAGGATTTGGAAGTCCCAAAGATCAACGAGTTCTTTCCAAAATCAAAGCTGGTCGTCAAACAAACGCGGCTGTCCCAGGCCAAGTTCCCCGCCGTAGACGTACACACGCATTTTGGGTTTAAGCTTAGACGCGACGCCGAAGCATTGCAGGCTTACGTCGATGTGATGGATCGGCAAAACATCGCGATTTCTGTCAGCCTGGACGCCAAGCTGGGCAGTGAAGAAGATCATCTTGATTTTCTTAAACCTCATGCCCAGCGATTCATGTCGTTTGCACACATCGACTTCCAGGGCAACGGCCAACGGGAAAAGCCGGCAACGTGGGCCTGCAATCAACCTGGGTTTGTCCGGTTAACCTGTGAACAACTTAAGGCCGCCAAGGGTAAAGGCATCTGCGGTCTAAAGTTCTTCAAGTCGTTTGGTTTGACGCTCAAAAAGCCCGACGGCACGCTGTACGCGATCGACGACCGGGGCTGGTTTCCTATTTGGGAGACGTGCGGCGAATTGGGGCTGCCGGTGATTATTCACACGGCCGATCCGATGGCTTTTTTCGACCCGATTGGGCCTGAGAATGAGCGGTTTGAGGAGTTGCTGCGCCACCCTGACTGGAGTTTCCACGGCGACCAATTCCCGACGCGCAAGGCGCTGTTGGAAGCGCGGAACAATGTTATTGCGAAGTTCAGCCAGACGAAGTTCATCGGCGCTCACGTCGCCAATAGTTCCGAAGATCTTGCGGAGGTCGGGGGTTGGTTGGACGAATTTCCCAATCTTAGCGTTGAGATTGCATCGCGTATTGCCGAACTGGGACGTCAACCATTTACGGCCAAAGCGTTTTTTCAAAAGTACCAAGATCGCATTATGTTCGGCACCGATGGACCCTGGTCGGAGGTGAGGTTGGGTTACTACTGGCGATTCTTGGAGAGCAACGACGAGTATTTTCCGTATTCCGAAAAGCAACCTCAGCCGCAAGGGTTTTGGAACATCTACGGACTTGGGTTGTCGGAGGAGGTGCTGGAGAAAGTTTATTTTCGCAATGCGTTCGCAGTCATTCCGGGGTTGAAGGCGGCGTATGCGCGTGTGGCGGAGGAGTAAGTACCGAGTACCCAGTACCGAGTACCCAGTGCTGAGTACTGGGTACTGAGTACTTCGTACCCCACCAAATCACTCGCACCCGTTGGGCAAATCACACCCAGCCTGACAGCCCGCACACCTTGGACAACGTTCATCTTTTTTGCAGGTGAACGACTGCTTAAGATCCTCGATGAACGACAACGCGGGCACGAAGACTCGATCACCCGGCTGTAACTGAAAGTTCGACGTCGTGTCGCCCAGTTGCACGATCTGGTCGTAACAGACCGTCATCACGATTCGACAACTGTTACACGTCGTCGGCCGAGCGACAATGATCTGGTGCGCGTTGGCGCTGGAGGAAAGTCCACCCGCTTCCAACAGAGCATCCAACACCGTGTGCGTGCCGTCGTAGTCAAACGAACCTGGCGAGCTAACCTCGCCCAGAACGTAGATCTTCTTGCTGTCCCAGCTGACCAACCGAACACTAATCTCATTGGTTCGAATCGCTTCGGCAATTCGCCTTTCTAAGGCCGTTCGCGCTTCTTCGTCCTCGATGGAACTGAGAGACAGTTCCTGATTCTGGTCTGGTGAAAGTTCGTCATCGTCATCATTGGATTCCGCATCGCGACGTGCGGACAGCAACCGGTCGCTTTCGCGCTGACGTCGTTCAATCTCAAAAGCAATTTCGCGTTCGGCGCGGATTTTGTCGTCGATGATCTGTTGTGCCTCGATGCGAATCTGCTGGATCGTTTTCCCCATCGCCATGTATTCGCCAAACTCACCTAACGAAATGTTTCCGTCGGGTTTGATGACTTGATCGCCGGGCAAACGTATCGTCGCGTCAAACTTGACCGCTTCGATCAACACCGTGTCGCCGATTTCCAGAATATAATTCGGCAGCGGTTGCTTCAGTAACTCTTTGGGTGCCGAGACGCTAAACCCCTCGGCCTCGGCGATCTGCTTGGTCGTGTCCAGCATCTTGTTCCCTGCTGAACCCAGCGACAGTCCGAAAGAAGACAGCGTGTTACATCCCAGCAAAGGTGACAACATCAAAACGACGAGGGCAACCACCGGTAGGCGATAGTCAACAAAAGGAAACTTCATGGCGATACGATCTGCGATTGAATCAAGTAGCGTCACACTGCGAAACGGATGCTGGGCAGTGGCGTGAGGAACATGTTGATTGAATCGGAGGCAACGGCGGTAGCGAATGAGCTAATTGTTCCGTGCACGATCTATTGGCAAAATTTGACTTCCACGTAAGAAGTAACGAATGACCTCTTCGCGCAGCTGCTGCTTAGTGTCGACGCGCACTTGTGGCCGGTTGGCCGTGCCGCGCACTTTGAGGAACACAACGCGATTGGAGAGAAACTCTGCGGCCTGGGCAAAGAATGATGCGGGTGTTCCGCGAATGGCCGCTAGCGGTGATCCGGCCAGTTCCTCGATCAGCGTCGGTTGATTGATCCGTTGGATCTGCCCGGCAACGTCCAGGTCCAACCTCCCGTCAACGAAAACGAATCCGGTGATCGCGACGTTGGCCAATGAACTGGAGAGATTGAGGTTTTTTACTTCGACCCTTCCATTATCCATTTTCAATCGAATATCCTGAGACGAAAAGTCGTCGTTTTGAACTTGGCCGCCCAAAGCCCGCGCCAGATCTTCCAATACAGGCAACTGAAACGCCGAAGATCTTTCTAGTTCCCCTTCAAAGGTTCCCTTGAGATCGCGCAACGAACGGACTCCGCTGCCCTTAATTTTTAACCGACCGTTAAGCTCGCCCTGATCGGCTTGGTCGGATCCCGCCAGCGATCGAATCATAGCGCCGGTGTCGATCCGAGTGAACCTGAGATCGGAATTGACACTGAGGCTCGAACCGAAATTCATTTTTCCGGTGCCCGACACCGAACCGCCAAACAACCGAAACGTTGACCGCTGCAATTCAACGCGGCCTGAACCGCTGGCGGCTGAAACGGTGAATTGAATCGGCACCTGCACCGATTGCCCGGCAACACCGTGCAGGCTGGCTCGGTCGACGCCCACGTAGCCATGGCCGGTGATGATTTCTCCGATTTTCCCGGTGAGGCGCGCGTCGAACCGCCCTTCGATTTCCAGCGGTTGATCCGACGCGACCGCGGCGATGCGCGCCAGGTCCATTTGCCGAATGTCGCAGTCGTATTTTCCGGCAATGGTGCTGCCCAATGGGATCACCGCATTGGCTTTTATCGAACCGCGTTTTAGATCTGCCTGCACATCATTGACAATCAGCCGTCCTTGGGAGACGTTGAAATGAACCGATGCTAAACGAGTCAGCAGTTCGTCGCTCCATTTGGCATCGCTGATTCGGATGCGGCCATCGCCTTCGAAGGGGCGGTCAAGACCGGCGATGAGTTTGGCGGTTGCCGATACGTTGCCGTCGAGATCGCGCAGGCCGCGCAACAGGTTTGATTTCCGGCTCAGTTTTCCCAGCAGCGCGTTGGTCAGCGTGAACTCCATCGGGAATTCAATTTTCTCAAATCGCGTTTGGCCGACTTCCGCTTCTCCTTGGCCTTCGAATTTTCCGCCTAATAACGCTCCGAAAATTCCGTATTCGATCTTATCGGACCGGTAGTCCGCTTTGGCAGTGAAGTCGCCGATCTTAATCTCAGAGACCAACATCGCCGATCCGATCATCTCGGCTTTCGCCCACCGGGTCTGATTCAGACTCCAGTCGTTCAGCGACGCAGCCCCATCGAGCGTGCCTGATAGTTTCAAGGGCAAGTCGAACAGTGATGAGACCTCCCGCGCGTCGATGTCGGTAATCTCCACTTTGACGCGCTGAGGTTTTTGTGTCAGTTCCACCATTTCGACCTCACCGCCAAACGCCTTGATCTCCAGCTTTGATTGGTCCCAGTCGTTGCCCAAATGGTCCCAGTTAACAAAGATGTCTTGGTAGGGTCGGTTGTTATAGGACGGGTGGGTGATTTGGATTTTTCCGTTGGTGTGAAGGTCCAATGGGAGCAACTGGCCGTCGAATTGAAACTTCCCCGACATCACCCCAGAAACGTCGGCGACTTCGCCTTCTTTTTGCGTGACCGAGGATTGTTTGAGCAAACGCGAAAGCTGAAGTCTTGCGACCGCTCCGGTGGCTTTGAAGCGGAACGGTTTTATGAGATCGGCTTGCGCGCGAAAGTCGAAGTCAATCGCTTCATTTTCGGTGCGGAAGTTTTCAATGTGGACCGCGCCCGATCGTGTGGCAACGTCAAACTTAAATGGTCTCACCCGCAGTTTCGCCGCCGTCAAGTCAACCGCCGCGATTTGCCCGCGGATGTCTAAGGGCAACACGATCTGATCGTAGTTTTCTGTGTCCGCCGGCAGCGAACGAATCTTCAATTTTCCATCGGTGTCGCCAGTGATCGGTACGCCGTCGACGTTGGCGGTCTTGAGAAGGCTTTGGATCGGAAGCGATTTCCAAGTCACCTCGCCGTCACCACGGTTGCGTTGTAGATTCCAGTTAAATGCTCCGTCGATCAGCCCGCGCGGGCCGAAATTGGATTTCATTCGTTTGACGATCACGTCGGTGGAATTACTGCTGGCTTGGACGGTTAAATTTTCGAAAGTGTTGCCGGCGAGTGTTAGCTTTTGCGCATCGACGGTTAAATTTGCGTTCCAGGGTATTGGGCTGGTTTGGGGAAGCGTCGCGAAATCGACTTTTATGTCCAATTCCCCCGCTGTGTTTTTGGGCGTCAACGGTTGGTCATCGGAGACGCCAATGGCTTTGTCGAATTGAGCCGCCAGTTCGGGGCTGGCATTTTTGCCAACGGTGACCAGCCACAGCAAAGGCACCTTTTGGGCGTCGATGTTGATTTGGTGTTGCGCGGTTTGCAGTAGGTCAATGGTCGCACTGCCGGCCAAAGATCCGCCTTGGGGAAAGGCGCCCGCCACGTCGGCTAAGATTAACTTGCCGTCAGCGAGTCGGATGTTGGTGCTGAGATTACTTAGCGATTGTTGCTGGACGATCAGTTTGGAATCACGGATGTTGCCGCTTGCACTCCACAGCTCGATTTTATCCGGCTGATCGGCGCGAATGTTGATCTGCGCGTCGAAGTTCACTTCACCGCTCAAATCTGAGATCCGTTTGGCAAGAGCGCTCGATTCGGCGACGATGTGTTCGCCGGTGGCTTTGAATATCTGATTTTGAATCAGCCCCACGGCCCAATGCGTTGGCAAACTCTGCCCCGAAAGCACGACCGTTCCAAGGGGGGCGTTTTCCTCCAACACCAGCGGCCATGCCAGGTTGGCTTGGAGTTGATTGCTGCGTCCCGCTTGCACCTCGGCGACATCAGCGGTTGCGACTTCAGCGGTCGCGATTAAGCGCGACAGTTCGAGGACGCCGCGATTGAGTCGTCCGCTGACATCGGCATCACGAATGGGTTGGCCGGCCAGTTTTCCCTTGGGCATCGTACCGGTGACCGTCAGGCCCCAGGTCTTCAGGTCGCCGATGGTCGCCAGCGGGAGATCAAGTTTTGCTTTTCCCGTCACGATGCCGTCGAGGTCGAGCTGTTGATATAGCGCTTCGATGCCGAACGTGGAAAAAATGTTGCCAAGCGGTTGCTCGGCGGCGTCAGCATCGACGCGGATGCTGCCGTTGATTGATTCGTAGGATTGGTTGGCGTCGAAAACCAATGATTCGATGGTGACCGTCGTTTGTGAAGCAGCGGCCTGTAAATCGCCATATTCGGCGGCATCGGTTCGCGCGCCGGCGTCGATCTTGATCTCCGTCCGCATGTCGGCGGCCACATTGATGCTCCCGACCGCGGTGCCGTCGGCACCGGTGTCGCCAGTGGCGAGGATTTCGGGGATGTCGGGAACAATGGAGCGTAGCGTGTTGACTGAAAGTTGTTTGAATTGCGTTTCAAAATCGGCCGTGATGGGCCAGGAAGAAATGTTCGTCGTTGCAAATCCGCTGATCTGGTCCTGGCCGTCGATGGTTGCGACAAGGTTGGTGGCGGTGATTTTCTCAAGGTCGAATGTAACGTCGGCAGCGCGGACGTTGACCGGCAAGTCGAACGTCGGTAGGTTCATGTCCAAAGTTTTTACTTTTGCGGATCCTTGAACGTCAAAAGGAAGATCTGCGTTGCCAAATATTTCGGCAGTGATGTCAATGTTGCCGGCCGCGGTGAGGTAGTTTTTCAGATTGGTGGGCACGTAGGGAAGCGACTGCCACTGCTGATTGTTCAGCCGAAGATCGTTTGTCGAAATGTTGGCGGCGTAAGTGTTCGCGGCGGGATCGACCTTGCCGTCGATGTTCCATTGACCGCCCAGCAGGTCCGCGATTTGCCCCGAGATATTTTGCGTGTCGTTGACCTGTTCGATTTGTAGACTGACGCCGGTGATGTCTAGCGATTGCTGGCCGTCTTGGATGTGGAAGTTTGAATCGTTGACGGAAATTTTTTCTGCGGGGAGCTTCAATTGTGAAAGGTCCAAACCGGTCGTTTCTGAGCCCTGTGCCGAGGTCAATTGCAGAAGTTGGTCGACGCTGAGGTTGGCTTGGGCGTTGTTCAGTTCGATGTGGTTAAACGCGGTGGCGCCGGCTGCCAGTGCGCTCAAGGGATGGTTGATGGTGAGGGTGCCGACGTTTAACCACGGCGCCGAATCGGTGGGTTGGAACCTGAATTCAATGTCTCGTGCGGCCACGCCCCCCAGCCCAATACGGATGCCACCGATTTTGGTTTCGCCGAGATTCAGGTCGGCCAATTGGGTTTGTATTTTCGATTCGACGAAGCCTTTGGCGAACATCCATCCGATGGTGGTGGCTAAAAAAAGGACCAGCAGAACGATCGTCAGCCAAGCAACCCAGCGACGGGGTTGGGGCGTTGTTGGCGAGGAAGGAGGATTCATGTCGGATTTATTGAGGCTTTGTAACGAAAGTCTAAATATGCGGTCTAATTGTCATCGAGTCATTAGCGCTACGGCGGGTAAGATCGAAAAGAATTGCCGATTATTCTGCCAGCAATGTCAAACTGGCAGGACAAACCGCGGAGTAACTTTATACTTTGGGTAATAATATTTTGTGACGCGGTTTCACTGCGTGTGAGTTCAGCGTTTGCCGGCCCTATTAATTTTCTCGCTTGAAAGAGTTCTATGCTACTGCAGATCCGACTTCGATTTTCTTCCCTCGTTGCCTTGGTTGTGTTTGGGGTATTGTTTGCATCAACATCGCCGGTTGTCGATGCCCAGTCGTGGCCGCAGTATCGAGGCCCCAACGGTGACTCAACGGCGCCCGCCGAATCCGGCGCGATCACTTGGTCCGGCGGCCAACCGAAAGAGGTTTGGAAAACGGAGACGGCGCTAGGTTTTAGCTCGTTTTCGGTCGCCGATGGCCGCGCGATCACGTTGGTGGCGGCCGAAGGTGACGCTGGTGAGATTGCGCAAACGTGCGTGGCATTGGATGCCCAAACCGGCGAACAGCTTTGGTCGTACGCGCTGAACAAGCATGATTATGGTCGCCATGGTGGCGGAGCGGGGGCACGCGGGAATAAGGGCGGCGACGGGCCTCGTTCAACGCCGTCAATTGATGGTGACCGAGTCTACGTTTACGACGCGCAACTGTTGCTGGTTTGTTTGAAAGCCGACAGCGGTGAACTGATTTGGAAAGTGGATGTGCTCAACGACTTCCAAGGCAGTAACATTAATTGGTCCAACGCGATTTCGCCGGTGGTCGATGGGGAGCGGGTCTATGTTGCCGGCGGCGGGGCAGGGCAGTCGATGATGGCGCTGAACAAACTGACAGGCGAAGTGATATGGAAAACGGGCGATGAAGAGATGACTCATGCGACGCCCATTGTCCGAGAAATTCAGGGCAAGCAACAAGTGATCTTTTTCATGCAGTCGGGATTGATCGCGCTCAATCCAACCGACGGCGTGGAGTTGTGGCGAGCCCCGTTTGATTACCGCACGTCGTCGGCGGCGTCGCCGGTGGTTGACGGAAATTTGGTTTACTGTTCGGCAGGTTACGGGGTCGGGGCGGGGCTGTTTGAGATTGGTGATTCGATGTCAGTGAAGGAAGTTTGGAAGAAGCCGAACCGATTGATGAATCACTGGAGCACGCCCGTTTTGCATGAGGGCCATTTGTACGGTCTGTTCAGTTTCAAAAGGTACGGCACCGGGCCATTGCAGTGCGTCGAGTTGGCCACGGGTGAAATTAAATGGGAGAAGAAAGGTTTTGGCCCCGGCAACTGTATCTTGGTCGGTGAAAAACTGGTCGTGTTATCCGACAGCGGAGAGTTGGTGCTGGTGAAAGCGGTGCCCGATGCTTATGAGGAACTAGCGCGAGCGAAAGTGCTCAAGGGTAAGTGCTGGTCGACGCCGGCGTATAGCGACGGCAAGGTTTACGTGCGCAGTACGTTAGAGGGTGCGTGTATTGACGTTGGGCAGTGACCGGCGGTGGGTAGTGGAGCGATTTTAAAGCTCCTGTTTCGGTTTTGATTGATGGTTTGTTTTTAGGAGCGGCGGCGCGGGATTTTTAACAAAATTCACTACGGGAGGAGCGTGGGGCGCGGTGGTGGGCTACCGGAAACGAATCGATAGACCAGTGCCGGCGAAGAAGTCTTGGGCGGCTTCGTTCAAGCCGACGCCTGCTCTGATATCCCATTGGATGTTGTCCGACAAAAGGTAGCTGAATCCCCCGTTGAGGAATTGCTCGACACCATCGGTGTCCGCGTCGTCGGGGAACAGGGCGAACCATTCCAGATAGGTGCCGAATTGGTCGGTGATGCTTTTTCCGATGGCCAATGACTGAGCCCACTGAATGTATTGGTTGCCTGTCACTCCGTCGACCGATTCGTTGAACTGGGTGCTGCCGGCGAAGCTGAGGGTGTCGCTGAGGGTCCAGCTGTAGAGCCAGTTTACGCCGAAGAGGCTTTCGCCGGTCGTGAATTCGTCGCTGCCGGTGGCGAAGGTTGCTTGGGGGATGATCGCCATTTCTGGGAGGAAGCCCGATTGCGGCGTGAGTCCAATTTTGGCGCCGACGTAGAGGTCTTCACTGCCGTTGATGGTGGTCACGCCGTCGTTGACCGATCCCGCGTTGTACGCGACGCGCAGTTCAAACCAGTCGCGGAAGAGGCCCTGCCGGAGCAGGATCTCGGGGTAGGAATGAGCGTCGGTGGTGACGCCGCCGGCGTCGTCTCTGAAATAGGTGTATCCAATTTCGAATTGGCTGACCCCGCGTCCGACGGTGCTGCTGGCCTCGGTGAAGTCTGGGCGGTCGGTGACCAACGGTTCGTTCAAATCCAATCGCAGGTCATCACTGCTTTGACCGGGCCAGCCGAACAGGAATGATCGGGTTGTGAAATTCGGATTCACACCAGCGGCACTGGCAGCGTATGCGAAGGAAGTTTCACCGCAGTCGCAACCGGGCGATTGGAATGTATTCAATTCAACCGCCGCAAAGTCAACCTGATCGGTGTATTGCAACCCTTGAGAGAAAGTCGTCGTAGCGGAGGTCGCAACGAAAAATAGGCAAATCAAAATGCCGCGAACCGAGATAATCATTTTTTCACTTAAACAAAACGCTAATACCTCTTTTAATTCGTCGAAAACGATCGAAATGTTGTGCTTAAGAGAAGCGTCCGTCATAAGTAGAACTCGCCCTGTTGAGGACGGCAGGTGGACGCAGGTGCCTGACGGTAAACATGCGAGTGCGGCGTCAATTTCGTGGGGCGAAAGAGGCCTACCAGCGGAACAGGCATGAGCCCCATGTCAGCCCGCCGCCGAAGCCGACCATCAGGACATTGTCGCCTCGTTTAATGCGGCCCTGTTGAAGTGCTTCGACGATGGCGACGGGGATGCTTGCCGCTGAAGTGTTACCGTAGCGGTTCAGGTTGACAAAAACTTTTCCGGGGTCCAATCCGACGCTCTCCACCGCGGCATTGATGATGCGTGTGTTGGCTTGATGAGGGATGAACAGATCAATATCTTCCAGGTTCATCTCGGCCAAGGCGAGTGTTTCTTTGATGATTTCTGGAATCATGCGGACGGCCCATTTGAAAACGGTGCGGCCATCCATTTTTAGAAACTGTTCGCGCTGCTGTATGGTCTGGGCGGAGACCGGCAGTCGCGAACCGCAGGCAGGCACGATCAGCGCGTCGCCTTGGCTGCCATCGGAGGCAAGTTTATAGCTGAGGATGCCACTGGGTTGGTCGGACTGGGCTGTTTCAGCGGAACTGGTCCCGCCGGCCTCTGCATCGGCGGTCAGTAAAACGGCACCGGCTCCATCGCCAAACAGCGGATACGTCTTCACGTCCTTGGGGTCCATGATCGCGGTCAGCGTTTCGGCACCGATGACCAGGGCATTGCGGCTGCACCCTGTTTTGACGAATTGGCTGGCCATGACCAGCGCGTACACGAATCCCGAACACGCGGCGTTGACGTCAATCGCGGCGGCGTTGTTGCAGCCTAAAGCATGCTGAACTAAACACGCCGTCGATGGGCAGAGGTGATCCGGAGTCATCGTAGCGACGATGATCAGATCAACATCCGCCGGGCGAAGGCCGGCGTCGTCTAAGCATTTTTGTGCGCTCCGTACGGCGAAATCGCTGGTCGCCTCTTCGGCGGATGCGTGGCAGCGCGACTCAATGCCGGTGCGCTGGATGATCCAATCGCTGTCGTAGCCCAATTTGCCCAGGTCGGCGTTGGCCATTAGCTTGGAGCCCATCGACATGCCCGCGGCAGCGATTCTGATTCCCATCGCCGAGTGGATTTTGGGTGGGCTGGTTTTATTATCGGCTGGTAGTTCGGTCATCGTCTGGCAGTGAAATGGTCAAATTGTCGTGATCGGCAGGAGCATGATCCTGCTGGATTGGCTCCAGCAGCAGCAACGATTGGTTTGAGAACTTGGTTTATAGGTAGCCGCATTTTTTACCACAACCGCTATCAGGTTTCGGCAATCAGTTTAGCTCATCGGGGGTAGCTCATTTTGGGTTAGCTCATTGGGGAAGGCCAAGGGACGTTTTGAGATAACAATCCCGAACTGTCATCCGATTGATCGCAGGCTTTGGTTTCCTTGTGGCAGGACTGGGCGGCTTTGGTCCGTTGATCCATCCGGCTTTGATTTGGGCGAAGTGTCCCGCCTCAAACCTGACGCATTGTGCCTAAACTCGGCAACGAGGGCTACATGGGAAGAAGTTTTCCAACAGGATTTCAACATAGCCTAAATCACGCAAGCACTTGATTTCAGTGGGCTTAGGGCGCGATGAGGGTATGCAAGTGTAGTATGGCCGCGAAAAGGGCGGTGTTTCGCCCGATCGGGTCGCTTTTTAGGGTGTTATTCAGCTGTTTATTCGATAGATTGGTTTTCGCGTTCGTCGAACGACGTTCATGGAACGAAACAATTTGCTGGTCTTTGGAAAAGTGATAAGAGTATGAGCCTATTGGCAATCGTCTACCATTTGGTTCCAGAATCTCCGATTTTGGTTGCCTACAACCGTGAAGAACGATTTGATCGTATTTGCCCCGCTCCCTCGATACAACCAGGCAAGCCGCGTGCTTTAGCTAGTGTTGACCAGAATACAGGAGGTACATATTTAGGAATCAACCAAAATGGATTATTTGTTGGTGTTGTCAGGTCTAAGAAGCCCGGCGGTCCCGTTTTCCCCAAATCCCGCGGTGCGCTAGCCCGCGAGATGCTCAAATGCAATTCCGCCCGCCACGCGGTCGATTTCGCGATGGAGGAGCTTCACGCTGGGCAATATGGGGGTGCCAATTTTACCGTTGCCGATCCTGAGACCGGCTGGGTGATCCACGGCGGTTCTGATCCAGTTGTTAGCGAATTAGAGCAAGGTTTGAACGTGGTTGGCGATCGTGAATTCAACGATCGACGCGACGAAAGAGCCGCGATGGCGCGGCGATTGCTGACGCTTCAAACGTTGGATTCTCCAGTGAAGTTTTTGGCGATTGCTAGCAAAGTGCTGGCGCGGCAGCCGACGGCTCCCGGCCGACCGAGTATGGTCGTCCGTGAGAAGGACTACGGCACGATCAGTTCCACGCTGATTGCCTTGGGTAAAAAACCACGGGATGCGATCTATCAATATTCCAACGGTGCCCCCGATGAATCGAAGTTCGAAGATTACTCTCCGATGCTACGTGACATTCTCAGCCGAGGGCTTCGTGAGGCGCGGGCCAAAGCAAACGCCTGATTAGATTTCAATGATTAACTTAAGCGATGGCATTCATTGGCCGTCGAAGATTTAAGATATAAAAGGGTGACTGCGTCGATTGCAGTTGCCCTTTTTTTGACGACCGCAAGGAAGGCATGGTGGGCGTTGCGCTCCCACCGCGGTGCATTGGAGGTGGCGGGCGTTGCTTGCCTTAACCATTGCTTGCCTTAACTTAAGCGTTCCGACTGACGGTCGAGCAAGTTTGGCAAAAGACTGTTTCGAAATTCTAGCTTCACCAAGACACCGAACATGAAGACCGGCGAATTTCAAAGAATCCTCGCTAACCCCCAGGGCACTCAGCAGTGGTTGGCGGGCATTGGCACCGTTGACGAAGTTCGTGCGTTGGCAAATCTAAAACGCATCATCGCTTCTGGTCTGTCCGACGAAGGCGTCAGCAATCTCGCAGCGCAGCTGAACGCTCACCTGCCGGTGGTCAGTGACCCTGACCTTGCGCTGAACAATTTGGAACGGTTCGTTTCGTCGGTTCGGTCAGCGAAAGCGCTGGGTGAACAATTTGTGGTGGACCAAACGCTGGTGCCGACGTTGTTGATGATCTTCTCTAACAGCCAGTATCTAAGCGATATCTTGGTCCGTGATCATGACTGTTTTGTCGCGATGCAGAAGCACGAAGGCCAGCTTCACGCTTCGAAATCATTGGCGCGTGACATTTGCGAAAAGATTGGGCTTTGTCGAGATGAACGGGAGGCAATGACGGTGCTGCGGCAATTCAAGCGGTCGCAGATGATCCGTGTAGGATACGGCGATCTGATTGATGGCCACCGTATTGCTCAGGTAACGCAACAATTGTCTTACGTCGCGACTGCGATTTGTGAAGCCGCCTATCAGTTCGCGCGGCGTGAGTTAGAGAAGAAGTGGGGGACTCCGCAAAACAGTGACGGCGAAAAAAGCAAATTCGTAATCTTAGCGATGGGTAAGCTCGGCGGGATGGAGCTGAACTATTCGAGTGATATCGATTTGATGATGATCTATGACCAAGAGGGTGAGACCGACGCAAAACCAGCGCTATCCAATCGTGAATTTTACGCTCGGCTGACTCGCAGCGTTGTCAGGCTGATCAACGAGATCACGCCCCTGGGCGCCGCCTACCGAGTTGATTTGCGTTTGCGTCCTGAGGGAGCCAAAGGTGCGGTCTGTCATAGCAAGGAAGCGGCTCTGAAGTATTACGATTTCCAAGGCAGGACGTGGGAAAGGCAGGCGATGATTAAAGCGCAGCCCATCGCTGGCGATCTAGCGCTGGGCAAGGACTTTCTTAAGCAGTTGCAAGACTGGGTTTACCGGATTTCGATGTCGCGTTCAGACATCAGCGGCATCAAAGCCCTCAAACGTAAGATCGAACGCCGCGCCGTTCAAAAGGGCGAACAAAGCACGAATGTTAAAACGGGGCATGGCGGGATTCGTGACATTGAATTTGCAATCCAGTTCATGCAATTGCTCAATGGTGCCGCGATCAAAAATTTGCGTACGACAAACACGCTGACGGCGATTGGGCGTCTGGAACGATCGGGGTGTTTGACAATGGCCGAAGCGACGTTGCTGTCGCAAAATTATTGTTGGCTGAGGAAGTTGGAGCATCGGCTGCAGATCATGTATGACTTGCAAACGCATACGCTTCCCGATTCAAAACGTGAACTGGAAAAGATTGCCCTTCGTATGGGCTACGCACCGTTTCTGGGAGAAACGCCACTTGCACAGTTCCGACGTTACCTTGCGGAAAAGACCGAGGTCAATCACAAGATCCTCAACCACTTGCTGCACGGCGACTTTGGCCCTGATACGCTTTTAGGTGAAGAAAACGCCGAAGATCTGAACGATGTCCCAATCGAAGTGGAGTTAGTTCTGGAGCCTGAACCCACCGAAGAAATGATCGAGGAGGCGTTGTCGCCTTATGGATTTTCTAATGTGAAAACAGCTTACCGGATTGTGATGGAGTTGGCCCAAGAGAAAACCAGATTTCTCTCTCCGCGACGGTGCAAGTACTTTTTCGCGTCCATCGCCAAACCGTTACTTACGCAAATTTCAAAGACGCCTGACCCCGATGCGACGTTGATCGCGCTTAGTTTGGTCAGTGATTCCTTGGGCGTGAAGGGGGTGCTGTGGGAGCTGTTTCGATTTAATGCCCCGACGCTAGAGTTGTACGTGTTGCTCTGTTCCTCCAGCGACTATTTGGTGAACATTTTTCGCAGCAACCCGGGGATGATTGATGAGTTAATGGACGCGTTGCAGTTGCAGCAACTGCCCACGCGCGAGCAGCTTGAGGAGACGCTGGAAGAGTTGATGGGAGGGGCGATTGAACCCGATTTGATTTTGCGCAGTTTCAAAAGCACGTGTCATTTACGCATTGGGATTCGAGACATCTTGGGACGCGATGACATTACCGACACGCATCAAACGCTGACCGATGTGGCCGAACTTTGTCTCAAAACGGTGACGCGTTTTCGATACCAAGCATTGATTCAAAAGTACGCCGCCGATCCTGAGCGAATCATTCCACTGGAGGATGTGCCTTTTGTGATACTGGCG
The DNA here is from genome assembly GCA_964408465.1 of uncultured Pirellulaceae bacterium. Lineage (GTDB taxonomy): Bacteria > Planctomycetota > Planctomycetia > Pirellulales > Pirellulaceae > Mariniblastus. The sequence continues at coordinate 15,606 of CAYOZV010000068.1, forward strand.
TTGGGAAAACTGGGAGGCCGCGAACCTAACTATCATAGTGACCTAGATGTAATCTTTATGTACGATGCGTGCCCGACTTTCGAAGCAAGTCTCAAGTCGGACACCGGAAGCCAATTCTTCTTCAGCCAACTTGCCGCCGATATTACGCGTTCGATCACTCAATCCACCGCGCGGGGGCAACTGTACGAATTGGACAGCCGTTTGAGGCCGACCGGCAAGAGTGGTTCGTTGGCTGTTTCGATGGACGAATTTTTGAGGTACTTCCATACGGGTAAAGGCCAGCTTTGGGAACGTCAATCCCTATGCAAGGCACGCGTGGTTTTCGGCAGTCCAGCCGTCGTCGAAAAAGCGATTTTGTGTGTGGAAGAGGCGTTGCTGACCAAGCCTTGGGAAGATTCGATGGCCGCTGAGATCAAAGCCATGCGTCTGGCCATGCAGAAAGATGCATCCGACCAAAATATCAAGCGCGGTGTTGGTGGGACGGTGGATGTCGAATTTGCCGTTCAGATGCTTCAGCTGAAACACATGCAGGACGAACAGTCCGTGCGGACGCCGGGGACCGTCGACGCGATCAATGGGCTGGTGAAGGCGCAGAAGTTGGACGCGGGGTTGGGAGGGTCGCTGATGAGGTCCTACCAGTTTCTTCGCAGCGTGGAGGCTCGCCTGCGTTTAATGAACGTGGTGGCGCGGCACGATCTCCCGACCGAGCCAAAGCAGCTTGAGAAACTGGCTTACCTACTGAAGTATCCCGACGGTGACTCTTTGAAGTGGGCGGTCGATAGCTGCCGGACGCAGGTGCGTGCGGACTTTGAACAAATCGTCAGTTGAGCGCGCCCATGCCCCTAACGCTCAGATGCTTCGGCGTCCAAGCGTCCGAGCGTCTTAGCGTTGCGGCCGATTGAGATCAAACGCAACATTCACCAGCGCGCCGGGTTCAATGACGAAGCTGTCGGGAATGTCGATCCGCATGGGACGGCCCCACTCTTCGATTCGCGGGTTGGCCCGTTGGCGAGGCGGCACCGATTGGATTTTTGGACCCACCGATGAAACGATCGTCTCCGCCCGTAATAGCGGGTTAGACCGCGCCGTGAGAACCACCGGCATCCCCGCAAAAGGACGTACCGGTCCGGTCTCGCGTGCGTAGACAACGATGACCGTGCCTTCGGTGGGGGCGATCGAAGCCACCGTCGTACCGGGCTGGACTAAGTCGTATTGCCCGACGAGAGATTTTTCGATTTGGCCCGTGATGGGAGCACGAATGTCCAACCGCGTTGCCGACTTTTGCAGGGTCTCAATTTGCTGTTCCAACATTTCAGAACGCTGAATCGAAGATTGAAACAACATGCGTTCGGCTTCATTGAATGAGGCGCTACTCTCGGTTGCTAAATCTGACGCGGAGATGGCGTCGCCACTGAACAGTTCGATTCGAATGGCTTCGATCTGCGCGATCTGATCACGGCGCTGTCTGTTCAAGCTTGATCGTTGCTGCGATTTTTCTTCAGGGGAAAGCTCGGCTGTTTGCAGGGCTCGGATTTGTGAATCCGTTTTTCGCAGATCCAACTGCAGTTGTGTGATGGAGATTTCTCGTGTGGCTGATTGAGTCAATGCCGCCAGTTTTTCCCACGGCGATGTGGCTTTATCGTCGTCCGCACCCGCGGCATTAGGTCCTGAAGCGGCGACCAGCGTTTTCTCGGGGCCCTCGCCCAGTAGAGAGGCTATTTTGGATTGGGTGCTGGTGTCGATGTTGTTCAGTTGCCGCTTGATTCTTTGGATGTCTTGGACCAAGTCACTGTCATCGAGTTCAATAATGATCTGGTTCTTGGTGACGCTGCTGAACACGGGCATGCTTTCGCCGTTGTGTGTGGCCCAACCGGTCACGATACCCGCGGCAGGACTGGTGACATCGGAGCTTAGTGCTTCGACTTCGCCAATTTGTACGATGCTTCGGTTTTGGAACTGCCAGAGCAGCAAACATCCCGTGCAAAGCAACGCAAAGAACACAAACGGCAAATACTGCGTGCAGGTTCTCTGCCAGCGAAATCTCAGCGGCGTCGAAACGGTTGATTTTGAATTAGAGTCAGGCATAGAACGTCGGATTAGGATTCAGATTGAGGGGAATTGACGAACAATGAAACTTGCTGCACTTCGGATTGCTCCAGCAATTCATTACGCAGTTCATCGCTGCGGGTGGGGTCGCGCAACAGCAGTTTATAGGCGACGCTGCTGCCGGACTGTGTAAGGTGTTGGTCGCCGGAACGTTTCCAACGCGCCGCGTGACGCTTGAGCATTGGCGCCAGTAGTTCCTCAATGGTGGCCGAAGAAATATCTACATCGATCGACAGCACGGCATCGTATCGACTGCGTCCGCCAAAGTCGCTGATCCAGAGATACCCCATAAGCGCTGCGACCACTAATAAACCGCAGATGGCTTCGACGTAGTGGCCGGTGCCGGTTCCCATGCCTTCGACAATTGCCCACAGAATAAAAGTCGTGTCGCGTGTGTCCTTGAGAACATTTCGAAAACGCACAACTGCAAACACCGCCAGCAGACCGAACGCGATGGCGGTGCTGCCGGCCATTAAAATCATCATCAAAGCCACAATCACTGGCAGGGTAACCAGCGAGGCAGCAAAGGATTTTGAGTAGGACGGCGAGACATGGGTCCACATGTAAATCCAGCCGATGACTTGCCCCAGTGCACAGGCCATCATCAATGAGAGTAGCATTGTTGCGACCGGCATTGATTGGGGCATCGCCCCACCACTGAAGAGGTCCAGAAAACTATCCATTAAGGGCTCCCAACGAATGCATCTTGTTCAGTTCCAGTGCATTGATGCACTCCACATATTTTGGCACCGATGTGGGCGTCAAATTAAATCGCTTGGCGATGTTGATCATCCAATCAGCAGGCCGTTCTACATATTTCATCTCGAGAACCACGGCATTTATTTGGGACATTTTTGAGATGTCTGGCATCTGTAAACGTGAACCAGGAACGTAGAGGCTCCCGCAGATTGTCCGGTCAAACGTGATCCGGTAATCATTGAGTGACCCATTTTGATAGGCCTCACGAAAATAATCGACGTAGACTCGGCCCGAGGCGCCAAGCTGTTCTTTCAGACGGAAAAACGTATCCAGCCCGTCGCGCTGGGCCGGCGTATCCTTGAGCAGCATGAGCGGATGGGGGGCGTGACCCCGCAGTAATTTTTCCGCCGATGCGCGACTGACGGCGGCTCGTTTCTTTTGTATCACGTCAGTAACGCGCCGTTTGATCTCAAGGAAAACTGGAGAATCGTCGCTGTTGTCGTAAAATCGGATCCGAAGTTTGAATCGGTTTTTATTGCCTTGGAGGGTGTCCTGGTAGCAATGCAGACGCTTGGAATCTAAGTATAGACTTTGCACGCGATAGCCGCGTGAACCGGGGACCGAATTCGCGTCGGACTTAAGATGAGTCAGAACTTCGGCGCGTATCGCATCGGCGAGCTTTTCAGAGATGAGGTACTTCAGTTCGTACCTGCTGGCTTGGAAGGTTTTCATGGCATCTGGTTTTGAGGGAGGGAAGGCGTCGCATGCTTGAGTAACTCCGTTGCTCAAAATTGGACGTTGACCTCACCGCCGTTACGCGAACTAAGTGCCATGACGTTCTCCTCGGTCATATCGTCGGTCAGGAAATGCACGCTGCCGTCAGCGAAGACGGCGTTTGAGCCTCCTGAGTGTTCGGAGTAGATGTACTCGTCGTTCCAAGACTCTTTTGCGGATTCGGTGTTGACCCCTTTATCCAAGTGAGTGATGTTCTTCCCAGAGACCCAAGCCCCGTTGGGATCGTCGTCTTCTTTTTCTGTGCCACGACCAGTGCATTCGGTCACCATCATCGTGTTGGAAGATCCATCAGAAATCTTCCCGAATGTGACCGCGGGCGGGTGGGTGATTCGATCGGCGTTGCGCAGTTCCTTGATGCCGATCAGTATGCCTTGTTGTTTCTGGTATTGGTTGCCTGTGGTTGGGTTCACCTGTTTGGTACTGGGTCCTGAGATGCCCATGTAATCTGTACAGCCCAAATTTAAACCGACTTCGTCATAGAGTTCTACGATGACATTGCCTTCACGGATTCCATCGGTCTTCGAGGTGGAAGGGCAGAGGAACGCGGGAATGACATTGGCGATCGCCGCTAAATTTGTTGGGGCTCGGTAGGGCAGATCGAAGTTGATCTGTTGGTAGATGTTGTTGGCTTCAATCTGGGGAAGGATCAATGCCATCCAACCGTAGTCCAAGCGATTCGGATCGTTGTCGGCGACCGAAGCCGTCCAAAATTGGCCCGGCGGGAATTTCATTTTGCCAGATTCATAGTTGTGTATGGCCAATCCAATTTGTTTGAGATTGTTCTGGCAAGCGGTCCTTCTTGCGGCCGCGCGGACCTGCTGGATCGCCGGCAGTAGCATACCGATTAGAATCCCGATAATGGCGATCACGACCAACAGCTCAACCAGAGTAAATGCAGATCTCTTGCTACGATTCTCAGCCGTGGCCGCGGAGCATTCTGAAAAATCTCGGGTTGGATAAGGCAAGGGAAGTCCTTCTTTAGAATTCTTCATTGGATGGATATAAGGTAATCGTAGCAATCGGTAAAGATAGATAGCGGACCGTTGAATCACGCAAGGAACTCTGCTGACGCAGCAAGGCATGGAAGGTCACGGTCGATAACCGACGTCGTCAATTATTGCCGAAGAGTTGGAAGGGCGGCAGGTTAAGACTTCTTCATGTTAACCCTGAATTATATTCCCAAATCGCTGCAAAAAACAGGCAAATGTTCCCATAAAACGCGGATTTGCTATCAGATTCGGTCCCGCTGTCGGTTTCTTGATTTGATTTACAGGCACTCGTGCAAAAGTGAGGCCGACTTCGGGCCTTGGAGCATCGTGTTTTCGGGGAAATCAGGTTTGATCAATCGCGGTTTGGTTTTCGTTTTTGCTCCCGCCGAAGCGCTGGACTTCATCTGCTCGGTGGTGCTGTTGAGTGGTTTAGTGGAAAGACGACACGGAGAATTTCATTGGGAGGCAAAGGTTTGCGAACGTGGGAGGGAGAACGGTTTACCCCAAAATTATTTTCAGCGACAATGTGTGTGCAAAACAATCAGCTTCATTAAATTTTAGATCGTAGACAGATGACCGACAGCAAACAGTTATTCGCCGGACTAGATATTGGCGGAACGACAATTAAGTCCATTTTGGTAAACGATAAGGGCGCAGAGGTTGGCGACATCGTTGAAGTTCGCAGCCACGTTAAGGACGGTTATGAAGCGACGTTCGCCCAATTGGAATTGGCAATGGACCAACTGGCCGAAGCCTCCGGACTTAGCCGCGGTTTGATTAAGGGAATTGGGTTGGACGTGCCGGCACCGTGCAGCGATGGAGTGATTTGGGGGCAAGCGAATCTTGCCGCGGATTGGGTGGGTACCAACATCCGCGATCAATTCTCCAGTCGCGTGAATACTCCTGTCACGATGACCAATGATTGCAACGCCGCCGCGGTTGGCGAGTACGCCATCCGGCGGAAGCACATCGGCGGACTTTTACTGGTCGCGCCTGGAACAGGCCTGGGCGGCGGGATGGTTTTGCCGGGGGGGCGCAGTTTCGAAGGCCAGCACGGTTTGGCGTTGGAGGTGGGGCACGTTTCGGTGCCCTTTTTCGAAGAGGACCAAACGCTACCGCTTTGTTCGTGTGGTTTGAGAGGGTGCGCTGAGGCGTGGGTGTCTTTAGTAGCCCTTCGCCGCCGCTTGGGTATCGAATTGGCCAAAGAGAAATGGGCAAACCACCCGTTGGCCATCGACACCGCGTCGATTGAGGAAAAAGCGTTTCGCTTGCGCGACTTTGCGTCGCAAGGCGATGCGTTGGCCTGTCAGTTGTTTGAGCAACAGGCCAATATTCTTGGTCACATGATCGCCGATGTGGTGCGCGTCTTTGATCCGGGGTTGGTTGTCATCGGTGGTGGTCTGGCTGAAGCCGAAGACGATTTTCGCGATAGTTACTTGGATTGGGTGAGGGACGGATTCAACAAACGAGCTTGGCCAATGTTTCGGCATAGCCCCATCGACCCCGAAGTTGAGACAACGCGATTCGAATGGGCTTCCGGTGGTGACGGAGCCGCAGCGTTTGGAATGGCGTTCACCGCGCGAGAGATGTTTAGATAGTCTTTGGAGCTACTACGCTTCGTCTTTGTACAGCGTTGTCGACAGATAACGTTCGCCCAGATCTGGCAGCACAACCACAATCATTTTACCGGCGTTTTCCGGTCGTTTGGCGATTTGAATCGCCGCATATGCCGCCGCGCCGCAGCTGATCCCACAAAACAGACCTTCCTTGGTGGCTAGGTCGCGCGCCATTTGCACGCAGTCCGCGTCATCGACGGTCACCACTTCGTCGATGATGTCCAGATTTAGAATTTGAGGGATGAAGCCAGCGCCGATGCCCTGAATCGAGTGCCTGCCTGGTTGGATTGATTCGTCGTTGATGCGCTGCGTCATGACGGGACTGTTGCTGGGTTCAACCGCGAAGGATTTGAGGTTCGAATTTTTTTCCTTCAGCACTTCGCTGCAACCGGTGATCGTTCCACCGGTGCCCACACCGGCGACGAAGATGTCGACTTTGCCGTCAGTATCTTCCCAGATTTCAATGGCTGTCGTCTGGCGATGTACTTCTGGGTTGGCTGGGTTGTTAAATTGTTGTGGCATGAAGTAGTTGCCGCCGGATTCTGCGATCTCGGTCGCTCTGCGAATTGCTCCTGGCATGCCTTCGGCGCCAGGGGTCAGAATGATTTCAGCACCCAGCGCTGAGAGCAATTGTCGCCGTTCGATCGACATACTGTCGGGCATCGTTACCTGCAGTTTGTACCCGCGGGCGGCGCAAACGTAGGCCAGCGCGATGCCCGTGTTGCCGCTGGTGGGTTCAATCACAATCGTATCGGAGTTGATTTTCCCGGCGCGTTCGGCCGCATCAATCATCGCCCGGCCGATGCGATCTTTGACACTCCACAGCGGGTTCATGTTTTCGACTTTGGCCACCACTTCGGCCACACAACCCTCGGTGACGCGGCGGAGGCGTACCAGCGGCGTCCTGCCGATGCAGTGTGTGATTTCTTCGTGGATGCCGGAGGCAAGCTTTGATGGTGCTGGGGCCATGAATAAGTTTCCAGTGGGTTTGCGTTAATCGCGATCAGCCATCAATTGTATCAAAAAACAACCGATTTCGCCCCGCATGATTGTTTGGGGTAGTGATTTAACGCGTCAAAAAATCCACTTTGAGTTGCAGCACTGCGCGGCAGCTCTCGGCTGCCCGTGCAAATAGAGCCATAAACCATCTTTAAATGAGTTTTCCTTGCTGAAATTAAAATCCGCTTGCGTCTGAAAATAGAAGTGTCGCCATGTTTTGAATCATAAGATGCTCTGCCGCAGGTTTGATAGCGGTAGTGGAATGAGTCCTTTCTGTTTTGCAGATGGAGAGCCATCGTCGCACTTGAATTTTTCTCTCGGGGAAAAATTTAGTCATGACCGCCATTGCCTAAGCTAAGTCCCGTTCGGCCGGACGAAGATTATTCTTTGATCGCCTAACCCTGCCAGTCGACGATTTGGTTTTTGTCACGTCCCTAGTGGAGATGTCTTGACGCGATGAAAGTCGTATTGGGATTTGGGATTTGGGATTTGGAAATTGGAAATTGGAAATTGGAAATTGGAAA
>CAYOZV010000069.1:0-20456 GCA_964408465.1 uncultured Pirellulaceae bacterium
AGGGATACTCCTACGAAGGGATACTCTCGCCGGCGATTAAGTCTTCATTGGTCTGCTGACGACGAATGAGATGAACCTCTCCGTTGTCGATCAGTACCTCAGCCGCGTAGGGCTTGCTGTTGTAGTTTGATCCCATCACAAATCCATACGCTCCGGCACATTCAATCACCAAGAAGTCCCCGACGCTAGCGACCGGAAGTTCGCGCGAGCAAACAAACCCGCCTTCTTCTTGAGTGAAAATGTCACCCGATTCGCACAGCGGACCACCCACGATCGCATTTTGGACCTCGGTCGTTGACTGGCCGGTAAAAGCGATCGACATCGGATGGTAGGCACCGTAGAGAATCGGCCGCGCCAGATTATTAAAGCCCGCATCGACCAAGTAGTAAAGCTTCTCACCCATGTGTTTGATGGCGCGAATTTCCGTCAGCAAGTAACCGCTTTCGGCGACCAGGAAACGACCAGGTTCGATCTCCAATGAAACCTCGTGACCAAATTCCGATTCCAGCTTCTTTCGCACTCCGTCCCACAACTGGAAGTAACGATCGACGTCGATGTTGACATCCTCGTTTTTATACGGCGTTGGCAATCCGCCGCCGGCGCTGATTGTCTTTACCGTCGCCCCCACCTTGAGCGCGGTTTGCTGCATCGAATCGCAGACCTGAGAGAGGTGCTCGAAATCAGTCCCCGAACCAATATGCATGTGCAGTCCAGCGATCGTCAAATCGTGTTCTTTGGCGATCGCGACGCACTCCTCCAGTTGCTCGTGCCAGATGCCGTGCTTTGACGTGTCGCCACCGGTGTTCGTTTTGGCGCTGTGTCCGTGACCGAAACCGGGATTGATACGTAGCGTGATTTCGCGCCCCGGCGCGGCGACGCCCAGTTGGCGGATCATGTCCGGTGATCCGCAGTTCACGGGGATATTCTCTTTGACGACCAAATCCAACGCCGTGCGATCAAAAATATCAGCGGTGTAGACGACCTGATGATCCGATTTTGAGACATCGTAACCGGCCGCCTTGGCGCGATGGACTTCACCGGTGCTGACCGCATCAACCACCACGCCTTGGGTCCGCATCAAATTTAGAATCGCGATGTTTGAGTTTGCTTTTTGCGCGTAGCGAATCACGTCAAACTGTTGCAGCTGGGCGATCCGATCTCGGATGGTTTGTGCATCGTAGATGTAGGCAGGCGTGCCGAATTTGGCCGCCAAATCGGCAATGGCAATACCAGAGATTTCAGTGCGTGTCGGTGCGAAAAGCTGCTTCGTGTTCATGTGTCGGACAATCGTATTGAAAGGGAAGATTGTTAGCGGTTTGTTTTATCAGCCTGCATTCTATCCAAAAAACAGGTTTCGGGTATCCGTTTTTACGAGCGTCTTTGTGGGGCCGTTCTCCACCGGCCAGCGCCCACCCCATCAAGCACCGCGGCCGGTGGGAACCGGCGCTACAACTCAAATCTGAACGACGTCCATCCAGTCTTCCAGGTTCGCGCGGGCGTCAGCCAGTTTCCCCGGCAGACGCTGGACATCGCTTGTGTTGGTTTCAGGGAATTCGACAAACACGGCCGCCAGAAGTTGCCGCGGCGCCGCCATCGACAGCCGATCCATCATCGACGGTGTGCGAAATTGCCCACCGCTGGACCAATAAGTTCCCATGTTCGCCGCCGTCAGCAGCAATATCAAATTTTGCACATAAGCCGATGCGGCGGCCAAGTGTTCTTGGTCAATTTGAATCTGTTTCGATTTAGGAATTTCTGAGGTGTCCTCGGTCTCAGAAACCGAATTTGAAAATTGCGGCAACCAACTCACCAGCACGCAAGCGCCGCACGCGCTTAACATCGACGGCAGTTTGTTTCCCGGTTTCACATCGTCAAACCAATCGTAGAAGTTAGCCGCGACTTTCTGACAGCTCTGGTGCCACAGAATGTTGACTCGCCATGGTTGGGGAACCCTCTCCCAGTGGCGGTCGTAGTGAAAGGGAGCGCTGTCGGCTGACTTCACCGAATCGAGAACGATGGCGCGATTTTTTTCTGCGATTTGTGAATCTATCACAACCGGTGCTCCAACATCGCCCATGACTTTGAACGTGCGGCGCTGCTGTATCACGCGCGTGAGGGTTTGAAGATCATTGGATGAGAATATTTCGGACATGATGGGTAGTGGTGAGAAACACAAGATAATAACGGCCGTGAAGGACACCATTTAATCACGTTTGACGAAGTCGCGAAAGTTGGCGCGCCTTGTGGCGGTTAGCGAAATGCTCCGCTATATTGAAATACTCCACTTGGAGACGCTCTGAGCGCGGTGCTTCGATTGGAGATACCGCGATTCGCGCGAGCGTATCTCGATTGCCAAATCTTTCTTTTGCTGGGTAGCTACCGTGAAGTTGAAAACAAATATTATTGCTGGTTTTGCGATTTGCGCTTGCGCAATGAGCCTGTTTCAAACGGCGTCAGCCCAAGAAAGAATCATCAACAAAACGATTGTCACCGAAGAAAAGACGGAGATCAAAGACACCGCCACCGAGGACGCAACCAACGCAGACAGCGCAACCGCAGACGGTGCCACCGAAGCTCAGCCTGCCGCGTTGACCAAAGTGCTCGAACTCGAAGGCATCACCGAATACCGTTTGAGCAACGGCGTCAAAGTGCTTCTGTTCCCCGACGGATCTAAGCCCCAGTTCACAATCAACGTCACGGTCAACGTGGGGTCGCGGCACGAAGGCTACGGCGAATCGGGGATGGCTCATCTGCTGGAACACATGTTGTTCAAGGGCACCGATAAATTCCCCGATACGCCCAAGTGGCTAAAAGACCGCGGCGTGCTGAACATGAACGGCACGACCTGGTTTGATCGCACCAACTATTACGAAACACTGCCCGCGGGCGACGAAAATTTAGAATTTGCGATCGAGATGGAGGCCGACCGTTTGGTCAATAGCTGGATCAAGGGATCAGATTTGGCCTCCGAAATGACGGTGGTGCGCAACGAGTTTGAACGCGGTGAAAACAGTCCCCAACGCATCCTGATGCAACGCATCATGTCGACAGGGTTTGACTGGCACAACTACGGCAAATCAACCATCGGCAACCGCAGCGATATCGAACGCGTGCCGGTCGATCGGCTGCGCGACTTTTATCACAAGTACTACCAAGCGGACAATTTCACCGTCGTGTTGGCGGGCAAATTCGAAACCGACAAGGCACTTGAATTGATTCAAAAATACTTCGGAGCCCTTGAAAAGCCAACCCGCGAATTGCCAAAGACTTACACCGAAGAACCCAGCCAAGACGGCCAACGACGTATCGAACTGCGACGTTCGGGTGACGTGGAATTGGTCGGTGTTGGCTACCACATTCCTGCGGCGTCCAATGAAGATTACGCGGCCGTGGAAGTGTTAGTGAATTTGCTGGGCAACCAACCCGACGGGCCTTTGTATCAGGCACTGGTGAAGTCTGAACTGGCGTCCGACGTTTCCTCGTTCGCGTTCAAGACACACGACCCCGGCATGATGTTGGTGTTGGCCGAAATTTCTGAAGGGGCCGACATCACCAAAGCGGAACAGACAATGCTGTCTCACGTTCAATCGGTCGCCGAAAATGACATTACCGAAGAACGCGTGAAGCGGGAGATCCAAGGCTTGCTGCAACAGCGCGAACGACTGTTTGCCGACAGCGAAAAATTCGCGATCCAGTTGTCCGAATGGCAAGCCTACGGCGATTGGCGTTTGTTCTTCCTGCATCGCGATCGAATTGAAAAAGTCACCGTCGAAGACGTCAAAGCGGCCGCCGAAAAATACTTGGTCACCGACAACCGTACCATCGGTGTCTTCTTGCCCACCAAAGAAACAGAGCGGGCTCCGTTGCCTGATCGCGTAGACCTCGAAGGCTTGCTTGCCGATTACGAAGGCAGAGCAGCGATCGCGCAAGGAGAATCCTTCGATCCCACCCCCCAAAACATTGACGCCCGTAGCATCGTCGGAGCATTTGACTCGGGCGTGCAATATGCTTTCCTACCCAAAAAGACGCGCGGCGAAAAGGTTTTTGTCAGCGGCAAATTACATTTCGGTTCGCCTGAGTCGCTGTCTTCAAAAATCGAAGCCAGCGAATTGATGGGGTCTTTGATGACCAAGGGCACTGAAACGATCGAATACCAAGCCTTCCGCGACAAACTGAACGAACTGGGGGCGACGCTTCGTATCAGCTCCGATCCGGGCGGACTTTCGTACAGCATTGAAGCCAAAAACGAAACGCTGGGCGATGTGCTGGCGCTGTTGAAATCGGCGCTGCGTGAACCAAAATTCGCAGAGGAAGAATTTGAAGTTCTCCGCCGCCAAAATATCACCAGCGTGGAGGCCGGACTATCCGAACCCAACGCATTGGCGGGAACCATGTTTTCGCGCAAGCTTTCGCCCTACGAAAAAACGGATGTGCGATACGCGGCAACGTTGCCGGAGCAAATCGAAAACCTGAAGGCACTGACGATCGACGATATCAAAGGCGTTTATTCCCAGGTCTCCGGGCAACACGGCGAAGTCGCTATCGTTGGCGATTTCGATCCCGATGCCGCCAAAGAGACGCTCAGTTCAATCTTTGCCGACTGGAAATCGGAGACGCCCTACGTGCGGATCGAGGAACCGGCGGTCGATGGCATCAAAGGCGAACGCGTCGACATCGAAACCCCCGACAAAGCCAACGCCGTTTACCTAGCGGGGTTCGTGAAACCGATGATGGACACCAACGACGACTACGAAGCGCTGCTGATCGGAAACTATGTGCTCGGCGGCGGCCCGCTGTCCTCTCGATTGGCCGACCGAGTGCGGAAGAAGGACGGTTTGTCCTACACCGTCGGTTCTCAGTATCGCGCCGACACGTTTGACGACCAAGCCGTGTTTACGATCTACGCAATTTCCAATCCCGAGAATACGGAGAAGGTTGCGTCGACGATCATCGAAGAGATTGAGTTGTTGATGACCGACGGAATCAAGCCCGAAGAGTTTGAGAAAGCCAAGGAGAGTTACTTAACCAAACGCAAAGGCGGTCGCGCCGATGACCGGCGATTGGCAGGCCTCCTGCGGAAGAACTTACAAGCGGATCGAACGATGGCCTTCTTCGCCGAGAGCGATCAGCAAATGGATGCGCTGACCAAAGAGCAGGTCGAAACGGCGCTGAAAAAGTTTGTCGAAGTCGACAAACTGATCGTCGTGACCGCCGGTGACTTTGAAAGTCTAAAGGAATCCGCGGAAGCGGAAACTGCCGAGTAGCCCACGCAGTTGAATCGGTTCGGCATAGAGATACGATCGCCCTTCAGTCCCCACAAGGATGGGCGTGGGCTTGAACAATTTTAAACCGCGAATGGACGCTAATAAACGCGAATGACATGATCGTGATTATTTATTACGAGTATTTCATTCGCGTCGATTCGCGTTCATTCGCGGTTCTTTTTTCTGCGCTGCACTGATGTCTCAGTAAAGGCACCAGAAAGCAAAACGATACTTGTGATAGGATCGCACACCGCGGTGCATCCTTTGATTAGATCCTGCGTCTTCGCTGGGCCAACAGCAGCCAAACGCCGCTGATCAGCATCGCCGCCGACGAAGGTTCGGGAACCGCAGTTGCTGCGGCGATGAACTCATTTCCACTAACCGCAGAGGCCACGTTCTGCCCGACCTCTTGGCCAACCAGATCGTCGAAGTCGAAGTGAATACCGAGGTACACGCGACTGCGCCCGTTTTCGATCATCGCTGCGCTGAACGAATCGAACGAACGCACTGCGTCGTCCAGATCCAAACCGTAGGAAGCTTCTAAAGCCGGATCATTCATCACGGCTAAAAGTTCTTCTGATGTTAAGTCAAACGCGATGTCATCGGTGCCGTAGAAGTCCTCTAACAACCCAAACAAAGCCGCACCAAAGGTCGCGTGGCCCGAAATGTAGGTTGGAAAAGGCGGTGTGAAACCTTCGATGTCGCCGCCACCATCGGGTGCCCCCAAAGCGATCCAATTTTCATCTCCCACCGTCACCGTATTACCGTCGAAGTCTCCCAGTTCGATCGCCGTGCCCGGACGCCAGAATTCTTCTTCGAATTTTGAGTTCCAAGCCACGATCCCGGCATCGGCCATCGCCACCGACGCCTGAGCGAACAGCGATGCGTTCTGCTTGAGCGTGTTGCCTTGATCAATCGCGACGTTTTCCAAAACATCGTTGAAAAGAGTCATGGGCGTGCCTAACCCGCCGCGATCATAAGCCCAGAAAATCCCAGTCTCGGTTTGTTCGGCGGTGCGTGTTGTGCTGTTCACCGCGCCCAACGATTTGACTTCGTTATAGGACGCGGCATATTGAGCACTGGTGATTGCAGGTGGTGCTGCCGGGAGGAAATCTTCCGCCGAAGATATGGCGAACGTATCGACCTCTCCCCAACCGGTTCCCCATGGGGGCACAACAGGTGCGTTGGAGTCCGATTAAAAAGCTCCAATCGTTCCCGCCGGGTTGTATTGGTAGTTCACCATATTTGCTGAACCATCGTTGGATCGTTTCGCGATGATCGTGTTGCCAATCTGAGTGCCGATGGCGATGCCTTGAGACGTGTCACCGTAGCTTGCGATACTGGAGTTATAAAACGAGTCAATCGTCGATTGTTGGTCGCCGTACAGAGAACTGAGCACGGTGTACGCAGCATGAGTTGCCGCGACTTCCGAAGTCGCGTCGGAGGTCGTTCCCTTATGGTCGGTCGCGTAATTGTAAAACGTCGAACTAACAGAGGTGGACGATGCGGACGCAATACCATCGTAGATCGCAAGGTTCATCATCGCCAATGAACGTGACGCGTAACCGGGATTTTGATCGACGGTGCTGGTTGCTGCGACCTGGCTGTAAAGATCGTTCCAATCCAAAACAACATCTTGCGCTGTTGCGCGAGATTCAAACAGCAGCAACGCAGCCAACGATGCTGTGAAAAATGACGCTTTACGAAGCCATTGAACGCTTCTAAATTTTGCGATATTCAAAACTTTTCTCTTGGCAGGTGTTTGAACAAAAAAACGAAGGAGAAAAACTAACTCCAAGTGAAAACGACCTACAAACGCGGGGCAGTCAGAGGAAACGTGCAATGAAATGATTTGCTCCTCCATTATATATCGGCAATCGCCAGCGCCACCACTTCACCGCCAGATGTTTTTACGAAAGTCAGGCCTTTGACGCCTTGTTCAGCGGTTGCGTGCAGCGATTTCCCAGCAAAACGGGCACACGGCAGCTGTGATTGGCTTCTGGTTCCTGCACGCGGCTATCATCCTCCCCCGGACGGACATTTAGGTAGTGTGACCAAAGACCTCCCGCAATCGAGCTCCCCCAAGGCCACGCTCTTTACTCATCAAGCAGCCGGTTCATAGCTTGGTTCAAGAGCCCCCATAGAAGGCGACCGATAGATTTGACGGTAGGCACTTGGAGCCCTGCCGCGCGGCGAAGCCCCCGTTGGACTTCCTTCGATTGGGAGTTCATCATTTTCAACTTCAGCCAACGGCACCGATTAGATCTGATTATCGGTCAACTCCCGCCCCCCCGAAAGTAGCCCCTGATGTTCTGGTGATGAGGAAAGCAACGATTTGATCCAATTCCCAACCGAATATTTCCCCCCCGCATCAGAATTAAATCTCGGCAGTTGCGTTCTCCTTAAGGCACATTTAAATCCACCTTTTCGCGTATTGTTGACAGTTCTTAGACTGTGTCTTTTCTGCCTAATCTTATCTGATAACTAAAGCGGCTGTTTGATCTGCTGCGTGGCATCCTGCGCGGCTGATGGAATAGTTTGCTCTTTGATCTATGGAAAACCAAACTACGGCGAACGAACCATCCAGCCAATTTCTGGAAGGAATTGGAGAATCACTCGCACGTTTTTCTGACTCATCTGAGTTGCTGCAAAAGATTCTCGACACGATCCCCCAAGCAGTATTCTGGAAAGACAAAAACCTGACGTATCTTGGCTGCAATCAATTGTTTGCCAAATGTGCGGGAATAGCGAACCCGCAGAACCTTATCGGATTGACCGATTTTGATCTTCCCTGGGACCAAAAGGAAACCGAGTTCTACCACTCGTGTGATCAACGGGTCATGAGCAACGATGCTCCTGAGCTTGGCATTGTTGAATCACAAGTGAATGCCAACGGAGATCTGACCTGGCTGGAAACAAGCAAAGTCCCGGTTCACGACGAAAATGGCGATGTGATTGGTATTCTTGGCACCTGCTGTTTCATCACGCGACTAAAGTTCGTCGTTGGCAGGGCTTCTTTTTTGCCAAACCGATGCCTACGGAACAAGTCGCTCAGGTTTCTGGGGAGCATGAAAACCCAGACTCGTTTGAGAGGTGACACGCGACTCATTAGACACGCCAAACATTCACCGGAGACGTGAGTTTTGCCGTCGGTGTCGTTGTCGCGGTCTGAAAGACCCCAAAGTGAGACGGGAGTTCCGAACTCCAAATTGCTAATCGACTGGCTTTTTCTTCAAGGCGGCGTTGATTGCTTTTTCTAGTCGGGCGGAGATCTTTTTCTCTTTCGCAAACTTTATCAGTCGATCGCTTGCTTCTTTTGCTTCCGCAGTTCTGTCGTTACGAACCAGAATCTCAATCAGTAGCGCACTTTTATCTACAAACATATCCTCCTTCACCTTGAGATACTCATTGCCGAATCTCGGAGTCCATTCCACTCCGCGTTCGTAGCTGTCGCAAATTCGCCCGGCATCTTTCACCGGATTTACATACTTGCCGCAGATCTCGTACTCCTTCTCTTTAATGAGTGCCGCTTCAGAGATTCCATAGACTCGTGCCGCATCTTCGGGTTCGACTTCATCAAGCCACTTAAACAGTTCGACGGTGCGCTCTTGGTCCCGAAGCGAATCATTAAAAGCGGTAAACTCATGGAAGTCATCGAAGCTAACTCTAATTCGATTGGGGTCGCGTATTTTTGCTTCGACTGCATCACGAGTTTCTCTCATTTTGACCAACGCTGGAGGATATTTTTCGCCCAGTTCCAGCCAACTGCCCAACCCAAAGGATAGCCGGACGGCTGATTGACTTGGATCAATTCGGTTTGCGTTTTCATGAAACCAAATGTGTTTTTCCAGAGCCGTTGAGTAATTCGCGGCCCGTTTGTCCGCATTTACCTCCTCAAGAATTTTTTTGGGATTAGGGTTCGCGGGAGGCGTCCAGACTGGTGCTACGAAGAGGGCTCCATTCTGCTCGATCTTCACCGTTTCGACTCCGCCACGACTGACCACCACCGTATTCCCTTGGACGTCGATCTGATCGGAGTCACCATCCACTTCGACCAAGTACGTCCCCGCAGCGATCTTGATGGTCGCGCCTTCTTTCGTGACCGTCAGCGTTTGGACTTCGACATCGCCTTGCATGATTCGAACGGGAACACTGTCAGCGGCACACTCGATGACAAGCTTTCCTTTATTCAATTCGATGATCAAAAGGCTGCCGGCCAATATGAACAGGAAAGCAAAACTTGCCAACGCCAACCACTTGCCCCACGATGATCCACCGCCGCGACTGAAATGACTGCCGCAGGTCGGCGGAACCGCTTTGGGCAGCTTCGTTGTCGTGGGTTGTTGGACGTGAGCGAGGCAGCCCTCCATCAACTCCGCAACTTCGTCCGCCGATTCAAAACGATCTTCGGCCGTTTTAGACATCAATTGGGCGATGATGCCTCCCATCCATTTTGGAATATCGGAATTGACTTCGCAAACCGGCGCTGGTTCTTGGTGAGTGATTCGGTGCATGACGCCGTAAGCCGATTCGGCGCGAAACGGTGGACGGCCAGCACACATCGCGTACAGCGTGCTACCCAGGCTGAACAGATCGCTGCGTGCGTCCACTGAATCGGCGCGGACTTGTTCAGGCGACATGAACTGCGGTGTCCCGCTGATAATTCCCGTGCGAGTAATGCTGGCATCGTCTCCCGCGCGGGCTAACCCAAAATCCATCAGCACGGCGCGGTCGACGGTGCCGTCGAGCATGATATTGGACGGTTTCACATCGCGATGGACTAAGCCCTGAGCATGGGCGGCAGCGAGTCCTTTCGCCGATTGCATGCCGATACGTAAAACTTCTTTCAGTTCTAGCGGTCCCTGTTGGCCGATCCGCTGTTGAAGCGTTTGACCGCCGGAGTACTTCATCACGATGTAAGGGGTTTCCTGCCATTGGTCGACACCAAAGATAGGCAGCACGTGGTCATCGACGACCGCGGCAGCGGCTTGGGCCTCGCGCAAAAAACGTTGGCGTGCGGCTCCATTGGCCGTTAAGTGGGGCAGCAGCATTTTGATCGCCACAAACCGGTTCAACGCCGTTTCAAACGCCTTGAACACGACGCCCATGCCGCCCTGTCCGATGATGCCGACCACTTCATAGTTTCCGATGCGGCCCAACATTCTAGAGTCCTCGGACGGGCCAAGCAGTTGCAAAAATGTCTCATGACCGGCCGAATCATCCGCCCGCGTCTCCGGCAATCCAATGTCGAAAGTTTCACGCAACGCCGGGCAGATTTCCGATTGCCATTGCGGCAAAGGTTCAACATCAGTCGCGTCAAACGCCTCTCGGCAGGTGCTACATTCTGTGAGATGACTTTCAAACTGATCCAGCCGCTGTTGTGAAAGCTGATTGTGTTCTAGCTTACGCAGGTCATCGGCCGATAAACATGATTGATTTTTGCCCATGGTTTTACCTTCGTTAAAGTTCCCATTGATTTGAAAGATCAGCAATCTCTTCCTTGAGCCGAGCGACGACGCGATGACGCGCGATGTAAATGGCTCCGGTGGTGCGGCCTGTTGCCGCTGCCACTTCAGAGACCGATTCGCCCAAGACGGACGTGCGCCAAAACATGTCCCACGTCGCCTGAGCAAAATCGACTCGCACACGTTGAGCCGCCCACCGGAACATCTGCTGACGCGACTGGGCGATGAACTCTTCATCGGTGCTCACGTCGCCATCGGCAACAGCGTTCAGTTGCTCCATCACCGATGTCGATCCGGCGGCTCGGTCACGCGGTCGGCGACTGAGTGCTTTTGAAATTGCGTTTTTGGTAATCGTGGTCAGCCAGGCCCGAAACGGCGGAAGCCCTTCGCCAGGCTCCCAACGGTCGATAGCCCCGGCAACAGAAACAAAGACTTGCTGCATGACATCATTGGCGTCGGCGTCTTGTAAGCCCCGACGTTTGGCCATGCGATAGACGACCGGCTGATAGATCCCCATGAACTCGATCCACGACGCACCATCGCCAAGGTCTTTTACCCGGGCGACGAGGCTGTGATTGGTTTCAGGGAATCGCGGCATAAATGTTCTCCACCAGTGTTCATCCGCCCGGGATGACAATCTTTCAGAAAAATTCAAAAAAGTTCGATAACGTGGCGTTTTGCAACGTCGGCAGAAAAAGAACGCCGGTAATAGCAGCGTTATATTGTAGCTCAGGGCAGCCCGCGAATGAGGGGCGCGGTTTACCACACGTGCTAACTAAGGATAGCTCCCAGTTCAGAAAAACTGAGCCGCGAGGAGCTAGCCGCGGGTGCAGATCGAGAGAAGAAAACGCCGGGAAAAGGTTGGGAAACCAAACCAGCGGCTACCGCCATGCCGCTCAGTCAGCGATCCCTAGCCGGTAGAGTAAGTAGCTATATCCGCGGCGGCTGGCGTGGCAAATGAAGAGCAAGCAGTTGCTTAGAACGTTTGCTCAGCGGTGCGGTTGAGCACCGCCGTCATCTCGTGCCGAGCCGTCGGGCAATTGGTGTAGCGCCGAATGGAATGCTTGCGAGAGATTTCTTGGGAGACCTCAAAGATTTCCGTTTCGCCAAGTGGCACACGATGACAACGTGCTAACTTGGCAAAACTGTCTTTCGCCTCGGGGCACTCGTGTCGAATCACAAACCTCATCGCTTTCACAGCACGATCGTCGGAATTGACGATGATTGTGCTGCGACTAACGATCTTTGATTGGACGGTACGATCGGCAATATCACATACGTAGTCGGGATCCGTGGCCGGAGCGAACAGGGCGATGTTGTATTTGCCTTTTTGATCGGTTGCGGCTGAATAATCACAACGCGATTCCATTTGCTCCAACGACGACAGTATGACCTGAGCTCCTAGACTGAATCCAACCAACGCGACATTACGGTTGCCTAAAGCGTCCAGCGTCTTGGTCAACGATTTCCCCACCGTCATCGCGCGTCGAGATTTCACTAAATAATCCGAGTACAGGCGCGGCAATTCGCGTTCACTCTCCCAAAGCCACAACACGATTCGCACCGGCGGTCGTGGGCATTTGTATTTGACAAACAAGTTATCGTAAAACTGAAAGCCACGACTGACACCGTATTCGTAGTTCGTCTGATTCCCGTGGATATATAACATCGTCGCGCGACGGGTGTCGGTAAGATGAGCGATTGACAGCTCATCAAGGCATGACGTTTGCCAGCGATTATTTTCGAATTTCTTCACCTTCAGCAGCGTCGTATTCTCTGGATCACAGGTGCAGTTGCGTGCCGACACTATCCAGATTTCGTCTTGTGGAAGAACCTGGTAACGGGCTTGGCAACCGATCACGTTTTTTCTCAGCTTGATGCTCTGACCGGTCGAGCAGGTCATCAAGGGCGCGTCCAACGGCCGACTGCTGCTGCAAACTTGTGTCGCTGTATCCTGAGGCGTGAGCGTGATCAATTCGGCAGGTTCAATCCCGAGCGCGAGTTCTCCCTCAATGGACTGCCCGCCGGATTCGGTGAAAACGCTCAGCGGATCTAAATCTGCGGCCGCGTGCGCGGAGCCTAAAACCAAGGTTGGAGATTGGGCCACAGCATGTTCGGCGTCTATCAGCAAAAGGCAAACACTGGACAGGACCAATGAGAGAGTGATCGAGACTGCCCATTTCAAGTACCGGTTTGAGTGATTTGCTTTGCCGCGCGTCATTGGAGGAAGATCCCGTTTTTTATGAGATGGAAAGATTGCAAAGGCGACCGTTGCGATTCGTTGCAGAGTGATCGACGGTGGATCAACTTGCGCGTCAGCGGTTCGATTGCCAATGTCTTTATTCGTTCCTTCGTTAGACGATCAAGGTTAGCCCCTAGGTTACGTTTTGGCCGGCTAACGATTGAATTTTGAAAAAAATACAAACATTCGTTTGCCACGGCTTAAGTGTGGTGTACGTTTTTGCAACCCACAGTCGAGGCGGAAGATCGTTTACCTCCTCCGACACCGAGCCCCCGATTCCATAAGGAATGATTCAATGAAACGCATCTTATTTTTTGTTGCCATGACTGGTCTGTTGTTAGCTACTACCGGTTGTTCCACCAGCGGTGGACTACTAGGCGGCGGTCTCAATAGCGGTTGTAACACTTGCGGTAACGCCGGCAGCGGTTTGTTCGGGGGCGGTCTTTTGCAGTCGGACATCTTCCAAGACGGCCCTGTTCGTCAATGGTTGCGGGGCGATGCTTGTGATTCGTGCAATGTGCCCTCCGGACAGATTACTTACGACAGTGGCTTTGATTCAAACTGCCAGAGCTGCGGCGCGGCATCCTCGCCGGTCATGTCTGCCCCTGCAACGAACTACTACCCCAGCTATGACCAACCCGTTTACGAAGAGACAAGTTACGACAGCAGCCTACCAACGCTGCCTTCGGTCGGTCCGCTTGAGGGTAACAGTGGAGTCGGTAGCATCAATGAAAGTCAATTCTTTGGTGGTGCCAGTGATAACATCGAACTCCCACCGCTGATGGGAAACTAATTTAGCCGAGCAAACCTTTGCTGAAGTCAGACAACATTCCGATGGAATCGGCGTAGGACGCTGATTCGGTTTTTTCATCCTGATGAAAACCGTTGCCATTGGATTTATAAAAGCCCGCTTCTCACAGAGCGGGCTTTTTTCGTTCGAGCAGGGCCGGTTCCCACCGGCCGATTTAGCGTAACGCTTTCAGTACGAGGTAGGCGATGGCCCAATGGCACTCACTTTAGAAGATGGGCGACGCGTCGAACACGAACCGTAGATTTGGCTCATAGCCGAATCGCCCTTCCGTTTCGGCTAAGAGCCCAACCTACCCGAAGCAAACCGCTTCGAAGTCAGGTTGAGGTGCAAAAGTCGTTAAAGTAAGTGCCATTGGGCATTGGGCGTTGGTCGGTGGGAACCGGCCCTACGACATGCTTTGGAGCCAATGTCTTCGCAGCTCCACCGGCAAATGACAGTAACTCATCGTCATTCTTGGATTGATTTCAACCACAACATCGGGGCCACTATCGGCCAGTACCATGTCGATCCCGATGTAGCCCTTAAACTGCGGCAGCACATCAACTGCTTGTTTGGCCAAAGCGGTCGCCCGCCCAGCTTCGTCGTTGTTGAGCGGATATACGGCTCCGACATAAGCACCCATCTCACGATCTGAACGCGCATCAAAAATTTGCCCCGTGGGCGGCAGTAAGCGATGACTGCCGCCATTTGCGATCGCCGAGACGCTCACCGGTTTTCCTGGAACATACTGTTCCACTCGCCATGCCTGGCGATCTTTGAATTCATCAATACGGCTCACGCCACAAAAGACCCCGACGTCTTCACTACCGGCACCCGAGACCGGTTTTGCCACCCACGGTTTGCCTGAATCGATCGCGCTCGGCGGCACCGCAATCCCGTTGGTATCCAAATAGTCCTGCATGCGATTCTTATTCGACGCTAACTCAATCCAATCCAACGGTCCTGCGCACCATTTATCCTCGAACGCCTCCAGCCAACGATAGCATTGGGCCAAGATCCCGTCGCTCTCGGGCGCGATGATAAAAATTTGATCGGCATCAATCGCAAGATTGCACAGCGTTTGCCGCAAGTCGGTTCGAACGAGGACCGGGTGAAAGTTTCGGCGTTGCTGAGCCCAAGCTGCGGGAGGATCGGTTTGGGAAATCCTCACGTCGATTGGCGCAACGACTTGATGCCCAGTCGCGATAAAATCGTCCACCATCGCCGAAAACATTGCGCTGCCCTGTTCGAAGAAACAATCTTTTCGATCCAAAGGGCAATCTGATTCGATCGTTCCACCGCCGACCAACCACTCAAACAGTAAAATTTTCATGAGGTCATCAATGGTTGGGAAAGCAACGGGGCAGGGGGCTTTGGTTTACAACGTAACGGAATGGGCTACAATTTGGCCGAGTAAAACACTATACCAACATTCGCGACCATTCATTCTCGGACTCCAATTATGAGCACGCTGACGACACAAATCGACGGAGCAATCCTTGTTATTCGATTCCGAGACGAAAGTATTATTGACGAAACTCGCATCGAAGCCTTAGGGACTCAACTGAGAGAAATTGTCAACGCATCGGACCAGAAGAAATTCGTTTTGTCTTTCGAAAATGTTGAATTTATGTCTTCGGCGATGATCGGCAAATTGGTTCACTTCGGCAACATGTGCAAAGCAGAAGAGGTCGAATTACGTTTGTGTGACATCAATGCAAACATCGAAAAAGTGTTCGATCTGATGCGTTTGGATAAGCTGTTTGACATCGACCCCGACGTCGAAACGGCGAAATTCAAATTGACTTAAAACGGATGTGGCACCTCCGGAATTAAGTGTTAACGAGGGGCTGACTCAGACCCCAGATGCCAAACCAACTCGGAGTTGGGGGCCAATAGCCTCAACGGAAAATTTGCGATGGAGCCTACAGCGTTGGCTTAGGTGGTACACCGCGCAAACCACTGGGATTGCCGCATTGGGAAAATCGTCATTTAGCTTCGTGGGCAGGGCTGAAATGCAATCCTGATCTGCGAAAACTACTCTACCAATCCTAATCTGCGAACACGAATCTGCGACCAATGCTAAGTGTCGCGTAACTAGAATCAACGGGCTCCCAGTTGAATCCCCATGGTCGGGTTTGGCAAAGTTTGTTATCGTCTTCGCCCCTGCGACTCCCTTTTCAAAAGTAGAGCTAGAAGAATGCAACCAGACGAAAAAATCACACCGGCTCCCACGTCAGTCAACGATTCAGAAAACCTTTCCGCCACCGCCGCGATGGAAAGACTTTCGACGCCCGCGTTGGTCACGCGATCGGTCTTTGGTGGCGTGCTGATGGGGTTGGCGAATTTAGTGCCCGGCATTAGTGGCGGGACCATGCTGTTGGCCGCTGGGATTTACCCCCGCTTCATCGATGCGATCGCTGAACTAACCCGTTTTAAATTTCGTTTCCGATCTTTGCTGACGTTGGGATGCATCGTCGCGGCGGCGGGGTTGGCGATTCTATTGCTGGCGGGCATGTTGAAGGACCTAGTCGTTGACCATCGCTGGATAATGTACAGTCTGTTCATTGGCCTCACCTTGGGCGGCGTGCCGATCGTTTGGCGATTAGCAAAACCCGGTTCAGCCATCCTGAAGGTCTCCGCGGTACTGGCTTTTTTATTGATGACGGCAATCGCGCTGTTGCAGTTTAATGGCTACGTGGGCAACGCCGATTCAAGTTTTTCAATGATGATGGTGGCCGGTTTGGCGGGCGCGAGCGCGATGATCTTGCCAGGTTTATCAGGTGGTTATTTATTGTTGTTGCTGGGCCAGTATGTGCCGATTCTGGCCGGCGTGGATCAATTCAAAGAAGCCCTTAAATCGCGCGACATGACGGCCATCATGGAACCCATGATGTCTGTGGTTCTTCCAGTGGGCCTGGGAGTTGTGATCGGTGTGGTCGTGGTTGGCAATCTTTTACAGTGGTTGCTGAAACGGCACAAACAGATGACGCTGGGAATTCTTTTGGGGCTTCTGATCGGTTCGACCGTCGGACTCTGGCCTTTCCAGCGCTGCATCGAACCAACCGTCGGCGATGTCGTCAAAGGACAGGCCCTGACGGCGGAAACCTTAAAAGAGCTCGATCCCGAAGATTGGCCAACACAAATATTCACTCCATCGGTCACGACCGCCGCATCATCCTTTGGCTTGATCGCGTTAGGCTTTGGAATCACGATGGCAATCGCGGCGCTGGGACGCGAAGAGGGAAGCGAATCTTCTTAAGCGATCATGCCGACCGTTTTCAGAATGCCCCCTCCGGGGCGTTGATTTTCAGCGCTTAAACTTGTTTAAATTCGTGAACCCAGACGGCTAACTCATCATCCCAATCCATGCCCGGATGCATCCGCAGGATTAGATCCCGATACATCTTCAGATTCGGATAGCCTTCTAAATTAGCCTCCGCTTCGGTCATCGTGCCAAGCGGTTGATGACGCAAATCTGCGATCACGAAGGTTGCCGACTCAAGCTCGAACGTTTCGCCAGGGTAACCATAAACGCCCGCCCTCCGCTGTTGCGTTTTGTCGCCACGCAGCGCTGCGGCGACCAACTTCGGGTGCGTTACCAAACGGTCTATCTCGCAAGTCTTCTCTGGGAAATCGCTCATGAGTAGTTCACGCTGAGGGGAAGTGTTTTTGTCGCGGGGAATTCGAATCCGATTGCGAGTTAACGGTTTAAAAAACCATGCTACGTCTTGTTTTCATTTCGACCGACCGGTCGGAACCTAAATCCGTCAGCCACCGCCACTGCGGGCCGCAGGAACTGGTTTCGTTGACGTGGAATTCGCCGAGCTGATTTTCGCGGTTTGGTTCCAAGGCATTGCGGCCAGACAAGTTCCCATGCCGCAGGTGTTTGTAATTCCAGAGAACACCAATCCAGCACCAATAAATGCAGCAAGCAAAACCCAAAGAGGACTTAGGAAACTCAACAAAGCTCCAGCCAACACGAAAGATCCCGCCAAGACTTGTACTTGGCGTTGGATTGAAAAGGCTTGCTTCTGGCCGCGGTTGACAGGCGCGCCCGAGGCCACCCATGCATCGGTTCCTCCAGTCACGTTGACGGCACTGGTCAATCCAGCCTCCGCAAGCGCGTTACATGCCTTCTGTGAACGGCCTCCCATTTTGCAGATCAAATAAACGGGACTCTCCGAATTCAACCCCTGAAGCGCGATAACGTCAGAGGCGTTGAACTTATCCAGCGGAATATTAATCGCGCCCACGGCATGAACTTCTTGGAACTCCGCAGGCGACCGAACGTCGATTAATTGCGAGTGAGGATTCGAGCTTCGAATTGTGTTGAGCTGACCGGGTTCTATCGTTGACATGATTTCTTTGTTGAAGTGTTTTAGATGATCGTTTAATTTTCAAGCGTTTAATGTTCAAGTTTAGGTACTCAAAGAATCCAGTTCTTCCCACCGTGCGAAGGATACGTCAAGTTTGGATTCCACGTCTTTGAGCTTCGTCTGTAACGCAGATATTTTATCCTTGGGCTGCTGATAGAACTCAGGATCGCCCATTGCTTCATGGATGTCGGCAATCTCTTTCTCCAACCGTTCGATTTCGGCGGGCAGTTTTTCTAGCTCCAGCTTCTCTTTGTATTTCATCTTCCGCGGCGCGCTGGCATCGGGATCGGAGCCTGATTTAACGGCCGAAGTTGCTTGGGTACCCGATGATGACGATCCGTTTGTTGATTTCGGATTTACCGGCGACGTTGCGGATTGTCGAATCCAATCGTCGTAGCCGCCCACGTACTCGTTGAGCCCGTCGTCCTCGAAAACGATCGTGCTGGTGACGACGTTATTGAGAAAGGCGCGGTCGTGGCTGACCATCAACACCGTGCCGCCAAAATCGACTAATTTCTCTTCTAATAATTCGAGCGTTTCGGCGTCCAAGTCGTTGGTCGGTTCATCCAAAACGATCACGTTGGCAGGTCGCGCAAACAGTTTGGCCAACAGAATTCGGTTGCGTTCGCCGCCAGAAAGAAATTTCACTTTCGTACGTGCCCGCGCCGGTTCGAACAGGAAATCTTGCAGGTATCCCAACACATGTTTATTACGGCCGTTGATCTCGATGTGGTCACTGAGGCCTCCTACGTTTTCTTGGACCGTTTTCTCCTCGTCCAGTTGCTGTCGAAGTTGGTCGAAGTAGGCGATCTCAACATTGGTTCCTTGGCGGACGGTTCCCGACGTTGGTTCAAGTTCGCTCAGTAGACATTTTAACAGCGTTGATTTTCCGGCGCCGTTGCGGCCGATGATGCCGACCTTTTCACCGCGCATGATGGTGGTAGAGAAATCACTGAAGATGTGATGTTCGCCCTCTTGAGTTGAGTAAGAGAAGCTGGCCTCTTTGGTTTCGATGACCAATTTGCCACTGCGTTGAGCTTCTTGAATTTGGATTTTGGAAGTGCCGGTTTTGGTGCGGCGTTCGGCCCTGAGTTCCCGCATGGCTTTGAGCGCGCGGACGCGGCCCTCGTTGCGAGTCCGGCGCGCCTTGATCCCCTTGCGGATCCAGACCTCCTCTTCGGCCAATTTTTTATCAAACAAAGCGTCTTGTTTCTCTTGAGCATCCAATGCTTGTTCCTTACGCTCAAGAAACGTTGTGTAATCGCACGTCCAGTCAAACAGTTGACCTCGGTCAATCTCAAGAATTCGATTTGCCATCTTTTGCAGGAAGACGCGATCGTGCGTGACGAACATGATCGCGAATCGGCTTTTGGATAGAAATTCTTCCAACCAATCAATCGCCGCGATATCTAAATGGTTGGTCGGTTCATCCAGCAACAGCAAATCAGGCTTGGTCACGATCGCTTTGGCCAACAACACGCGCCGCTTCATTCCCGATGACAGTTTTTCAAAACGCATCTCGGGGTCAAGTTGCATCCGTGAGAGGATTTGGTCAACTTCGACCTGGACTTCCCATGACTCCAGCGGGTCCCCTTGCGGTCCGGTCATGCCATCAAGGCCGCTGGCGACGATCTCAAAGACCGACCCGTCCAAATCCTGCGGCACGTCCTGACCGAGGATCGCGACTTGGGCCGAGGGTTCGATGGTGACCGATCCGGCATCGGGTTCGACGTTGCCACAGATGATCTTCATCAGAGTTGTCTTGCCAGCGCCGTTGCGACCTAGCAGTCCGATGCGTTGTCCCTGTTCGATACGGCACGAGACATTTTCAAATAAAGCGGGACCGCGAAATCGGATCGACAGGTCGGTGATGGTCACTAAGGACATAGAATCTAGGGCTTTAAAAACGGGGGCGGAGATACTGGATAATCAAACGGCATACGATAGATCAAAAACCCCCGTTTAGAAATGCGTATTGCGCAGGCTTTTTCCACGTTCGCGCTCGCATCTGCGGTACCAACACGGACGCTCGTCGCCGCCTTAAGCACCGCGAAAGAGTATTTCTGAAGCACCAACGCACCTCGCGACCGGAGAGAACGCCCCTAGGTCAATAAATCAGGGCTCCAAAGCCAAAGAGGACTAATGGTCAAATTTGATTTTAGTCAAACGCAACCAACGCTAATCGTCTTTCTGAGATTGAGCTTGCTGGCGTTGCTTCAGATAATCCTCGATCATCTTCTTTCGATTGGGTTCATCAGTGCGCGCTATCGCCTGCAGACCGACCGAATACATGTCGATCATGGCGAAGCCCAAGAT
>CAYOZV010000069.1:20556-23307 GCA_964408465.1 uncultured Pirellulaceae bacterium
GATAGTGCACTGCAAAAAGTTTTAGTGTCATGGGGATTGTGCCAGTGTTGGCCCTGGAATTAAACAGCCGGATGAAGCGTTGGGGTCACCGGCCTGCGGGCGCGACGTTAAGCGCCTGCATCTCGACGGTCCATTGTAGCAGTACTTTTCCGACTTTGCCTAATGACTCCGCCGAACAGTTTTCGATGGTATCTTTTTCGGTATGCCAGAATGCATTTTTGCTGCGCGGTGTCGGGTAATCGAAATCAATGATGTCGCATGTTGGAATACCGGCAATTCTATTGAGCGGCAAATGATCGTCGCTGATCTTGTACTTTTGCTTGGCGATGAACTCGCGCACTTTCAATCGCTGGGCCACGCCCCAAATACTGCGTGTCAAACGTGGCGCGTAGGTTAAGCTGTTACCCTCAAAAAAGATTTGCAAATTCGCATCGCCCACCATGTCGATCAGCACGGCATAAGCGTACCGAAAATTCTCTTTGCGGCTGGCGTACTGTTTGGCAAAATGCGTCGAACCCAAGAACATGGGATCACGCCGGTCAACGTAAACAAACTCTTCGCCATCAAAAAATACAAAGTCGATTCCATACGGTCCGTCCAGCGACGCCAGATGCCGTCCCAGTTCGCACAGCACCGCCACACCGCTGGCTCCGTCATTGGCACCAATGAAAGTCCCTTGGGGGTTACGTCGGTCGCGATCGGGGTAGGGCCGAGTATCGTAGTGGCAGCAAAAAAGTAAACGCTGCGTGGCTGCAGGCCTCAATCGCACAATCATGTTGGCCAATTCCAATTGGGGCGTCGGCCGCTCGAAGCCGTTGGGATCTGCGACGAAATGATTGCCCCGCGGACTGCTGAGCGGATTGTCGGCCGCGAACCGCTGCATCGTCACCTCAGCTCCTAAGCCCTCGAACTGCTGGCGAATGTACTGCTGCTGCTTCAACATCCCATCGGTTGTGCTAACACGCGGACCAATCGCACAAATGCGCTGTAGATGCCCAAACGCCAATTGAGCATCGAAACTACCAACGCTTATCTCGGCGTCCGGTGGTGATTGAGAATATACCATCCGATTGTTGGATAATTCCGCTGCGATCCATCCAGCCGCGCAGGCCAGCCAAACACTAACGGCGGGTATCGGTAATCCCTTAAAATTTAAAAGTCCGTTATTTCTGCGGACGGGCCTAGTGTTCATGTGAATTTGATTCTCCCGCATGCTAAGGAGTGCGAGTTATCGCGGTGGATACAGCATGGGACTAATGTCACCGACCGAGGAGTAATATGAGCTCGCAATTTCCAAACTATCAATGCTGGCGGACTCGTAAAAATGGAAGAGATTAATACGGCAGACTCCGAAAAAGCCACCGGCCAGCGACCTTGATAGACGGTGTCGTCGCATGTCTGGTTTGTTCAAACATACTGACCAAAGAAGCCTTTGCCTACGCATCCCCCATCCACGCTCCACGCCCGACCACAGAATTTTATCGAGATTCGGGTTTTCGATAAGTTCAGCCTTGCCGTTGTATCACCTCCCCAAGAGAACTGCAAAGTCGATTTTCGCGTGAACCGAGAGTTTGAGGCCTCCGCGTGAAACCTTCGAAATCAAATAGGTCTCGGCCGGAGCCTCGACCTCCGCAATGGCACATCGCACGAAAATTTTGACTTTGCAATTCTCCTGAACATCTCTCTGGAATCCTTAATATTAAATGATTATCGTTTAATGTGCGTATTATCGTGATATAATTCACCTAAGCAAGAAAACACGAGCCGTTACTCTGGACACTTGGACAACCTTCGTTGACACAGCCGCCTAGGATCCAACTCACGACAATACTGCCAACACTGAACGAGCAATATCGAACAAGATGGACGGGCCTTAAATACAACAGGAGTTTGACGGTCCAACCGATAATCGGCTGACCAATGGGAAAGCGCGAGACTTTTTTCGCCACCATCAACCCACAAAATATTGATGAGACACGGAATCAACGATCACTTATTGGGAATCCGTTCCGCAGGAGAAGCTGGCGATGATCGAGATTAAGCACCGAAACACCGGAAAACGCCTGTTGCGAATCAAGAATGAATCGCTGCGTGGCTGCAAGTTAGACGGGCTTGATCTGGTCGGTGCTGATTTTCGAGAATTTGATCTTTCTGCAACCCGAATCTCTGGCTGCAATCTTAGCGATTCGGATTTCTCAGAAGCCAAAATGGTACGGTGCAAGATCGAAAATTGCGTCATCAAACGAGCGACCTTTTCGGATACCGACCTGCGCGAAGTTGATTTTTCAGACTCGGTCTTTGAATTCTCCAGATTCACCAACTGTAACGCCAGCAAATCCAAATTCCGCCACGCGCGGCTTAACAGTGGTGTGCTGTCCAAGTGCGATTTCACCGAAACCGATTTTTTCTTTGCCGATGCGCGGGCCAACTTCCGCAATTCCAATTTAACCAAAGCCAATCTGTTCGGGGCAAATCTGACGGCTGCAGATTTCACCAACGCCAATCTCGAAGGCGCTAACATGACCGACGCCGAGATCGCCCGCGCCGTCTTTGCTTATGCCAAGATGAAAGGTTCGA
The DNA here is from genome assembly GCA_964408465.1 of uncultured Pirellulaceae bacterium. Classification (GTDB taxonomy): domain Bacteria; phylum Planctomycetota; class Planctomycetia; order Pirellulales; family Pirellulaceae; genus Mariniblastus. The sequence continues at coordinate 23,134 of CAYOZV010000069.1, forward strand.
TCGGAACCAATGGTCGGCCTTGGGGATTTGCCATCAAATCCAAACGAGGCAAAAAACCTTGGTGGAAGCTATGGGACGAAGCACAATCGTAAACCCAGTATAAAAAAGATAACCGGGCGGTATCCCAATGGCACTCACTTTAACGACGTTTGCACCTCAACTTGACTTCGAAGC
>CAYOZV010000070.1:0-7386 GCA_964408465.1 uncultured Pirellulaceae bacterium
TGATTTCTGATTTCTGATTTCTGATTTCTGATTTCTGATTTCCAATTTCTGATTTCTGATTTCTAATTTCAAAATTCAAAATTCCTCCCTCACTCTGCTCCTTGCAGATCTTTCACGGCGTTTTTTGCCAAGCCATCTTTGGGCGTAATTCTCAGCACCTCCTCAAACTCTGCCTTGGCAAGATTCAGCTGACCGGTGCTTCGGAGAACGCAACCCAAAGCGTACCTTAGCTCTTCCTCGCAGCCGATCTCACACGCCAGCCCGTCGCGTAAGGTTTTTTCTGCGTCGACGAAGTCGCCTTGCTGAAATTGCAGCGTGCCCAGAAACAGGCGGCCGGTTGCATCGTTGGGGTCGCCTGCGATCTGCCGGTTGTAATATTCGGCGGCTCGCGCAAAATCGCCTCGATCGCGGTACAGGTTTCCGATCTCGCCGTAAATTGCGTCGGGGCTTTGGTCGCCCAGTTTTTCGATCGCCGTTTCAAATATGGATAGCGCAGCCTCGTATCGCGCTAATTTGACCAGCGCATGCCCCTTGTCCAACATCGCCTTGATCGAGTCCGGTTGCAGTTGCAGGTACTCATCGGCAAGCCTCACCGTGGTGGCGAACCAGTGGTTGTCCGATGCCGTTATCAGTTGCTGCTGGAGCTTTTTAATCGCGTCTTTGGCCATAGATTCAACAGTTTCTTGGGATAAATAAGTCGCATGGGATCATGTCCTCCGAAAGAGTATCATGTTTATAACATCTCCCGAGCTGAACGTTGAGTCTCCAAAGGGCGGAACTCGTCATTCGGCGGCCAGATCGTCAAATCTATTTTCACGTTAATACTCTTCATGCAACCGACGCTACATATCCTGCAGTCAGTCATTTCAACCGCTTTTGTCGGCGCGCTGTCGCTGCTGTGCGTATTGTCCCAGACAACAACGTTATGTTGGGCCGTTGAAGATTCGGTTGGGAAGACCGAAGCACTTCAACCCATCCAACGGCCAGAGATCCAACGTCGGCAACAGAAACTGCTGGGTGACTATAAATTGCTAGAGGAAAAACTGTTTACGCTCTATCAGTACGAGAAAAGCAAGAACCCGACACGGTCAAAGCTGCTTGAAAAGGCCTATCAGAAATCACAGCAGGCTTCGACGATTCAGCGACTGGAGCAAGCGACGGGATTTATCACCGCCGCGAAACTTAAGCAGGCAGAAACCGAACAAGCGCAGACGCTCGAAGACTTCAATAACCTGCTCGCACTGTTGCAGAGTGAAGATCGCGGAAAGCGTATTCGAGACGAACTTGAACGGTATCAAGAGTATCTAAAGGAGGTCGAACGGCTCCTGCGCATTCAAAAGGGGCTGCGTGGACAGACCGAAGGCGGCGGCGACGAACAAAAGATCGCTCAATCAGAATCCCAAGCTGCCGATCGTGCCCGGAAGTTGGCACAAGAGATTAAACGAAACGAAGAACAACCCGATCCAGAACTCATCGACGAAGGAGCCTCCGAGGAATCCGAGAACGGTGAGGGCACTGAAGACGGATCAAAGGGTGAATCGAAGGAAGTTGAATCGAAGGACGGTGAATCAACCGGCGGCGAATCGGAGCCCTCCGATCCCCCCAAGGAGCAGGATGAACGGACTCCTCCCCAGGCCAACGACCAACAGGAAGATTCTAAATCAGAGGATCCATCTGCGGCGAATCCGACTGGCGATGGTTCACCGCCCCCCGATGCACAGGGGATTCCCGGTGACGAAGGATCGGAGCAACAATCTTCCCAACAAGACAGTCAGAAACCGGCGAACCCGATTCGAAAACGAATTGCCAATGCCGAAGATCTCATGAGAAAGGCTCAGCAAGCGCTCCAGCAGGCCAAGCGAAACAAGGCGGCCCAACAGATGCGGGAGGCCGAAGAGGAGATCGCGGCGGCGAAGAAGCAGTTGGAGGAGATCCTCCGGCAGCTTCGTGAGGAGGAGGTGGAACGCACTTTGGCGATGCTGGAGGGGCGTTTTCGAAAGATGCTCCAACGCCAAATGGAAGTCAAAGATTCGACCGAAAGATTGAACAAGACCGCCGCAGATCAACGGGCGACTGATTTTGAAATTCAAACGGGGAAACTGTCGGCCAGGCAGAACTCGATTGCCACCGACGCTTCGCGCGCGCTGTTGTTGCTTCGGGAGGACGGTTCGTCGGTGGCGTTTCCGGCGACGGTCGAAGAGATGCATCTGGACATGCAGCAAATCGCCGCTCGCCTGTCCGCCGCGAAAGTCGGAGATTTTACGATCGAATTGGAGAATGAGGTTATTGGTACGCTAAACTATTTAGTGGACGCTTTGGCCCAGGCGCAGAAGGATAACGAGCAAGAAAAATCCGCAGGGGCCCCGCCCGGAGGCGGTCCTCCGCCAAATCCCGGGGACGGTGCCCTTGTCGGAAAGATTGCGGAGCTAAAAATGTTACGTGGCCTGCAGGATAGGATCCACCAACGGCATCAGCGCTACGCGCAATCGCTAGGTAGTGTCGACGATCCCGCCGCGACCGCGGACAGCCCCGATTTGATCGCCGGGTTGAGGCGGTTGGCTGAGAAACAGTTGAAGCTCACACGCATCGCGCAAGACATTGTGAACGAACGAAATAAATAGAGGTGTCATTATTTCCAATTTATTTACGGTAGAGATCCGGCGTCGATCCTTCGCACCGACCGTACGTTTTGACATCGCTGCTTTTATGCCGGCTCTGTTGGTCCTGACATTGTGGTTCTCCATCGTCGGTGTTTTTTCTGGAGCCGCGTTGGGTGATGACGGCGATGGCGAACTACGTAAGCCGGCGTCTTGGCATTCTCCGGAGATCGAGGGCGTCGTTGAGGGGTTTGGGAGTTGGCTGACGTTGAAAACCGATAGTCAGTCCGTCCGAAAGAAGACCACCGGTTTCCTCAGGATGAATCTTCAGAAGTTGACGCTTTCACAACGGTTGGACGTGATCGTAAACGGGATCTCGATGGTGCGTCCTGACGTCGAGCAATTCGTTCAGCGGCTTGGTGAGCGGGAACATGCGTCGGGCGACGCGAATTCTGCCGGCATCAAAATTGGCGATTTTCAATACGATCTAGATGCGGTGGTGGAAAATGAATTCGTTCGAAATCACGTCCGATTGTTTTATGGCCGCTGGTTGGCTCAGAATCATTTCTACGACGAATCGTTGGAGCAACTTTCACAAGTGCCGGTTGAATCGGTTTTGGATCCGGCGACGCTGCTTTATTATCGAGGGCTGATGCAACATCAACTGTTGCTCAAGGATGAATGTTTGGTCACCGCAAAAAAGCTGCTCGAAAACGAAGACGAAATCCCTCGTCGTTACGCGGTCATCGGCAGGCTGATGGTCGCTGACATCGAACCTTTGGAAGAGGATTCCTTGGACGAAATTTCGAGGCTGATGAGCGACGTCGGTCGCCGGACGGGGCTTAATCGAACCGGTTCGCGCGTGATCGAAGAAGAACAAAAGGTTATCGAGAAGTTGGATAAATTGATTGAGAACCTTGAGCAGCAACAACAGCAGTCCAAATCCAAATCGAGAGGCGGTGGTCAAGCTCCGACGGGGCCGATTCAAGCATCACAAGTGGCCGGCGGCGGTGCCAGCGGGGAAACCGACAACAAACGACAGAAGGACGGCGGCGACTGGGGTGACCTGCCGCCGGCCCAACGTGCCGCGGCGATGGCGGAGATGGCCAAGGACATGCCGCCGCACTATCGAGCCGTCATCGAAGAATACTTTCGGCGTTTGGCTGAGAATTAATCGTTTGATGGGTTGTAATCGCGAGCGATTGTTTGTTTGCAGTGGCCGCACCTGCCGCACCGGTACGCTCTTTTGTTGAGCGAAAGGGTTTTGGTCCGCATCCTTGTATCGCAGCCATCGCAGCCATCGAACCCATCGCAGCATCGAATTTCATCAACGCGAATTGCGAAGAACACACTCGGAAGTGGATTGCGGAGAAACCTTCTTGCAACGGCGATTGCGTCGGCGTGCTTCGTTCAAAGCAGCAGTTCAAGAATTTTGAACTATTTAACAAGCGAAGGATTTGCAGTGCCGCGTGAAACGCACTTTACCTGAATGGGTGCGATGTTTGGAATGATAATGAGTCGGACGATAACACGCAGAGCGAAAGTTTGCTAACATTTTAAGAGTCGCGTTTACGGCCCTTTGAAATACTATCGAGATTTAGCGAGTAAGCATGCGAGAGATTCATTCGATTGAGGAGTTGGCGGCTCATTTGAAGGCGGAGCGATCCCTGAAAGATACGGTGGTGCAGAGCGTTGATACGACTGAGATCACGGAGTTAATATTACAGGCAACCATCGACAATACAGTCTTTCTTGGCTGCGTGCTCCCTGACGATGTTTTGTGCACGGTCGTGAAAAGTGGTGCCAGCGTTTTCCCGACGTTGAAAGGTCTACCCTTTAACCCCTACGCGCCCGTTTTGTACTCGGCGGAGACTCTTTTTGATGGTTTCGATCCCACCAATCCCTGCAGTTATTGCCAGACGACCGACGCGCGGGTTTATCAGCATTGGCTGGATACGGGCGAATCGAACCCGGCAACGATCGCCGATGCGCTCGCGCGACGATTGCATGACATGGCGATGACCGATGGGATCGAAGATTTTTTGCAGGTGCATGCCTCCGATGGTAAGGTCGTGGGGATGATGGGCGGGCATTCGATGAAGCGGTCGGATGATGCCTATTTGATCGCCGCCAAAATCTCCAAGGAATTAACTGGCCGTGGTTATCTGATGGTCAGCGGAGGCGGACCTGGGGCGATGGAGGCGACTCACGTGGGAGCGTGGTTTGTTGAACGCACCGATTCGGAACTGGAAGCGGCGGTGCGTGAATTAGCGGCCGCGCCGTCTTATAAAGATAAGCGGTGGCTGGCGTGTGCGTTCGAAGTGCGCGAGAAATACCCGCTGCCACCGGACAGTGAGTATGTCAGCCTCGGGATTCCGACGTGGCTTTACGGTCACGAACCGCCGACGCCGTTTGCGACTCACATTGCAAAATATTTTGCCAACAGTGTGAGGGAAGATGGGTTGGTAACGATCGCCCATTCCGGATTGATCTTCGCGCCCGGGAGCGCCGGCACCATCCAGGAGATCTTCCAAGACGCAACGCAGAATCACTACGCAACGACGGGCGTGTCCAGTCCCATGGTGTTTTTGGATACTGAGTATTGGACGAAAGAGAAACCGGTGTATCCGATGATCCAGCAATTGGCTCAGGGCTACGACTACGAAAACCTGATCGCCATTTTTGACGATGTTGATTCAGTGGTGGAGTATATCGAAGACAATGATCCGATCCCCAGCAGTTCAGGCAAGTGGTCGTTTTGTTCGGCTCATTGTGGGTCGAAGGCTTAAATTTGTAGAGCCGGTTCCCACCGGCTAATTCTCACCTTTATCCTGCGAGGCCGGTGGGAACCGGCCCTACTTGATCTCACTCTTTCCAAGGTCGTTATGAAAGCCGCGTCCATCGCAGAACTAAAGAAGGAATTGGTCCGGTTGGAGCCGGATGAATTGCTTGACGCTTGCCTCAGTTTGGCGCGCTTCAAAAAAGACAATAAAGAACTGCTGACCTATCTGTTGTTTCTGCGTGATGACGAACTTGCATTTGCAAATTCGCTGTGCACCGTTATCGACCAGCAATTCGCCGAAACACCTAATGCTCATAAGAAGACCTTGCGCAAAGTCATTCGTTGGATGAACAAGTGCCTGCGATTTACAAAGGTGAAGGACACCGAAATTCAGGTCCGGCTTCACTTTTGTCGGTCGCTGAGGGCGAGTCAAACGCCGATGCGAAATTCGAAAGTGGTGATGAACATGTATAACGGGCAGCTAAAGAAAGTGCGTCGCGCGATCGAAAAGCTGCACGACGAAATTCAGCGTGAAGTCGAACGCGAAATTCAGGAACTTGAACTGTGATTAAGAAGCTTGATAGTCGGTTGGCCGCCGTCGCTGCGCAAATCAGTTCGAGGACTCACGCGGACATCGGTTCTGACCATGCGCGACTGCTGGTGGCGTTGTTGGATAGCGGACGGATAGAGCAAGCCATTGCCATCGAGAACAATCGGCTGCCGTTTGAAAATTCGGTGCGTGCGCTCAACGGGCTGGCAGCCGAAGTTCGATTTGGCGACGGGTTGAATGCGCTCGAGAGGGGAGAAGCGGACAGCTTGAGCCTTTGTGGGTTGGGGGCGGAGAGTATCCGTGACATCCTGCTGGCCCATCCCGATCGAATTCCAAAGCGCGTCGTGATTGAAGTCTGCCAGAAGCCCGAAGTGATTCGTCGTTGGGCGTTTGGCAGCGGGTATCATTTGTTGGCCGATCAAACGATTCAGGGGACTCGTTCGTTCTCGATCATGTGCTTTCAACGGGCGGAAGCCCCCTTGGAGAACGACCCCGCATATATGGATGTCGATTGCGACGCAGCGTTTACTTTTGGGCCTTTTGTTTTGAAACGAGAAGACCGACAATTTGATATTCAACTTCAAAACGAAGAGGCCTGGTGGAGGAGGTTTGATCGGCTGTCGCCCGAAGCCACGGATCGCCTGAGCTTGCTTCGCCAAGTAATGCAGGACCGTTGTGTTCGGGCTTTGGAAGTTGAATCGGATGTTCCTTTCTCTGTTCGGAGTCCATCTTGAACCTCACCGCAAACAGCCGATTCAAATTCTTTCCGCAGCTCAGCACCGTAGAGGACACCCAATGGTTGAGCTCTCGGCAGAAGCTTCGGCCCCAGTTTACGAAAACCTATTTTGATTCTGACAGCCTTCAGGACAAGTTTGTCTGTGCGATTGCTGAAGAACGATTGCTGCCTATCAAAGAGGTGTTGGAGTCCTTTGAGTTTTTCGGCCGCATTCGAAAATCTGTCCGCAGGGAAGTCGTTGCCGATCTGTGCTGCGGGCATGGTTTGCTGGGGATTTTGTTTGCCATGTTCGAAAGAGATGTCAATCGTGTGATCTTAATTGATCAGAATGAACCGCTCAGTCGTCAGAAATTGATTGCAATCGCGGTACAGGTGGCTCCGTGGGTCGCGGAGAAATTAGACAATCGGGCCCAAAAGATCAGCGCGTCAGACGAATGGATAAAACCCGACGTGGCCGTCGTTAGTGCTCACGCGTGCGGCGTGTTATCAGATCTGTGCATCGACATTGCGATCAAATCGCGTGGCCCGGTCGCCATCTTGCCGTGCTGTTATCCACGATCGGCGTGCAAGGCCCCGCTTTCGTTGCAAACTCAATTCGGAATTGAAACTGCGTTTGATATTGATCGAACGTATCGGTTGGAGGCGGCCGGCTACCAAGTGCGATGGGGAACGATCCCCAAAGAGATCACGCCAATGAATCGTATTTTGTACGCACGGATTC
>CAYOZV010000070.1:7486-23192 GCA_964408465.1 uncultured Pirellulaceae bacterium
TAGCTTGGCTTGAGATAGCTTGCGCGTGTGGTCATTCAGATAGGTAGACCTTCGATCAGTTCGTCCAGTTCAAAATCTTCAAGTTCGTCAAAGATTTCCGGCCGAGCCTCCAACTGTTGGGCGGGGCTGGATGCGGTGACAGGCTGTGGAGATGTAGCGGTCTGCTGAGAACTGAGAAGTTCAATGAAGGGAGCAATGTCGATGAAGGTAACCGCGCCGTCGCGGTTGATGTCTGCCTCGTCTTGAAATCCGTTGCCAGAAAGAATTTCGATGAACGGAAAAATGTCAAGAAAGCTGACAACGCTGTCTCGGTTAACATCGCCCAGCAGCAATGTTGATTCGGTCTCAAAGGCACCGATGTCAACTTGGCCATCTGAGATGCGGTCTTCCCCGCGCTGATCCGTATCGCCGGTCTCGATTGCGACAGAACCACCGGCGTTGATGGCGGGACTGCCGGCGAGCAAAGCATGGGTGAGGGTTTGGCCTCCGTTGTCCGCCAAGGGGCCCAGTAGCGGATCCATTGGCGATCCGCTGCCGCCGATGAGGTTGCCATTGGCGTCGGGGGTCGTGCCGTTTGTTGCTTGCAAAGGCGTGTTGTTGTTGCTGCCGATCAAACTGTGATTAAGACTGATCGCGACGGCGTTGTAAAACAGATCCGCTGCGATACCGTTGACGTTCGTGTTGTTGGCAACAATCGAATTTTCGACGTTCATAACGTCCGAGGATGAAGATCCGGCATGATAGATGCCGCCGCCGTTGCCCTGGCTTTGGTTATTGACGACGGTGCTGTTGATGATGTTGGTCACATCCCCGAAGTCCTGAAAGATACCGCCGCCCAACAGTCCACTGCTGTTTCCGCTGAGCGTACTGTTTTGAAGCACGATGTCGCCAAATCGTGAATTGATTCCCCCGCCATCTTCTCCGCTCTGATTCCCGCTGATGGTGCTACGGTCAACGAGTAAATCTGCGGAACTGATGAAGATGCCGCCGCCATTATCGCCCGCCGTATTATCAATGAGGGTGCTGTCGGTTGACGTGACGTTGCCCGAACCGGCGTAGATGCCTCCACCGTCTCCGTCCGAACCGGCGTTGTTGTTGCTGACGCTGCTGCGGTTGAGCGTTAAGTTACCAAAGGCAAGATAGATGCCGCCCCCATTGCCAAATTCGCCGGTGATGTTTTCGGTAACTACCGTATTATTAAGCGTCGCGTCACCACTGCTTGTATAGATACCACCACCGTTGGCAAAGCCACCAATCGTGTTGTCGCTGATCAAACTGTCGTTGACGGTGAACACGTTACCGGTGGAGAAAATACCGCCGCCGTTGCTTTCGCTGAAGTTGTCGATGAAGGTACTGTTGTTGATGGCAGCGTCAGCGCGACGCAAATAGACGCCTCCCCCATCGGATCCGCTGAAGTTCGCGCTGACGATGCTGTTGTCGAAGGAAACTGTTCCTTGGTCGGCCGCGATGCCGCCGCCGTCGCCAAAACTGTCTGTCCGATTTCCGGCGATCGTGACGTTAGTAAACGCGAGGTCGGCGTTGTTGCTTCTGAGTCCTCCGCCGTCTTCGAAAGTATCTGGTGTTACCCCTCCGGTGATCGTGATGCCAATGAATGAGACCATTTCATCTGCGGCGGCGGTGATGTCAAAGACTCTCACGTTGTCTGCCAGTGTGACGTTGGTCTCACTGGTGAATGTGTCGGTGATGAAACTGCCAGGAATTAGCACATCGTTTCCACTGGCATCACCTGAGATGACGACGCCGGCATCAGCGGCGTCAATCACGACTCCAGCGCTGACCACAAGTGTTCCTGCTTGAAGTCGGATGACGTCCGAGGGTTGTTGATCGAAAACATTGGGATCAAACGTGATGATATCTGGCGAAGGATTCACATTGGAAAGCTCCACCGCCTCACGCAGCGAAAAATTTCCTGACGTGTAGTCGCCATCGACAACATCGGCGATGCTGTCGACAACAAATGGACCGCCGTAGAATTCGAACGCACCGATGTCGACTCCGTTGCCGTCGTTGCGCGTGAGTAAGGTGATGTTTCGTTGGTCGTTTGTCAGCGCTGAACTTCCGCCGGCGTTAATCACGGGGCTGCTTACCAGAGGTTGGTGAGTCAACGTTAAACCGCCGACATCGGCCAGACTTTCCAGAAGAGGATCAATTACGGCGCCGCTGCTGCCGATCAGATTGCCGTTGGCGTCGGGGGAACCCACCGCGGCGGCGACGAGTGACGTGCCCGCGTTGTCGCCGATCAGGCTGAAGTTAATATCTATCGCGCCGCTGGAATCAAATTGAACATCGGCGCTGGTGACGCTGTTGTTGGCGGCGATGATCGTGTTGTTGATTGATAGCAATGGATCCGCTGCAGAACCGTCAACAAAGATGCCACCTCCCGCGTTTGCTGCGCTGTTGTTGGTGATGGTGACGCTGTTCAGCGTGATGTCTCCGGAGGATGTGGAGATGCCGCCACCATCGCCATTGATCCCAGTGGAGCGGTTTCCACTGATGGTACTGTTGGTCAGTGAGAGTGCGCCGGTGCCGGTGTGAATGCCACCGCCGCTGGAGTCGATGCCGTCGGTTTCATTCCCGCTGATGGTGCTGTTGCTGATGGTTAACGACCCTGAATCGTTGTAAATGGCCCCTCCGTTGCCCAACACGCGGTTACCGGCAATCGTGGAATTCTGGACAACAACGTCGGCCGATTCGTTGCTAATACCACCACCGTTTTGGCTGATGCCGCCGGTGATGATCAGCCCACCAAGTGAAACGACGTCGCCGGCAGCGGCGGTGATATTAAATACCCCGGAATTATCATCCAGCCGCGCGTCAGTGTTGGCTGATAAGTCGGTGATCGCGGTTCCCGAAAAATTTCTATCGTCTCGATCACGGTCACCCGAAACAACAACACGCAGGGCTTCCCCGTCGATGTCGACCGACTCAGTGATGGTCAGTGGCCCTTGTGTCAAATGGATCGCGTCAAAGGAAAACCCGCGGAATTGGGAAGGGCTGAAACGGATGAGGTCTTCGCCAGGATTGATGTTGGCCAAATCAATAGCCTCCCGCAGAGATAGCTGCCGCGCTGAGAAGTCACCGTCGACGATGTCTGAGTCGGTGTCGACCAAGAGGTTGAGGACTTGGAATTCATACGCGCCGATATCGGGGGCCTCGCCGAAGGTTCTAGTAAACGCCACGCCGCGCTGATCGTTGGACAGGGAGGAACTTCCTAAGTCGATCGCTGGACTGCCGGCCAACAGAGCATGCGTCAGCGTCGGCCCACCGTTGTCAGAAAGCACATCTAACATCGGATCGACAGTTGCGGTGGCCGAACCGATTAAGTTCCCATCCGCATCGGTCGTGTTGGCGGTGGTGGCGATTAAGAACGTGCCGGCTTTGTTCCCAATGAGGCTGGACTGGATCGCCGTTGAACTTGTGTTGATCCTGAGATCGTCACCAAAGAGCGCATCATTGCCGGCGACGATTGAACTTAAAATCGTCAGCGGTGCAGACGCAGTTGGCGTTGCGATGAAAACGCCTCCGCCAAACCCACCGAAGTTGAAATCTAAATTGGTGCTGTTGTCCGTGATCGTGCTGGAGGTGATGGTGACCGCGCCGGATTTGGACGCGATCGCGCCGCCATTTGCGTCGAAGCCAACCACGCGGTTGCCGCTGAAGGTGCTGGAGGTGGTAGTGATACTGCCAGAATTTGTGACCACGGCTCCGCCATTGGAACCTTCACCAAGAGTTACATTACCGTGGAAGGTGCTGGTGTCGATGACGACGTTGCCAGAATTTGTTGCGACGGCACCGCCCTGCGCCTCGTCACCGGAGGTGCTGTTTCCGCTGATGGTGCTGGAGGTAATGGAGACGTTGGCTGAATCCGTTCGGATGGCTCCACCGCCGAAGTGATCATCGGTTGTTGTGTTTCCGCTGAGCGTGCTTTGGTCGATAGAAACGCTGCCGGTGGCCGCGAAAATTCCACCGCCGCCAACACCAACGAGGGTTCCCAGATTAAGAATGTCAGGTGTGGCGTTGGCGTTGAGAACACTGTTTGAAATCGAAAGGGCACCCGAGCCAATCCAGATTCCTCCTCCTGCCAAACGCGCGTCGTTGTCATTGATAGTACTGTCGGTAATCGTCACATCGCCCGCGGCGGCAGAAATTCCGCCGCCTTCAAAACTGCTTTGGTTCCCACTGACGTTACTTTGATCAATCGTTACCGCGCCTGAGGTTGTGAAAATCCCACCGCCGCCAACGGCGCCGGTGGTCGAATTTTCGGTAACGTCGCTGGTGTTTAGCAATACGTCGCCGCTGAAGGTGCTGATGCCACCGCCGCCGGCACCGGTCGCCAGATTAGCGCTGACGGTGCTGTTGTCAAGCGTCACGCTGCCGGAGGTCGTTGCAATTCCTCCACCGCCGTCGGCAATGTTTCCGCTGAGGGTGCTGTTGGTGAAGGTGACGTCTTGATCAGAAAAAACGCCTCCGCCTTTCTTAGAGGTGACGTTTCCAGAGACGGTCGCATCGTTCAAATTCAGCGTCGTACCGCTGACAAAGATGCCACCGCCATCTGCCGCGGTGACGCCACCGGTGATCGTCAGCCCCTCGAGCGTAACATCCTCGCCGACGGTGGTGGTGATGTTGAAAACACGATTGTTATTGTCCCCCAGCCGGTTTGAAACATCGCTGGCCGCCGCATCGGTGACGAAGGTGATCGGATCGACGATGTCGTTACCAAGTGCGTCCGACGAGATGACGACCTGGAGATCGCCGGCGTCGATCGTAACGGCTTCGGTGATTTGTAATTCGCCGAACTGCAGACGGATGACGTCTTCGACTTCTCCGTTGAAAACGTCTGCAGAAAACGTGATCGAGTCAGCGCCTGGGTTGTCGTTGGCCAACGTGATGGCCTCGCGCAGGGAGAGGTTCCCGGTGGAGAAATCACCGTCGAAGGAGTCAACGCTTGAGTCGACGGTCAGCAGTAATTTTTGGAATTCAAAAGCACCCATGTCAGAACCGTTGCCGCCGATTGGGTTGGGAGTGTTAGGTTGATCAAGGGGACGAGTTCGGCCGCGTTGGTCGATGGTTGAAAGAGAATTTCCCGCGTCGATGGCAGGGCTGCCAGGAAGTAAGGCGTGTGTTTGGGTTGGGCCTCCATTGTCCGCCAAAACATCAAGCATTGGATCAATGGGGGTAAAGCCCGTGCCGATCAAGTTACCGTTGGCGTCGGGTGAACCAATCGGTGCCGATGTAATTGAATTGCCGGCGTTACTGCCGAGCAGACTTGATTCCATGCTGATCACAGCATTGGAGAGAAAGCGGAGGTCAAAATTAGTATTGGCGCCTTGGGTATTGCCGGCGACGATGGAATTGCTGAGCGTTAGGGATGGGTTCGAGCTGAAGTCGAACTCATTGCCGATGGAAATTCCTGCGCCGGAGGTGCCGAAGGTTGAGTTAATTCTGTTCAGCGTGACCGTGCTGTCGGTGATTATCACGATGCCGGTGGAAGTCTGTACGCCGCTGCCTCCTTGCTGAGCTGTGTTTTGGCTGATGGTGCTGTTAGAGACCTCTAGCACGCCAGCGTCAGCATCAATGCCACCTCCTCCCGAAAGCCCTTCATTGCCATTGATGGTACTTCCGATAACGGTGACTGATCCAAAGTCGGCACTGATTCCGCCCCCAAATTGCTCAGAGTTGTTTCCGCTGATCGTACTGTTGGTGACGGTGATTTGTCCTTCTCTGGAGTGGATTCCGCCCCCGCCGCCACCAGATTCGTTTTCACTGATGGTGCTGTTAGTGATCGCAATCCGCCCGACGACGGAATGGATTCCACCGCCGTTAGAACCAGCTGAATTGTCGCCGAAAGAACTGTTGATGATGGTGACGTCGGCCGAATCGGTGGCTACACCGCCGCCACCGCCAAAACTAAAACGAGTATTGGAACGATTACGTGAAACAAAACTGTCGATGATCGTAACGCTGCCTTGGTCGACGTAGATTCCACCGCCGGCGTCTTCGGCAAAATTCCCTACCACAATAGAATCCTCGACGATCAGCGCACCGTCGTTGCTGGAAATGCCGCCGCCATCGCGGGACGATTCAAATCCTCCTGTGATCGTCAGACCCTTGAGTGTTACGACGTCGGAACTGGTGACAAATATGTCGAACACTTGAACGTTGTCCGAAGTGTTGGAGTTTTGCTGGACATCGGTGATGAAAGTCCCTGTCAACAAAGCGTCGTTGCTGGACCGATCGCCCGAGATGACAACATCCAGATCGCCGGCGTCAATCGTGGTGGTCTCGGAAATTGGCAGCGCCGCTTCCAAGTAGATCACGTCCGCTTGTTCACCGTTGAAGACGGCGGGGTCGAACATGATCGTTTTGTCTTCGGCGGTTTGGGCGGACAATCCAATTGCTTCGCGTAACGTTAGGTTACCCTGTGAGAAGTCACCATCGTTGATGTCGTCGCTGTTGTCGACCACGATGAAGCTGCTGGCCTGTTCGACCGCACCAATGTCTGAACCGTTACCGATCACTCGCGCGATGCCACGTTGGTCAAAGGCGATGGTTGAATTGCCGATGTTATTGGCGGGGCTTTCGGGCAATAAATCGTGGGTCAGTGTTGGACCGCCGTTATCGCCCAGCGCACCCAATCGTGGCTCGATCACGGCGTCTGTGGTGCCGATCAGATTACCAAGGGCGTCGGGAATACCAATCGCATTTGAGGGCAGCCCTGACGCGCTGTTATCTCCAATCAGATTAAAACTGGCATCGTAGGTGGAGCTGAAGCTGGAGAGTAAATCGGGCCCCGAAACGGCGGCCGTATTTCCGGCGATGATGGAGTTGTTCAAAACGGTTGCAGGTGCACCGAAGGAACTGCTGTTGTTCGCGACGCCGCCACCGAACTCTGCGGTGTTTTCGGTAATGGTGCTGTTGACGATTGAAACGGACTGCGAATTCAAAAACAGCCCACCGCCGGCGGTTGTGTTTGAGAACGGACTGCCGGCGAAATTGCCAGAGACCGTGCTGTTGGTCAGGGCGAGGCTGCTGTCGTCGACATGAACGCCGCCGCCTTCGCTGATCTCTCCAAAAGACACATTGCCGCTGATGGTACTGCTGGTGATGACCACGTCACTGTTGACCGCGGCAATCCCGCCGCCGGATGCATTGATAAAGCTGTCTGGAGTGTTGGCAAGGTTGTCACCGATAGAGCTTTGGTCAATCGTCAGAGATCCCGAATCGGATTGGATTCCGCCGCCGGAAACGGCCGCGCGGTTGCCGGCGACGGTGGTCTTGGAAACGCTCAGCTGAGCGAAGTTGGCGACTTGTAATCCGCCGCCGCGGGTGGTGGAGTCTCCGCCGGTGATCGTTAAACCAGAAATTGTCACCTCCTGCGAATCACCGCCGGCGAACACAAAGACTCCGTTGGTGTTATCAGCGAAGGAGCCCGCGGCTGCGGTGGCTTGAGCGTCGGTGACGAAGCTGCCCGCGCGTAAGGTATCGTCTCCGAGCGTGTCGCCGGAAACCACCACGCCAAAGTTCGCACCATCAATCTCCGTCGAATCCAAAACAATCAACCGGCTCTGCAATCGAATCACATCGGCGAATTCACCATTGAACGTCGCCGCGTCGAAATTGATCGTGTCCGGCCCCGGTGTGTTCTCCGCGGCGGTGATCGCTTCGCGTAAGGAAATGGAACCGTCAGAACCAGGAGCGGCGACCAAGACGCTAATGGATGAGGTGTCACCATCGACAACGTCGGCGGCGGTGCTGACAGTGACGGCGGCCAGTAGATTCCGAACTTCCAGCTGCTCAAAACTTGTGCCCGAAGATGTTCGTGATCTCCGTCGACGAGATGTCTTTTTGGAGTTGGTGCGAGTCTTCTTTTTGGTTTTTTTCATCGAGCTGGCGTGGAGGTTGGGTTGGTAGGTGGAGATGGGTTTACCTGCGCTAACGAATTGCACTATTAGTTTAACGAACACGATGAAGCGGTTGGAGCCAAAATTTGTCTGTGGATTGAATTTCCTTGTGGAGAAGCTTCTCAAAAGCTCTTGGAGTCCGGTTGGCCCCAGGATCTTTTAAGAAGGTCCGCTGTGGGTGCGGGTAACCTGTCTTTGAAAGATTGGTGAATTTCCCTATGGTGACCCGATAACTTTGCCTCGAAAGTGCTTGCGGTGTAAACCGGAGCTTGATACCGATTCCAATGCCGTCATCTAATCCCAAACCTGGTCGAATTCTTGAGCTGGATGGTCTGCGTGGGCTGGCGGTCATCGTGGTGGTGCTGGCACACTATCTGGCCGAAGTGCCTCATGGATTTTTCCCCTTCAGTTTGGGATGGTTGGGCGTTGATGTGTTCTTCGCGCTCTCCGGGTTTCTGATCGCTGGGATATTGATCGACAATCGAGGATCGGAGAACTACTTCAGCGCGTTTTACATGCGCCGTACGTGTCGCATCTTCCCGATTTACTTTCTGTTTATTCCGCCGCTGGTGATGCTGATTCACTACCTTCGCCAGTCGGGGTATGAATGGTTGGAACAACCGTTACCGATGTGGGGATACTTGACCTACACCCAGAATTTTTTCATGGCGTGGACGAATCATGATGGCGGTCTCTCGCTGATTCCGACTTGGACGCTGGCCGTTGAAGAGCAGTTTTATATGCTGTTGCCGTTGATCGTGCTGTGGGTGCCGCGCCGGCATTTACTAAAAACGCTCTTGGTTTTAATTGCAACGGCACCTGTTCTCAGATCGTGGTTGATGTATCAACTGGGAAGTGACCACATCAGTGCGAATTGTTTGTTGCCGTGTCGTTGGGACACCCTGTTCTGGGGGTCGGTCGCGGCGATTGTTTGGCGAGACGAAAAACTTAAGTCCGTTTTGCTCAGCGATAACGGCAAATGGTTGAAGGCGGTTTTGGTTTGTGCGATTTGGATTATACCCGTTTTGATGTTCTCCAAAAAGTTCACCGAAGTGCCACTGCGCATGTCGGTGGGGCTGACCGTGATTGGACTTGGGAGTGCCAGTTACATATTACTGTTGGTCAGTAAGAACGTGTCGGGCAAGTTCTTGTTGTCCAAACCGCTGATGTTCTTTGGGTCAATTTCTTACGGGATGTATTTGGTTCATCAACCTGTCCTGGTGCTGCTGCACGGTTTCGTTTTGGGCACTCGTCCTGACGTGCAGACGTTACCCCAGATCCTGTTGACGCTGACCGGAATTCCGATCTCCGTTGCCATCGCGTGGTTATCGTGGACGTTGTTCGAATCCAAGATCGTCCGTTACGGTCATCGCTTTAAGTATTAGTGCATCCAAAAAAGGACGGCGAAACTTGTGGTGGGAAGGTTGCTGCGTCGGTTTGTCGTGTCCGGTTAACGCGCCATCGAGTGGATGCGGCTGGACTGAAGCTGCATTGTTAGGTGAAAAGAGCGCCGTTAGTTTCCTGTGGCAGTCTATCCGGATCGTAATTAGTTTGTACGATTTGGGTCGTGATCTCTGAGTTCGGTTGACTGCATTCCTTCAACTGGATTCCTTTAAACCGTGTTCTCTTATATGACACGTCTGTCTAGCGCCTATCCCCGTGACGACCCTTGCGAAGCCGCATGAAAACTAAAACTGCATCTTTGGCATTGGTCTTCGGCGTGTTCTTTCTGTCGGGACTGGCCGCACTGATTTACGAAATCTCTTGGGCGCGTCAGATCGGTCTTCTGTTTGGTCACACCGTTCAAGCCGCATCGACTGTGCTGGCCAGCTATTTTGCGGGAATGGGGTGCGGGTATTGGATCGGAGCTCATTTGTCAGGGCGTGTGAGGCCGTTGTTAGGTTACGCGATTGCTGAATTGGTGATTGGAATTTGGGCGATCGCGATTCCGTGGCTGATCGCGGTGTCTGAATCGTCCGCGTACGCGCCGTTGCTTTCGGATCCTAATTGGGCGTGGCAAACGTTCGTGCGCGCCGCTTTTAGTTTTGGGCTGCTGCTGCCGGCGTCGGTCTCGATGGGCGTCACGTTGCCTTTGATGGCTGAATTTTTAGCCGAAGTCAGTGTCGGACAGCGATCCAATAAAACGGCCGGTCATATCACTATCGCTTATGCACTCAATACGTTGGGCGCGTTAGCGGGAACGGTTCTGACAACGTTTTTTCTGTTGATCAATTTCGGCGTCCGCGGCAGCAGTTACTTAGGCGTGGCGGTGTCGCTGTTATGTGCGTTGTTAGCGTTAAGGATTTCGTCATCTTCGGCAAAGGATCCTAAGCGGATTCTGGTTGTCGGCCAGCAGAGTGTTCCATCTGCCGCTTCGCCGACGTTGGTGTTGATGCTGGCCTGCGCCTCTGGCTTTGGCACGTTGGCATTACAAGTTCTATTCACTCGCATGTTCGCGTTGGTGTTTCATAACAGCACCTATACCTTCGGTGTGGTGGTGGCGGTTTTTTTGGCCGCGCTGGCCGGCGGTGCGGCGGCGGCGTCTTTCTTGCAGCGGTATGTTCGGGTCGAGCGATTGGCGGGGATTTCGACGGGCGTGGGGGCAATTTTGACGCTGGTCGCAGTCATCGTTTTCGTTCAATGCACGCAGCTGAGCTATTTTTCATCGGGGGCTTCCTTCGCAGGGTATATTTTTGGCGCGTTTGGTTTGGTCGGAGGTTCGATCGGCCCTGCGATCTTTTGCTTGGGGATGTTGTTGCCTTTGGTCTGGGCGATGGCGGGGGTGGACGGTTCGGCAGGCACGGTCGTGGGTAAATTGACATCGTTGAATACCTTGGGGGCAGCGGCCGGGGCGATCGTGGCCAGCTACTTTTTGTTAGTGTACGTTGGGCTGTGGCAGTCAATCGTGCTGATCGGCGGTTTGTTTCTGTTGTGTGCCATTGTGCTATTGCTGACTATCAACCACCGAAAACTTTCTGCCGCGTTTGCGATCGTCTTCGCCATCGGTGCAGTCATCGGACTCAGCAGTCCCAACGACGCGGAGTACGGTCGCGCAAAATTGGGCGAAGAGATCCTCAAACGCTTTCAATCGCCTTACGGTTGGATTGATGTCGTCAAACTGAAGGAATCGTCGGCTCATAAGATAAGGCAGAATTTACACTATCGCTTCGGACGTACCGGCAGCAACGTGCGCGAGTTTCGACAGGCTCACATTCCACTGTTTCTGCATCCTAAACCACGTGAGATTCTGTTCTTAGGGTTGGGGACGGGCCTGACCGCCGGAGGAGCAATCGCTCACCAAGATTTGGAGTCGATCGAAGCGGTGGAATTGATACCCGAGGTTGTCGACGCGGTGAGGATGTTGTCGGAGTTTAATAACAACATCGTTGACGATCCAAAATCCAAAATCTATGTCGATGACGCGCGTCATTTTCTGCTGGCCAGTGAGAAACGCTACGACGTGATAATTTCGGATCTGTTTGTGCCATGGGAAAGTCAGTCTGGATACCTTTATACGGTGGAACATTACGAGGTCGCGATTGAGCGACTGAAAGAGGATGGGTTGTTCTGTCAATGGTTGCCGCTTTACCAGGTGGGCGGCGTCGAATTTGAATCCATCGCGAACGGATTTGCAAAAGTATTTCCGCACACGACGCTGTGGTGGGGGCAGCAAAGCAATCGCAAACCTGTCATTGCGTTGGTGGGCAGTCGAGCGCCCATTCTTTTGGACGCCGCTGAGCTTTCCAAGCGTATAGAATCGGTGAATGCAAACCGACGGACGGTTGATCCAAATGTCGCTTCGGTGGAGCGTCTGTTTGAGCTATACGCGGGGGATTGGATGGTAACGTCGCAGGAGGGACTGAACACGGATGAGTTCCCTCGAGTCGAGTTTCTGACGCCGATCAGCAATCGTAACCGAGAGCTTTTAAGTGGCGGGAACTTTGAGGATTTTTATGACAAAAGGATGGTGGATCTTGCTACCGATGATGTGTCGGTGGTTGGTCTGGAGAATCCGCAATCGACAGAACGGATTAGGGCGAAGCAGCAATTGGTTCTCTTTGGCGGTGAAGAGTGAATGGAGATTTTGACGAGGGGTCGTTCGGATGCAGTGGTTCCTTGTTAATGACCTCTCAGCGGGGTCAGATTGAACCTGTCCGAGTTTTTCTCGGAACCTCTGCTCCAACCTTGCGTTAAAACTGTTCTCGGCGTCGTGTGCACACAGGAGTTGCGATTTTGTTGAAGGGCATCTGCCGTTTTACTTTTTCGAACTGTATCGCCGCGAAAAAGATCGACTTCGATGATTGATATCTTTATCATAGAACCCAAGTCAAGTTTCACCTCGAAAAGAAGAAGACTATGCGAATCCTCCATTTGCTCAACCGCTGTTTATTGATCGCGCTGGTTACGATCTCAATCAACGGCATTGATTTTCAGCGCCTTTATGCCGACGAACCTGAGTTTCAAAATTTGTTCAATGGGAAGGACTTGGACGGGTGGAAGGGGACCGAGTCGCTTTGGTCGGTCGAAGACGGAACGATTGTTGGTCAAACAACAGAAAAAGCTCCCATTGCGAAGAACACTTTTTTGGTGTGGCAGGGGGGCGCCGTTGCTGATTTTGAATTTCGTTGCGAGGTCAAATTTAAAGGCGTAAATTCTGGCGTGCAGTATCGCAGCGCCATGGTCAACGAGAAAAAATTTGCGCTATTGGGCTACCAGGCGGACCTGCATCCTCGGGCGGACTATATGGGCATGATGTACAGCGAGCGAACCGGACGTGGCATCATCGCCACCGGCGGAACGCGCGTCGTCGTTCCCGCCGAGGGTAAACCCGAAACGATCGCCTCTTTGGTTCGGTTGAAGAAACCCGTTGCAACCGATTGGAATAAACTTCGCATCGTTGCCGTTGGCAATCGCATGATTCATCAGCTCAACGGAGTTACCGTGGTCGACGTCACGGACAACCATCCGGATGCGTCGGATGCTGGGCTGTTGGGCCTGCAGTTGCATCGAGGCGGTCCGATGAAGGCGGAGTTTCGGGCGCTCAAACTCCGTAAGCTGGTTGGCGGTGATGCCGAAAACACGATGGCTGATGCGATTGCGGCCACCCAAACGGTAACGCTTGAGAAAGCAAAAAAACGAAGTGATGCTAAGGAGAAAAAGCCTGCCGGTTCAAAAGAAGATGATCTGGGCATTGTCGCCCTTCCCGATTTTATCGTAGAGAAAGTTTATTCAGTCCCCAAAGATCAAGGAAGTTGGGTTTCGCTTTGCGTCGATCCTAAGGGGCGTTTTTACGCATGTGACCAGGCAGACGCTGGATTGTTTCGGTTGACGCTGCGGGGCGAACAGCCGCCGTTGGTCGAAAAGATTTCAACTGGTGCTCTGGAAGGCCTTTCGGGAGCACAGGGATTGCACTGGGCATTTGACAGTCTTTGGTTTCATCGCAACGGCGGAAATCTGATACGACTGACCGATGCCGACGGTGACGACATGCTTGACACGGCGGAGACGATTCCTGGTGGCCAAGGTAGCGGCGAACACGGAAATCATGCGGTGCTTACCACCGAAGATGGCGCAGCCCTTTATCTGGGCGGCGGCAATCACGCTCCGTTGGGTGAGACAACTGCCAACCGAGTTCCGACGTGGTACGAAGGACTTTTGTTGCCGCGTATGTGGGATGCGCGAGGCCACGCGCGCGGGCGGATGGCTCCCGGTGGCTGGGTAACGCGATTGAATATTGAAACCAAGGAACAGTCCGCCTATTCGATCGGCTATCGAAATCAATATGACATCGCGCTGAATCGACACGGAGATTTGTTTGCGTACGATGCGGACATGGAATGGGACATGGGGATGCCGTGGTATCGCCCGACGCGCATTTGTTTTGCTGCCAGTGGGTCTGATTATGGATGGAGAAGTGGTTCGGGCAAGTGGCCGACGTACTACGAGGACTCGTTGCCGCCGGTGGTTGAGATTGGTCCGGGATCGCCGACGGGGTTGATTTCTGGAGCCAACGCAGCCTTTCCTACCAAGTACAAAGACGCAATTTTTGCGCTTGATTGGACTTTTGGAACCATGTACGCGATCCACTTGGTGCCTGATGGATCCGGATATCGTGGCGAGGCTGAGCAGTTTTTGTATGGCACGCCGCTGCCGATGGTGGATGCTGAAATTGGAATGGATGGAGCGATGTACTTCACCGCCGGAGGCCGTGGCGCGGAATCTTCTTTATATCGAGTACGTTACACGGGCGAGCAATCGCAGGAAGTTCCCACGGAGGTTAATCCAGATTGTGTCGCCGCGCGGAAACAACGCAGGTCGCTTGAATCATTCCACGGCGTGATCAGCCCCGAAGCCGTCGACGCCGCGTGGCCGATTCTTGCTAGTTCAGATCGGTTCCTAAGGCATGCCGCGCGAATCGCGGTCGAGAGCCAGCCCGTCCAAGGGTGGGCAGGCAAAGTTGCGACCGAACAAGATCCGCAAACTCGAATCACGGCGTCTGTTGCGTTAGCTCGCATGGGGGAAGCAAAACATCAATCGCAGTTGGTAAGCGGATTGCTTGGGTTGGACGTGGCGGCGATCAGTGAATCGCAGTTGCTGGGACTGCTGAGAGCTTATGCTTTAACGTTTGGCGAAATTGGTGCCCCCGACGACGAGCAACGCGCCGCGGTGATCGCTCACTTGAGTCCGCTTTTGCCGAGCGACAGTTTTGACGTGAACACGGAGTTGGTGCGCGTCCTGACGTACTTGCAAGACGAAACGATTCCTCGCAAAGTCACGGCGCTAATAGAGGATCGTTCGGCTCCGGTGCCTCCACAGTGGTCGGAACTTGCCAGTCGCAGTGAGCGTTATGGCCCGGCGGTTCAAAACATGATCGAAAATCATCCTCCATCGCGCGAATTGATGTACGCCTTCATGTTGCGGAACCAGCGCGCGGGTTGGACGATGGAAACGCGCCGCGCCTACTTTCAGTTTTTAAACGAGGCCGCAAAAGCATCCGGTGGGTCCAGCTATCGAGGATTCTTAACGCGGGTTCGAGATGAAGCTTTAGCGACGATGACAGATGAGCAAAGACTGGCGCTGAACGATGTCACCGGTGAAGACTTTAATCCCAAACCCGACTTTCCGATCGTTGCTCCGAAGGGGCCTGGGCAGAAGTGGACCGTGGAGAAAGCGTTGGCTGCGAAGGATGAATTGAACTTCGAAATGGGACGTTCGCTATATTTCAGTGCCAGCTGTGCGGCGTGTCATCGTTTGAATGGACTTGGCGGAGCGATCGGGCCCGATCTCACCAGCGTGCGAAACAAGTTTGACGAAAAGTATTTAGTAGAAGCCATCGTTCACCCCAGCCAACACATTTCTGATCAATACAGTTCGTCGATGGTGCTGACTGATGAAGGCGAGGTGCTGACTGGGTTGGTCGTGAAGCAGGACAACGGCGATTTGTTGGTTTATCCCGTCGATGAAAACGCTGGCTCGGTTCTTGTTCCGGCCGACAGTGTCGAAATGGTGAAGGAGTCAAAGATTTCTCAGATGCCAGAAGGGTTGCTTGATCGGTTGAATGAGTCCGAGGTGCATAATTTACTGATGTACATTATGGCGGGGGGGAATTCGAAGGATAAGGTGTACGAGTCGGTTCGGTAGTGTTGAGTACTGAGTACTGAGTACTGAGTACTGAGTACTGAGTACTGAGTGCTGAGTACTGAGTACTTGGTACTTGGTACTTAGTACCCTTGTCCTGTGAGGTGCAGGCGAAGTTTGGGCGTCTTTAATCTCTGGGCAATCGT
>CAYOZV010000071.1:0-22205 GCA_964408465.1 uncultured Pirellulaceae bacterium
GGTGATCGCTGGCTGGACAACGGCCAATCCGACAATCTATCGCGCCGGTTTGGCGTTCCAAGGCGTGGTCCCAAAAAGTTCGGCAATGGTGATGACTTTGGTTGCCGGTGCGGTGGCGACTGTCGCCGGTGCGTTTCCGAATCTGTCGGCTCAACTGCTTGGGTTTGTGGGAACCTACGGAACGGTACTTGGGCCAATGGGCGCGATTATCTTTGTTGATTATTGGCTTATGAGGAAATTTGGCCTTCAGGATGAATACGCCCATCGCAAAGGATCGCCAATCAGCATCGCCGTGTTGGTCGCCTGGTTGTTGCCGGTGGCTGTGGGGTTGTACTTGATTTTTGAGCATGACCTTTTTGCAGCCTACGCTGTAATTCCGTGTTGGGTAACGACCGGCGTCATGTACCTTCTGCTGAGCAAATTCACACAGAAAACGATCGCTGAGTAGAGCTCCGAATTCCAATAGCCATCTAAACATTTTTCGCACCGAAAATTCGCCATGAACTCAATCCCAAAACTAGTCTCGCTGATCGCTTTGGTTGTAACCGTGTCTCCGAGCGTCCTCTTCTTCATGGGCATCCTCGGCGCCGAACCCATGAAATGGATAGCACTGGTGGGAACAATTGCGTGGTTCATCGCAACACCGATGTGGATGGGGCGCAAAGCTTAAGTCGACACAACCTTGAAGTCGAATGAAAATTTCCGGTCAAGATTCAACACTGAGGCTCAAATGAAGTTGCGACTTCTTTCCGTTCTGTTTTCCGTTGCGATCCTAACCGCCGGCAGTTGCTGGGCACAAAACGCTCCCGATGAATCGATCCTAAAACCCGTGTTAGCGGCCGATGGCCAGGCCGGATTTGATGCGATGATCAGTCGTGGTTATCGCCCCTTGTTCAACGGCAAGGACCTTTCCGGCTGGCGTAATCCTTATTCTTTCGGCGAAGCCACCGTTGAGGGCGGTGAGATCCGCTTGTTGGCAGATAAGAAGTTCTTTTTGGTTACCGAAAAAGAGTATTCTGACTTTCGCTTGAGCGTCGAAATTCACTTGCCCGAGGGTAAAGCAAACTCGGGGGTGATGTTTCGCTGCCACGTTGATGAGGATGCCGAAAAGAAAGTCTTCGGCTACCAGGCCGAATGCGATGGCTCCGATCGCCGTTGGTCTGGAGGTTTTTACGACGAATCACGACGCGGTTGGATCTGGCCAAGCACCGAGGGGCGTTCGGAGGACCAGTTTCTTGAGCACGCCGAACTGTCCAAGGCTTTCTTCAAAAAGCCGGAGGTCGCCAACGCGCTCAATCGAAACGGGTGGAATCGTTTCGTCGTGACGTGCCGAAAAGATCTTATCACCATCGAAGTCAACGGAACCCAGACAACGCGTTTTCGTGACCCGACCGACGCCCGTGGTTTTATCGGTATCCAGCACCATGGTGAGAAGGGGCAAACGTATCGATTCAGAAATCTGTTCATCAAAGAACTGCCCGAGCTCCCAGCCGAACAGCATGTTTCGTTGACCGAACAAAAACCAGTGGAAATCAAACGGGTAAGCGACAATGTCACGCTGATTGATTTCGGCAAAGTCGCGTTTGGGAATATCGTCATGCCTGTCCCCGCGACCGGTAGCGGCAAAGCAAAGGTTCACTTTGGAGAGAAACTCAAAGGTGGTCGTATTGATCAAGCGCCCAAAGGAACCGTGCGTTACGGCATGACCGAGATTCGGCTTGGTCAGCAACGCGGTAACTGGATTGTGCCGGCTCCAATCATTCCCCGAATCATCGAACAGGCAGGGTTGGTCTATGCCAATCCACCAGCGGTTTTGACGCCGTCGGCTTGGAGGCCGATCATGCCATTTCGCTGGGTTGAAGTCGAGGGACTTCCCGAAGACTTTTCCTATGATCTCATTCGTCGCCGAGCGGCGTTCTCTTCGGCTTGGAACGAGGACGCAAGCTCGTTCGAGTGTTCCGATGAGACGCTCAATAGGATCTGGGACCTGTGCAAATACAGCCTCAAGGCAACGACCTTTGCCGGGGTTTACGTCGATGGAGATCGCGAACGGATTCCTTATGAGGCGGATGCTTACCTGAATCAGCTCAGCCATTACACGACCGACGACGACATCACCATGGCGGCACGAACATTCGACTGGCTGATGGAGAATGGAACGTGGCCATCGGAATGGTCGCCACACATGGTTTTCATGGCTCACGCTCAGTGGATGTATTCTGGCGACACCGAGTGGTTGAAGCATCGTTATGAAATACTCAAATCCAAAACGCTGATTAATCGTAGTGGCGAAGATGGCCTTATTCGCAGCGGCCCGTTGGATCAAAGTCGTCACGACATTGTGGACTGGCCAAAGGGCGAACGTGATGATTTTGTGTTCACCGAAATTAACACGGTCGTCAATGCGTTTCATCTTGCCGCGATTGAGCAGATGGCGGAGATGGCTCAAGCGATCGGCAAGCAGGAAGACGCGGATGCCTTTACCAGTAGAGCTCAATCAGTAAAAGCAGAATTCCAAAAGACGCTGTTTGATGAAGAAGCGGGGATCTACCGCGACGGAATCGGTACCGACCATAGCAGCATTCATGCGAACTTCTTTCCACTGGCGTTCGGTTTGGTCCCAGAGGACAAGAAATCAGCAGTCATCCAATGGCTCAAAGAAAAAGACATGAGATGCAGCGTTTACGGGGCCCAGTATTTCATGGAATCCCTGTTCAGCAACGGCTGTGATGCTCAGGCATTGGCTTTGATGACGGCCGACGGTGATCGTAGCTGGAAACACATGGTCGACAGCGGAACGACGATCACTTGGGAAGCTTGGGATTTGAAGTACAAACGCAATCAAGATTGGAATCATGCTTGGGGAGCGGCGCCGGCGAACCTGCTGCCCCGATTTGTCTTGGGGGCACAACCTGCGACTCCCGGATGGAAGACCGCAACGATTCGTCCCTGCCCAGGAGAGTTGAAGTTTGCACGTGGAAAAGTCCCCACGTCAAACGGCCCGATTGAAATTGATTTCAATAGCGGCGAAACCTTCAAACTTTCAGGAGTCCTGCCCGATGGAATGACCGCCAACGTCGATCTGCCGGCAGCTGAGGGGAGTGAAGGCGTATTCGCCAACGGGAAAGAGGTCGCCGCAACCAAAACAGGCGACCGCTGGATTGTAACTGACTCAGTCAGCGGATCTTTTTCTTTCGAAGTTAAGTAAATGAAACTCCTCAAAACCCTCTTGCTGGTGTTTTGCGTCGGCTTTGGTGGCTCGGCCGCGTTAGGTGACCAGGGGCAACGCCTTCCCGACATCGTCGTCTATTTGGCGGACGACCTTTCGGCGGCTGATTTGCCTTTGTATGGCGGGGCGAATATTGAGACGCCCGCCATCGACGCGCTGGCCGCCCAAGGGATGACCTTCAACAAAGCATTCGTTGCCAGTCCTTCGTGTGCGGTCAGCCGAGCGGCGTTGCTGACGGGATTGATGCCGGCGAAAAATGGGGCTCAGGAGAACCATAGCTACCCGCACGCCGAAGTTCTAAAGCTGCCTCAGGTGCTCAATGAAATGGGCTATCAAACGGCGGCGTTTGGAAAGGTGGCTCATCAGAAAAGCGCTCCCGATTATCATTTTCATGTCCATGACTCCCAACAACACATCCCGCAGTTACGAGAAACGGTAAAAGCCTTTCTTGAGACCAGAACCGACACGCGTCCGTTGGCGTTGTTCGTCGGCGTCTCTGATCCGCACGTTCCATGGCCCAGCGCATCGACCGTCGATCCCCAAGCGATGTCCTTGCCGCCAAAGCTGATCGACACGCCGCGCACACGCGTGCAGCGGTCGCGGTACCTGCAGGAAGTGAAAGATCTTGATGCGTATCTTGGTGAACTTCGAGCGCTGACTGATAAACACATGTCCAAGGACACGGTCTTTGTTTTATCCAGTGACCACGGAGCGCAATTTCCTTTTGGCAAATGGACGCTCTACGAGGAAGGAATCCATGTGCCGCTAATTGTGGCTCGTTCGGGAAAAATTAAAGCCGGCACGCGTACCGATGCCATGGTCAGTTGGATTGACATACTCCCTACTCTGATTGAGGTCGGTGGCGCGGCGGTTCCCAAGGGCCTCGACGGACGCTCGTTCGCAAAAGTTCTTTTGGGTGAAACGGACACGCTGCGGAATCGCATCTTCACAACGCACAGTGGTGATCGAAAGATGAACGTGTATTTAAGTCGCTCCGTCCGCACTGAGCGATACAAACTGATTTGGAACCTGCATCCAGAGTTTGCTTTTACAACGCACATCGACATGTTGGTGCGGGAAACGTCTGGCGATTATTTCAAGCAGTGGCTGGAACGGGCCAAGACCGATGAAAACGCGGCGAAAACGGTCGCGCAACATCATGGCCGCCCCGAGTTCGAACTGTTTGATCTGAAGGAAGACCCAAGCGAATTATCCAACCGCGCGGCAAACCCAGAACTAAAACAAGTCAAAGACGAATTGTTAGGCGAACTCAAATCATGGATCAAGGAACAGGGGGATGAACTGACTGTGTTCCATGATCCACTAATGCTGGATGCTCCAGAGACTTGGACTCCCACAGGACGTAAGTGATTCAATGCCGTTCAAGCACGACGTGCCGGCGAGCAACCTCCAGTCGCGCGGAGGATTGCGATCTGAACACAGGTGCTTTTATTTGAAAACGAACCCCGCAATTAACTCAAACAGGAATTTTTTCATGCGAGCCCCCCGTCCTCTCAAATTCATGCTGGCAATTTTCTTGACGGCCATACTGAATCCGTCTGTGTACGCCCAGCAGCCCAACGTTGTCTTGCTGATAAGCGACGACCAAGGCTGGATGGACTATGGTTTCATGGATCATCCGCACATCAAAACGCCAAACATTGATCGCTTGGCCAACGCAGGCATTTTGTACGAACGCGGCTATGTTACGGCTCCTCTGTGCCGTCCATCCTTGGCCAGCATCGTCACGGGGATGTATCCGCATCAAAATGGCATCCGAGGAAATGATCCGCTGTTACCTAACGGGATGCACCGGAGTGATAAGGATGCGGAGCCATTGTCGCAAAAGTTGCGTGCTCAAATGACGAAGCCCATGCAGAGCCACCCTTCGTTTGTGAAGCAATTAAAATCTGCCGGTTACGCGACACTGGAAACCGGGAAATGGTGGGAAGGCAATCCGCAAGATCATGGATTCACTGCTGCGATGACGCATGGGGACACCAAACGAGGCGGCCGACATGGCGACCAAGGGTTGAAGATAGGCAGAACGACGATGAAACCGATCTACGATTTCGTCGACAAATCCCAAGCGAACAACCAACCGTTTTTCATTTGGTACGGCGTCTTTCTGCCACACGCACCGCACAACGCTCCGGATCGTTTATTCAATAAGTACAAAGACATCGCGCCTGACGAATCCACGGCACGTTACTGGGCCAATGTCGAGTGGCTTGATGAGGGGTGCGGTCAGATCGTCGATCATTTAAAGAAGAAGGGGCTTTACGAAAACACTGTCTTTGTCTTTACCTGTGATAACGGATGGGTGCCCAATCCGGACAAGGTCGGCAGATCCATCCGGTCCAAGCGGAGACCCGTCGAAGCGGGCATTCGAACACCAATTTTTGTCACGCACCAAGGCACGATCAAACCGCTACGTGATGCCGAAACATTAGCCAGCAACATTGACATCGCTCCGACCATCCTCAAGATTTGCGGCATTGAACCGCCAGTCCAAATGAAGGGGCTCGATCTGCGGAAGCCTGACGATCTCATGAAGCGCAATCGTGTTTTTGTTGACGTCTACGAACACGATAGCGATCTCGATCAGCTGGACGACCTCGAAAATGGCTTAATGGCACGGGTGGTGATTGACGGTTGGGACAAACTGATCGCCGGTGCGAAACGAAAACAAGTGTTCGATTTAAAAACGGATTTGGATGATCGGAACGATTTGGCAGAAGCTCAACCAGAAAAGGTGATCGCACTTTCGAAGCTGATCGACAACTGGGTAGGTGGCAATTGAAAATTACAAACGGGAAAAGGTCGAACATGGATCGCAGAAACTTTATCGGCTCTTTAGCCACCGGCGGCGCGGGGTTCGCGCTGTCGACGAATTTGCTATTGAGCCACGCAAAAAATGCGAAAGCCGCAGACGGCATTCACGCTGACAACAACAACGACAACAACAAAGGCAGCGAATTCGACCTGCTGACCAAACGGCTTTTGGTCACTTGGTGTGAGGGGATGCTCCGCCGTCAAATCAACGATTCGGCCAATCCCCAACGGCACGGCGCATTGGGGTGTCCCGCTTGCGCGCATATTCATGGCCGCTGCTCGGATGCTCTCTATCCATTTCTTCACATGGCTCACGTCACCGGTGACAAGAAATACATCGACGCCGCGATCGGCGTTTATGAATGGGCCGAGAACAACGTCAGCCAACCCGACGGAAGTTGGCGAGTGAGCACCAAGCCGAAGTCTTGGCGTGGGACCAGTATCTTTGGAGCCATCGCGCTGGCCGAAGCTTTGCACTTTCACGGCGAAGTGCTGGATGAAAAACGTCGAAATGAGTGGACGGCGCGATTGGACAAAGCCGCTGGCGGTTACTTATATCGTGACTTCAAGAAGATCGACTTTACGAACCTGAATTACGGAATGACAGGCGTCTATGGATTTCACCTGTTCGGACAGCTGCTAAATAATCAAAAGTACACCGACCGCAGCCAGCAATTTGCCAAACGCGTCAAGGAATTTTTTACCGAACCCAACGCGCTGTTGTGGGGGGAAGGCAAACCGAACAACAACCGCAGCGGACGTGGGCTGTTGCCGGTTGATCTCGGATACAATGTCGAGGAATCTTTGAACGGCCCGATCTTGTATGCGCTTGAGGTCGGTGACACGGAATTGCTTGATCTGATGGTCAAGTCAATGAATGGGCATCTTGAATTCATGCTGCCCGACGGAGCATGGGATAACAGCTGGGGCACTCGGTCTGCAAAATGGAGTTACTGGGGCAGTCGTACCTCCGACGGTTGCCAGGCGGGGTTTGGGCTGATGGCCGATCACAATCCGGCCTTCGCAACCGCAGCGCTCAAGAACGCGCAGCTGCTGCAACGATGCACCGCCGATGGATTGTTGCATGGTGGTCCGCACTACGTTTCGCACGGCGTCGACCCGTGCATTCACCACACGTTTGCCCACGCCAAAGTGATGGCCTTCGTCCAGGACAAGATGCACGAGATGCCAAAGGTTGATGGGTCAGCCCCCCTGCCCCGCGCCGTCGCAACCGGCGTCAAGCACTTTCCGGAACTTGATGTTTGGACGGTCGCCAAAGGACCATGGCGTTCAACGGTGTCGGCTTACGATTCGATCTACAAAACCAAAAACGCCGATCACATTCAGCAACCCACAGGCGGTGCGCTCGCGGTGCTGTATCACGATAAGGTCGGCACGTTATTGGCCGGCAGCATGGCGCGGTACATCTTGGTGGAGCCGTTTAACATGCAGCCGCAGCCCGACGAAGATTTTTGTTTAACGCCTAGAATTGAAACACATAGCAACGGCGGTTGGCAGACGAACCTTTACGACCTTAAAGCAGAAGTTGGTTTCGATGACGACGGTCAGAGGATCCGTTTTGATGTAAAGACGACGCTGCAGGACGAGGACCGCAATGTGGTCTCGGGGGAAGTCCCCAAGTTCGACATGAATTATGAATTCGTTGATGAGAAGATTACGATTTCAGTCCGCAGCTCCGATGCAGAAGCTGGCTCGGGGCCAGTTTCTTTGGTCGTACCAATCCTTTCTCCAACCGGTGAAGCGGTCCGTCAAGTTTCTGAGACTCGAATTGAGATCGATAAACCGGAGGGGACTGTTGTCGTCCAATGCAACATTCCGTTGTCCATCAAAAAGACCGAGAAGGGGCGCGTTTTCAACATGGTCCCCGGGGCCGAAGCCGTTCCTGTCATTGCTCGCCAGACAAAACAAACAGACCAAAAAATCGAATTCACGATTTCGATAGTTTAAGATTCATCCACTTCATTCTTTTTTGTACTTGAAGAAATTAGCAACAAACACGAGACCGCCATGCCTTTTATGAACTTGACTTTCCCCAAGCCCAAAGAGTTTTTTATCGTCATACCGACGCGGAGTCTGTTGCTCTTGGGAGCCGTCGTGGCGACGTTGATCGCTTGTTCGGCCACGCCAGTTCAAGCGCAAGAGGCTGGCACCGCCGCGAAAAAACTGAACCTAAACGCCGACTGGCGTTTCGTGCGTGAAGATATTGAGGGTGCTGAGGCTCCGGATTTTGACGCCAGCGATTGGACGACGGTCAGCTGCCCGCATACCTGGAACGACATTGATACGTTCAATGATTTCGGCACCGGCGGCCATCAAGGCGAAACCGATCTCTGGCAGGGAGCGGCCTGGTACCGCAAGGAGTTCTCATTGCCGGCCGAACTCGACGGCAAGCAAATTTACATCGAATTCGAAGGCGTGCGACAAGTCGCCGATGTGTATCTCAACGGCCAACATCTTGGCCAAGACAAAACGGGCTTCATTCCGTTCGGATTCGATTTGACGCCGCATCTCAACGCCGGTGGAAAAAACGTCTTGGCCGTCAGGGCGGACAACACCGTCGAAGGGAAAATGTACGACGGCGTCACGCCGTGGCATCACCAAAACTGGCACCCGCCACATGGCGGAATCTATCGCAACGTTTACTTGCACGTGCTCGACCCGGTTCACGTCACGTTGCCGATCTATGCAAATTTGGAGACCGAGGGCATTTACGCTTGGACGGACTCACTTAGCAAAGACAAAGCAGACGTTGGCGTGACGGCGGAGATTGAAAACTCACAGGATAAACCTGTCGCTGCCACGGTGAAGTTTTCGCTATTGGGACAAGATGGCAAAGCGGTCGCCACGTCCGAAGAGACTGCGGACGTGGCTGCGGGAGAGAAAGTCAAAATTGCTTCGGCGTTGGACGTTTCGGATCCGCATCTTTGGGAGCCCGACTATCCGTATGTTTACCAATTGCAAGTCGAGGTCAGCGTTGACGGCGCGGTGCGCGATGTTAGCACGACAGCGTTTGGAATTCGCAATTTTCGCTTTGATAGAGAGACCGGATTTTGGATCAATGGTCACGCGCTCAAACTTCATGGCTGGGGGCAAAAACCGATTCAAAGCTGGGCTGGATTGGGCGCTGGTTTCCCGAACTGGATGCATGATTACACATTAAAGATGATGGAAGAGGCGGGCGGCAACTTGATCCGCTGGGGACACTGCGCCGGACCTGCGGTGGGTGTCCAGAGCAGCGACAAATATGGTTTTGTAACCATCATGCCCGGCGTCGATGGCGAACGTGATTGTTTCGGCGAGGCGTGGAAAACTCGCACCGATGCGTTTCGGGATATGATTGTTTATTACCGAAATCACCCGACGGTCTGCATTTGGGAAGGCGGCAACTATAGCGTCAACCCCGAACATGCCGCTGAGATGAAAGCGATCACCAAGCAGTGGGATCCTAAAGGACAACGTTATTTCGGGTTTCGCATGTCGACGCCTGCGATGATTGACAGTATCGACCTAGAACTGGGGACCGTTGGGAGGACACGGGCGTTGCCTTCGTTGGCAGTCGTGGAAACCGAGTACGATCGAACGGAGACGCCGCGGCGGGTTTGGGATAAGTTTTCCCCGCCCGATTTCGGTAACCTCGGCAAACTTTCCGAACTGAACACTTACAACCTCGCCCAAGAAGGTTTTGCGACCAACGCGATCGACCAATGGTGGACCTTATTTGGCAGCAAACCCGAACATTGCGGCGGCGCGAATTGGATCTTTTCAGATGGCCCACATGGAACCCGTCAACGAACCGATTGTGCTCGCGCGACCGGCGAAGTCGACGGCGTACGTCTGCCCAAAGAAGCCTATTTCGCTTTGCAGGCGACGTGGGACAAAGAAGACCGCGTGCATTTGATCGGACACTGGAATTATCCCGCGGAGACGGTCAAACCGATGTACGCGGTGGCTCGGGCGGACAAGGCCGAACTGTTCGTTAATGGCAAAAGTCTCGGCATGGGCGAAAAGACGTTCAATACCTTGTTCACGTGGCCGGACGTTGCGTTTGAGCCGGGGGAAATTAAAGTCGTCGCCTTCGGTGACGGTGCCCAAATCGCAACGCAAACCAAACAAACCGCCGGCGAACCGGCAGCGATTCGGCTGACGCCAATGACGGCTCCCGGTGGATGGCGTGCCGACGGTTCAGACATCGCGTTGGTCGATTTCGAAGTGGTCGATTCGCAAGGGCGCCGCTGTCCAACGGATGAGGCTCGAGTCGATTTTGAATTTTCTGGCGCTGGTATTTGGCGCGGTGGCTACAACAGTGGCACCGAAGACAGCACCAACCATTTGTATCTGAACACCGAGTGCGGGATCAACCGCGTGAGCATCCGTTCAACTGTAGAGGCAGGCGCAGTAGTTCTCACGGCCAAGAGAGAAGGGCTTGAATCGGCGACGCTAACTTTGACGTCGACACCGGTTGAGTTGACCGGTGGCGTTTCCAAGGTTCTGCCTGTGGTGTTCGAAACGTCACTGCCAGAGCGTCCTGAAATTGATGCGACCAAACTTGCGGAACTGACAGAGCTACGCAACGCTCCACCGGTTGCGCTGGCACAGACGCCGGAATCTGATCGGATGTTCTCCATGTTTGCGTACACGGGCAACGGGCTCGGCGGCATTGAAAATTCCTTTAGCGCCGAGATGCTGGCGTTTTCCGATGACGCGCGGATCTTCATTAAAGAGATTCCCGAATTCCTTAAAGACAGCCAAGTCATTCGCACGGCCAAGGGCGACAGCGCCTATTGGGCCAACGATTACATTGTGGCAACCGCCGGGCAGGAACTTGATCTGTACGTCGCTCACGATCGCAAAGCACCGGTTCCTGAGTGGCTCAAAGAGTACAAGAAGACCGGTGATAAGGTGAAGCTCAATCGCGGGACGCTGTTGCTGTACACGAAGCGGTTGGCCAAGGACGAGAGCCTTCGCATTCCCGGCAATGCCGACCAAGGCAAAGGTAAGAAGTCGAATCTGAACATGATTCTGTTTTGCAAACCGGTTGCCGACAAATAGTTTTCGGTGGGTGGGAATTACGGCATCGCAAAATGTCTGGCCTGGCTTTCACACCGCAGACTTACGGTGTGGAAGTTAGCTCGAAAATGCAAACGGTAAGGTGTTTCAAATGAAAACGATCACAGCGTCCCTTTTCTTGTTGCTGTTTGCGTTCAACGCATTTGCACATGCAGAAACAGACGACCGCAATGCGGTCGCTTTGTACGATCTAAAAGTCGAACATCTGGAAAACCCGATTCAGCTGGACATCGAACGACCTCGGCTGAGTTGGAAGATTCGTGTCGCAGACGCCGCAGCGCGGAACGTCCAGCAGCAGTCTTACCGAGTGTTGGTGGCCAGCAGCGAACGATTGCTGGAATCCGAAACCGGCGACCTTTGGGACAGCGGGCAGATTCAGTCAGCTCAATCGGTGCTGGTTCAGTACGAAGGTCAGCAACCGGTCAGCCGACAAACGTGTTACTGGAAAGTGCGCATCACAGACAACCAGGGGCGCGAAAGTGGCTGGTCGGATGTGGCCAAATGGGAAATGGCTTTGCTCGAATCAGCCGATTGGACAGGTTCAAAATGGATTGGCTTGGATCAGAAAACGCGCGACCACGAACTGGCCAGCCGCAAACACGTCAAGCTTAACGAGGACTTGCAGTCCCACACCTCTCCGCTGCTGCGGAAGGAAATCGCCATCGGAAAACCTATTCGCCGGGCAAGAGCTTACGTCAGCGGCGTTGGGTATTGCGAGTTCTACATCAACGGCGAGAAAATCAGCGCCAACGTTCTTGATCCGGGGCAGACGAACTACGAGAAACACACGCTGTATGTGGTGCATGACGTGACGGCGGCATTGCAACAGGGCAAAAACGGGGTGGGCGTCTGGTTGGGCAATGGCTTCTATGGACAAAACCTTGGGTTTGATAAAAAGTTTGGCTATGGCCAACCGAGCGTTCGAGCCAAATTGTTTGTGGAATACTCCGATGGAACGAGGGAGGAATTTGGCACCGACACGACTTGGAAAGCAACGCCCAGCCCGATCGTTTTTGACAACGTCTATTGGGGCGAAAGCTACGACGCGCGTCTGGAAATCCCCCGATGGTCGCAACCGGGTATCGATGACTCGGCGTGGCAGCCCGCGATCAACGTTCCAGCCCCCTGCCCCGACAACCGGCTTCGGCCTCAACTGATGCCGCCGATCAAAGAGGTCCAGCGTCTCGAGCCTGTCGAGATTACCAAGGTGGCCGATGGAACTTGGTTGCTTGATTTCGGAAAGAACATTGCGGGCTGGGTCGAGATAAAAGTCAATCAAAGCGCGGGCGATATGATTAAGGTCTTTCCAACTGAGGTACTGACCAAAGACAAATCGCGCGCCGATCAGGTGACTTACGGAGGCGCCCCCGGTAGCCCTCACGAGTTGTACTACGTCTGCAAAGGCGGTGGCGAGGAGACTTGGGCGCCGCGTTTTACTTACACGGGATTTCAATACGCGGAGATCAGCGGGTTGGCGTCGGCGCCTGATGCCAGTAGCGTGCAGGCCGTATTCGTCCGTAGCGAGATCGAAAAGACGGGATCGTTCTCCTGTTCGAATGAAATGCTGAATCAATACTATGCCGCCAGTTGCCTCAGCCTAGAAGGGAATTGGCACGCGTTGCCCGAAGACTGTCCGCATCGTGAGAAATGCGGTTGGTTGGGCGATGCACACGCCGTGGCCGACCTGAGTCTGTACAACTATGACATGGCTCGGTTCTACGCAAAGTTTATCCGCGATATCGAAGACAGCCTGCGGGTCGACAAAAAAACACGGCGTGTCCTACCTAAAGGGGCCGCTGGCGTTCCCACGATGGTCGCGCCGGGAAAACGAGCCAACCGCATCGCCAATATTGACTGGGGCGTCGCGTATCTGATTCTTCCTTGGCAGATGTACCTTCACACCGGCGACGTCGATGTGTTCAAGTCGCAGTTCGAGAACATCAAAAATTTCATCACCTACTATCGAACGTTCAAAACCGAACAGGGCGTGATCGACAATGGTTTGGGCGATTGGTGCCCGCCACGCTGGGACAGAAAAAAAGCGCCGGAGTTCATGGAGTGTGATCCTTTTGTGTCGGGGACCGCGTTTTATTTTCAGGCTTTGCAGATTGCAGCGGAAATGGCTGAAGTTCTGGGCGATGAATCTTACAGCCAACAATGCCTAGAGGAAGCCAACGAAATCAAATCCGCTTTTGAGAAGGTCTATCTTGAACCGATCGAAAACACGGACCTGAAACACTTCGGCAGTCAAACGGCGACCGTCATGGCGCTGAAATTGGGAATGGTTGATGTGGAAGATGCTCAAGGGCACATTGATGCCTTGGTGCATGACATCAATCAACTGCATGACGGTCATCACGCGTGCGGCATTCACGGATTGAGGCATCTCTACACCGTGCTGGCTGACCATGGACGAGAAGATTTAGTTTTTAAAATGTTGACCGACACGACCTTTCCCAGTCCGGGCTACGTTTTAAGTTGTGGTTTGTCCACATGGCCCGAGCGCCGGTTCGAGTGGAAGAAGGTGCGGTTGAGCAACTCGTTCAACCATCCCATGAACGGAGGTTTTACGGCGTTCATGCACGAATCGGTCGGTGGAATTCGGCCTGACCCCGATGCGCCCGGCTATAAACACTTTCATCTTACGCCACAGTTGACGCGACAACTGGATTGGGCCAAGGCCAGTGTTGCGTCGCCTTACGGTTTAATCCGCAGCGATTGGAAGAATGATGGGCAGACATTTTACTGGGAAGTTGAAATTCCACCCAATACTTCTGCCACGATTCAATTCCCCAACGGTCGCGAAAGCGAAACCGTGGGGTCCGGCAAGTACGAGTTCACGATCAAACGATGATAAGCTGAACGAAGTTAGGAATTCGTAAGTTTTTCGATTCCAAAGCGCTATAATAATTGATCATGGTTTCATGCGGTGTGAGTTGCCACTGCCGGCGGTATTGCGGCATTGATCGTGGCCATTGGCGAAATGTTTGGCTGAAAGGCATGTCATCAGTTTAACGATTCGCCGGCAGGCGTCGGTGTTTAGGCGGGGCAAAACGCGGTCGCCTGCCGTCTTGTCGTGAAACGATAGCGAGACCTTTTCGTTATCCTACTCGTGGCCTCGTCCACTACGGTCTACGCGCAAACCAAGCTAACGCTAAAATGCTGACAGCGTTTACGATTTTTTACCTCGAAGGATCAACAAGATGTCCGGGCAAGATAAGGATTGGACGAACACGGTACACCGGCGGCTGTTGAGCCTCGTCGATCGTCTTGCTCCATCAACCGCTGGCGAACCGGTTCGATCGGTGACATCGCCGGGCGCCGATGAACTTGGTTCGATGTTCGACGCAATCGAATCGGCATTGCAATCCAACAAGGACCAGATAAACGGGCTGAAGTCGGAGAATGAAGCACTTAAGGCTAGGATCAATCAGCAGCAAGGCTTAGGTAATGAGGCCTCAAGCCATGAGATCGCAGTGGAACGGTTCCTGTTTCGAACCATTATGGAACTAGCGCCTGACCTGCTCAACTTCAAAGACACCCAAGGGCGTTTTCTGACCGTCAGCAAGTCGATGGCGGAGTTTTTAAACCAGACGCGCGAGCAGATGGTCGGAAAAACGGACTTTGACTTTTTTCCAAAAGCTGCGGCCGAGAAATACCGTTGTGATGATCAGCGCGTGATGGATTCCGGCGCGCCTGTTCTTGAAATCGAAGAGACGTTGCAACATCCCGATGGCAGCGTCAACTGGGTCTCCGCCAGTAAAGTCCCGTTGCAAGACGAGCAAGGGAAAGTGATCGGAATGTTCGGTATGTCGCGGGACATCACCGATCGAAAGCGCGCCGCTGCAGAGCTCACTGCGGCCAAGGAAGCCGCCGAATCGGCCAACCGAGCCAAAAGTGATTTTTTGGCGAATATGAGCCATGAAATTCGCACGCCGATGAACGCGATCATTGGCATGACCGAGTTGCTGCTTGACATGGAACTGCCGCCCAGTCAGCGCGACTATTTGAGAATGGTTTTGGATTCGGGTGAATCACTTTTAGCGCTGCTGAACGAGATTCTGGATTTTTCCAAAATCGAAGCTGGCAAAATGCAGCTGGACAATCAGCGGTTGGACTTATACGAGGGTGTCGGCAACGCGCTGAAATCGTTGGGACTGGCCGCACACTCTAAGAACTTGGAATTGGTGTTCCGCATTGATAAAAAAGTCCCCAGGTATTTGTCTGGTGACCTGATGCGATTAAGACAAATTTTTGTCAACCTCATCGGTAACGCCATCAAATTTACGGCTGCCGGTGAAGTCGTGTTGAGCGTTGAACTTGAGTCTCAAGACGATCAGAATTCGGTGCTGCATTTCTGCATTGCCGACACCGGCATTGGCATCCCAGCATCAAAACAGGCTGACGTTTTTGCGGCCTTCGAACAGGCCGATAGCTCAACAACGCGGCGCTATGGCGGGACCGGCCTTGGATTGGCGATCTGTAAGCAATTGGTGACATTGATGGGAGGGAAGATCTGGGTGGAAAGTGAAGTAGGCCAAGGAAGCCAGTTTCATTTCACGGCTCAGTTTGCTCACTGCGAAAATCAAGCCGCCAGCGACCGGTTGCCGGCTAATTTTTCGCAATCGCGTGTTCTGGTGGTCGAGGACAACGCCACCGTTGGTCAGGTTCTGGTAGATATGCTGACAAATTGGGGAATGAATGTGAGTTTGGCAACGGGAGCCAAGGACGCGCTGCCGTTGTTGATACGTGCTCACGAAAGTGATCAGCGTTACGCGCTGGCCATCATTGACAGGAACATGCCAGAGGTTGACGGATTTGAGTTGCTGCAACAAATACTGTCCGACAAACGTATCGAAAAAACACCGGTCATCATACTGACCACCGGCGATCGTCGCGGTGACGCCACGCGCTGCGAAGCGATGGGAGCTGCGCGATGCCTTCTCAAGCCAGTTAAATATTCTGAGATGAGCGATGCGATCACCGATTGCCTTGGTCGACAGGATCGGCCGGTCACAGCCACACCTATTGAGCAGGTGAAAACGGAAGGTAGGCGTTGTTTAAACATCTTGCTGGCGGAGGACAACCTTGTGAACCAGAGACTGGGCGTTGGATTGTTGGAACGAGCCGGCCACAAAGTGACCATTGCCGACAACGGCCGAGCCGCACTGGCGGCGCTGGCAGCGGAGAGTTTCGATGTGGTGCTGATGGATGTCGAAATGCCAGAGATGGACGGGCTGGAGGCGACGGCCGCAATTCGTTTAGAGGAAAAAAAGACAGGCAAGCATGTGCCGATCATCGCGATGACCGCTCACGCCATGCAGGAGGATCGCGACCGCTGTATTGCGGCCGGCATGGACGATCATCTTTCTAAGCCCATCCGAATGAACTTGCTGGACGAGGCCCTCGGTGCGCTGGTTGGCCCGAACCGTTGATATACAAGTTGTCTTCGGGAGACAGTTCTTAACTTCTGACAATTCTTAACTCCCGATAATTCTGGGGATGTTTACATCCCTTGCACATTTTTCAAACACTGACTGCCCTCGCCAGCGCACTCCCATGAAAACTCCGGTCCTCCCTGCAAAAATTGTTCTGTCCATCGGCTGGATGTTAATGCTGGCCGTTCCACTATTGGGCCAACAGGCAATTGATTCCGAACCTGACGCAAGCGAATCGCTCGCATCGCTGGAGGGGCTATTTGAGTCTCCTCCGGATGCTTCCTATCCTGAAACATGGTGGTGGCAACGTCGATCAGAAAGCACTGGTTACCGATCTAGAAGCCGTGCGCAGCGCAGGTATTAGCGGCATCCAGTTATTTCACGGCAAAGGTAGGCCATGGCCTGGCGTAACACCTCAGGTTCAAACGCTCAGCCCGACTTGGGACGGTTTGATTTCGAAGGTTGCCGACGAGGCCGAGCGATTGGGGTTGAACTTCACCATGCAAAATTGCCCGGGCTGGGCAATGTCAGGTGGGCCTTGGATTACGCCCGACAAAGCGATGCGACATCTGATTAGCAGTCGGCGGAATATTACTGGCGGCAACTCGGTTTCGATCAACTTGCAACAGCCTCAACCAAGCGCGGAATCTTGGCGAGACTATCAAGACATCGCCGTGCTCGCCTTTCCGACGCCCGAGGATGACGATGGGCAATGGGTTAAACCTGTTAGCGTTGCTAGTTCACTCGGGAAAGCGCGATGGTCTGAGTTGCTCTCCGGAAAAGATGCCAAACTTTCTATCCCGGTTTCTGACGAATCCGCGTGGGTGGAATTTGTGTTTGCCGAAGCCGTTTCGCTTCGTTCGATTGAGTTACCGCCGATCGAACATTTGATGAAGCGCGTCAGCTTTGACCCGAATTCTGAGATCGCGATCTTGGTTGACGAAGACAATGTCTGGACCGAGCTGATTCGACATCCCGTTCCGCGCGGTAACTGGCAGGATCGTCAACCGGAAGTGCCGTACGTGATGGCTGTGCCAGACGCTAAATCGAAACGATACCGGATTGTTTTTCACAACCAACGCCCGATGGAGATTTCACAGTTGCGGCTTTCTACCACCGCGCGACTGCATGACTGGCGCGCCCAGGCCGGATATGCACTACGCAGTTTGGAACGAGCTGAGAATCCGAAACAGTCGCCTTCGGCTTGGGTCAGACGGAGTTCCATTGTTGATCTGACCGACACCGTGGATGAAGACGGCCATTTGGATTGGGAAGCGCCACAGGGAGATTGGACGGTCGTGCGTTTTGGCCATGTCAACACAGGCATCAAAAACAAACCGGCACCTCCCGAAGCGACCGGGTTTGAATGTGATAAATTCTCAACCGCCGGTGCCGATCAGCACTTTGCGGGATACATTGGGCGGCTGTCCAATCCCGGCGGCGCGCTCGATGGCGGCCGACTAAAGGGCATGTTGATCGACAGCTGGGAATGCTACACCCAGACGTGGACTCCTGCGATGGAAGAACAGTTCCGACAGCGACGAGGATACTCACTGCGCACTTGGTTGCCGGCGCTGGCGGGCTGGGTCGTCGACGACCATTTGACCAGTGAAAGGTTCCTGCGCGATTGGCGAGCGACGATCAGTGATCTAATTGTCGAGAACTACTACGGGCGGATGGCGGAACTGGGCCGCGAACGTGGCTTGAAACTGTCGTTCGAGACATCCGTTGGCGACGTGTCCCCGGGCGACATCATGCAGTACTTTCGCGCGGCCGACATTCCGATGTGCGAGGTGTGGCAACCCAATGATCCGCATGACGGTGGATTGGAAACAAAACCAGTGGCGGTGACTGCATCGGCGGCTCACGTTTATGGCAAGCCCCGGATTGCGGCAGAGGCATTCACCAGTGCGCCGTTGGACTGGCGTAAGCATCCGTTTGCTCTGAAGAATGTTGCCGACCGAAGTTTCGCGCTGGGGATTACACATTTAGTCTTCCATACATACACGCACAATCCACTGGACAAGCTACCGGGAACCTCATTCGGTAACCGTATCGGAGCACCTTTTATACGCGGTCAAACTTGGTGGAAGCACATGCCGCACTTCACGCGCTATTTGGCGCGCTGCGGATTGATGCTGGAACAAGGTCAGCCTGTGGCGGATGTGTTGCGGTATCTGGGCGACGATTTAGACCATAAGCCACGGCAAGACGCTCCCTTCCCATCGGGCTACCATTTTGATTACCTCAATGCTGATGCTCTGTTGAATCGGATTGAAGTTAAAGATGGCGATTTGGTTGTTCCAGGGGGAACCAAGTGGCGGGTTCTCTGGTTGCCGCGCGGCTCATGCAGACGCCTGACGCCAACGACGCTGCGCAAAATCAAACAGCTTCTTCTTGCGGGCGCGACCGTCATTGGTCAGCGACCGGACATTAACCCTTCGCTAAGCGGCGGCAAGCAGGCCAACGCAGATTTTGATTCACTGGTGAAAGAAATCTGGGGCGCTGCGGATGCGTCCAATGGCGACCGTCGCATGGGTCAGGGGCGATTGATTTGGGGAGAGAATTTGGCCAGTTCGTTGAAGCGACTTGAGATCTCGCCAGACGTTCAAGGAACCTTGAGCGAGAAGTGGTGTCACCGGCGCGTGGGCGACCAAGACATCTACTTTGTGATCGGGGATCGCTTGAGCGCGCTGGATGCAAACCTTCACTTCCGCGCAACAGGGACGCCTATGTTCTGGAACCCGATGAATGGTCAGACCACGCCTGTGCCGTTTTTTCGTTCTACCGACACGGGCACTTCGATCCGCGTGCAGCTGCCTGTCGCGGGTTCGGTCTTCGTTGTCTTTGAGCCGCCGCAAGCAACAACGCAGTGGGAGAAACTTTCGTTCAATGGCGAACTTTTGGTGGATGCTGGCGATTCTAGTAAGGTCGATGAAACGGATGGTTTCCCTCCGTTTGGGGTTTCGCGCGAGAAGATTTTGCAACCGTGGGTGAAGCCAGAGCCGTTGACGTTCGAAATTCTTGACGAGGGTAAGACTTTGCTCGCGTGGCGAGACGGTGACTATCAACTG
Source organism: uncultured Pirellulaceae bacterium (assembly GCA_964408465.1). Classification (GTDB taxonomy): domain Bacteria; phylum Planctomycetota; class Planctomycetia; order Pirellulales; family Pirellulaceae; genus Mariniblastus. The sequence goes on from CAYOZV010000071.1 coordinate 19,665, forward strand.
TTAGGACGTAACGAGGAATCAATTTCTGTTAGTGTTTCGGGAAGCAAAACGATTCCTCTGTTGGAAAAATGGAACCTGTCGTTTCCAAGCGGCTGGGATGCGCCGCGCCGGTTGCAGCTAGAGCGCGCTGCCCCATGGTCTTCGTTGGAGGATGAGGCAGTTCGCAACTTTTCGGGGACTGCTACCTACGAAACAACGTTTCAGTTCGGCGATAGACAAGCTGACCAGCGGATCGTTCTCGACCTTGGCCGTGTTGGGAACATTGCGAACGTCGAAGTCAATGGGCAGGATGCAGGCGTGCTTTGGGCCGCCCCTTATCGTCAGGATATCACCGAACATGTGAAGTCGGGCGAGAATGTTCTGAAGGTTGCGGTCACCAACACTTGGCACAACCGCCTCGCGTACGATGCGTCTCTACCCAAGGACCAACGTAAGACTTGGACTTATCACGCACCGGCGGCAAATTCCCCTTTGGATTTCGCTGGAATCGAAGACTCGGTTAAGATTCAAGTCGGGAAATTGATTACACTGCCCCAACCATAACTTGTCGAACCTGAACATGATCCTGTTCTGCAAACCAGTTGTGGAAGACTCGTTCGTTGAATTATAAAATAAATCAGCTCAAATTCACTCCATTGGATTCTTTATGTTAGCCCTACTTTCGATGCATCATATTCCTAAGCAAATCATCGTCATGGTCAGCGTCCTGGCTATGGTCTGTGTCGCTGGTTTAAATTCATCAACTCGCGCTCACGATGGCCACGACCACGATGAAACAGCCAACGTTGACACGGCTATTGGCGATGGGACGCCAGACAGCAGTCGCGTCACAGGCTCGGGGGATTTTCGGTTCAGGTACCACGCCGAGCTTAGTACGTTGCCCAAGAACATTGCAGCGGGGATCGCCAAAGCTCACGGGGGATTTGCCAAAACGCCCAATGGCGAAATCTACTTTGGGCTCAATGGCACTGGATTGATTCGAGTGTCGGCCGATCTGAAAACCAAGACCCTCATGTCGAAATCAGACTCGCTGGTTAAGGGTGGGCTTCATAATTGTACGTACGTCGATCGAGACGGAGGATTTCTGGTTTTGCCTGACAATCGCACCGGCCGTATTTTGATGGTTAAGACCGACGGCACCGAAATCAAAACGCTTGGAAGACCTCCCTTTTTGGACAAAGGAAAGTTTGCTCCGACGGATGTGACGGCAGCCCGAGATTCTAATCTCTACGTCTGCGATGGTTACGGTGTTAGCAAATCCGTGTTTACGATCGACTTGGATCAAGGCAACTATGGCGAACTGAAATTTGGAGGAGCCGCTGGACCTGGCCAGCAGCCGACTAAATTCAGCACCAACCACGGCATCGTCTTTGACAAAGATGACAACACGCTGATCGTTGCCGACCGAGAGCGGCAGTGGCTGCAAAAACTCACCCATGAAGGAGAGTTCGTCGAAGGCATGAAAACAGATCGAGCCAACCCCTGCGATGTTGACTTTGTGCAGTTTGGTGAGGACCGACTGATGATTGTTGGATGCCTCACAAGCCCGGCCGGTGGCGTCGTCAAGATTCTGCGTGACGGTAAAGTCGTGTCGACGCTTAAGCCCAAAAAAGACTTGGGGTTGAATCGGTTCAAGCACGTTCACAATGCAGCGGGCGTTATCGTCCAAGGAAAGCTTTACATTTTATGCTACGGTTGGAATCCGGGCTGCTACGCGGTTCTTGAGCATATCGTTGACTAAGAACCTTCGTCTCGATTAGCATTCATAAATAACATCTTGACCAGGAGAGCCGATTTGAAATTCGTCAGCTGTGTTTTGGTTTTCTTGGCGTCGTGCGACGCATTGTTTGGGCAGGACGCATGAGAACAGCACGTCGGCAAGGCGGGAGAAAGCGGTTGGCGATGCCACGTGATTCAGCCCGACCCGAACGATCATGGTCCCGACGGAATCAACTTTCATGACTTCGAGGGAGATGGCTTGGTTGACGTGATGGCCAACTATGAAGAAGAGAAGCACAGCCGGCTGTACTTTCATCCCGGGGATGGCTCAAGTTCGAGATGTGGCTGAATGGGTGCGCATGAACCTGTTCGATGAAGAACAACGAGTCCCCATTGTTGCGGATTTGGATGGCGACTCACGCACCGATGAGATCGTTGTGACGCCCAAAGAAGGTGATCTCTGGATGGCAACGTATGGGGGAGATGCAAGGGAGCAGAACAATTGGATCGCGGAACCACTGCCGACACCCGGATCCAATACTCGAAAGAAAATGGACAACGTGTACCTTGCCGGCATGGATGGCGACGGAGACACTGATGTTGTGACAACCGAAGAGAACGGTGGCTGGGGAGTGATTTGGTTTGAGAACCCAACGAAAAAGCCAAGTCATCAATAGCGTCTCTTGAGTGGTCCAAACAAAAAACTAACCGCGAATGGGCACGAATAAACGCTAATAGATTTTTGGTTCCGGCATTCGCGTCCATTCGCGGTTTTAATTTTCTCAGAGGGAACACCATGCAACGACTCGCCTTCAAAATGAA
>CAYOZV010000072.1:0-22156 GCA_964408465.1 uncultured Pirellulaceae bacterium
GACCGGAAACCAAATCCTGATTTTCGGTCTGTTCTATTACCAACGGACTCACCAGCGGCCAAAGTAGCCGAGACGGCGACGGTACGATCCCCCGTAAAGCCGCAGTCCCCTGCTGCTTCGGCCAGTAAATAGATCTAACCATCGCAAAGACCGGAAACCAAATCCTGATTTCCGGTCTGTTCTATTACCAACGGATTCACCAACGGCCAAAGTAGCCGAGACGGCGACGGTACGATAACGCAATCGTAAAGCCGCAGTCCCCTGCTGCTTCAGCCCAGAATTCGACCGCCGCAGTTTGATTACCTCTTCGGACGAAACGCGACAATCTTCTCAGGATCCGTTTCCAAAAACGGTCCGCCGATTAAATCAACGCAATACGGTATCGCGGCGAAAACTGCGTCCAAGCACTCACCGATCGCCTTCGGACTGCCGGGCAAATTGACAATCAAACATTTCCCACGAATGCCCGCGGTCTGACGCGAAAGAATCGCCGTCGGCACATAACGCAAACTCACCGCCCGCATTTGCTCGCCAAAACCGGGCATCATTTTCTCGCAAACCGACTCGGTAGCCTCGGGCGTCACGTCACGAAACGCTGGACCTGTACCCCCGGTGGTGACAATCAAACAACACCCAACTTCATCCGCCAACTCAATCAACGTCGACTCAATCGCCGCTTGGTCATCACTGATCAATCTGGATTCTGCCTGCCATGGCGACGTTAATGTCGCGCTCAGATAATCATTCAACGCCGGGCCACCGCGATCAACGTATTCGCCGCGACTGGCCCGGTCCGAAACGGTCAGAATTCCAATTTTAGCCACACTCATGCCTCGTCCCCATTTCCAATCGCACCGGGCCCCAACTGCTTAGCCAGCGCCGCGCGTGCCTCGTGGCCGTTAGGATCATAACAAATCGTTGAAACCGTCACGCTACCGTCGCGGGTCGCAACCGTGTCAGCCCTATCAGCCGAAGGCTTGGGCGCCGGTGAATTGGTTGCCCAGTAAAAGGGACGATTCTTCGGATCGTTGCCCTTTTGAAAATGGTAACCCAACGGGTTAGTTTCCACCGGAACGACTTCCAGATTGTAATCATTGGATGTGACGCTACTTGGGACGTTGATGTTCATTACCGAACGAGCCGGCAGTTTTGTCCAATCGGTGCGTTGGATCAATGACCATCCGATTTCGGCCGCCAAATCGAAGTTGGGGTCGTTGGCCTCTACACTGACCGCAGCGGCTGGAAGATCAAACATGGCCGCTGCGAATGCGCCACCGACGGTGCCCGAATGGCAAACGTTGATGCCAACATTCAACCCGCAATTAATGCCGCTGATGACTAAGTCCGGTTTCCACGGGCACAGTTCATGGATGCCCAACTTCACACAGTCCGCCGGCGTTCCGTTGACGGTGTAACCTTCGATTCGATCATCAACGTCGACGACCGGATTGGCCGTTAGCGGCCTCAGAAAAGTGATCGCCTGGCTGATACCACTCTGTTCGAACTGCGGGGCAACGATGAAAACATCATTCGTTTTCGCAATATACCGAGCCAACGTTTGGAGACCTTCGGCGAAATAACCGTCGTCGTTTGTGATGAGAACTTTCATGTTTTCCTGCTGCTGAGATGTTTTGCCGGCGGACACAGACCGTTTGAGGCCGAAAATTTTTGCCTGATATCAAGCTATCGCCGATACCTGATAGACGCTACCGCAGCCACGCATTGAGAGCAATTTAAACGGCAAAGTCTCGCTTTTTCAACAACCGTCGATGGAACCGAAAAAGAGACTTCGCTAGCGTGATCGCTTTCGCGATAGCTGATGAAATCCCAACTGGTGTTGTGGCGATTTGCTGAATTCCATATACGTACATGACTGACCGCGAACGAATGCAATCCAACTGGAGATAATCGTTCGCAAATAAAGAACATTTTTTAAGATCAGCCGTCGGTGATAGAGTCGCGGGAATTTATCACCATCCCTCCTCCTTGGGGCCGAGCGCAATTTAACTTGATGAATTTGGTTTCTGGGTCAATCATTTCATCGAGTGCTCACGGCTGAGCTTTCACCGATCTTGAACGGGTTCCCCGATTCAAGGTCGGCGATACATCAAAAAACGCCGGTCGACATCGACCGGCGTTTTTTTTTGCACGTTTCCCCAAACATTCGATCGTAGTGGTAGGCTCTCGGCCCACCGTACTCAGAAAGATATTCTTTCAATGTCCGACCGTCAGCCGCAGGCGTACGTGTAAAACGAAAAAGTGCTCGGCTTGGTCAAGATTCGGAATTGGGAGAAAGGATCAACTTTGGGTCGGCTGAGAGCCAACCCTACCGGTGCGCGTTTCAGAACGAATGATCGTCATCGGGAAAGCGATTCTCTTTTACATCCGTGCACCATTTCTTGGTGGCGGATTGAATCGTATTTCCAATATCCGCATAGGCTTTGACGAAGCTTGGGACGTAGCCAGTCGTCAGCCCCAACATGTCGTTGCAGACCAAGACCTGACCATCACAGCCCGCGCCTGCCCCAATGCCAATCGTGGGAATGCGGAGCTCTTTTGACACCGCGGCACCAATTTCCGCTGGCACGCATTCCACGACCACCGCGAATGCCCCGGCGTCTTGAGCCGCGGTCGCATCGGTGATCAGCTGTTCCAAATCTCGTTGCACTTTGTAACCGCCCATCGCATGGACCGCTTGCGGGCGTAATCCAATATGCCCCATCACCGGAATCCCAGCGGTCACCAACGCAGAAATCACATCCGCCTGATCAGCTCCACCCTCCAACTTGACCGCTTGGCAGCGTGTTTCCTTCAATATCCGGCCCGCCGCAACAACCGTCTGGTGAACGCCCTGGTGATTAATCGGAAATGGAAGGTCAACGACCACCAACGCGCGCTTGGCGGCACGTCCTACCATTTCAGCATGGTAAATCATTTCGTCCAACGTCACCGGCAACGTATTGTGATGGCCTTGTACGACCATCGCCAAACTATCTCCCACCAACATCATGTCGACGCCGGCGGCATCGAGCAAACTGGCCATCGTGTGATCGTAAGCCGTCAACATCGTGATCCGTTGGCCGGACGCCTTCATCCCCACAATCTGGGGGACGGTCAAACGGGACTGGGGATGTTTCTTCTTGGGAGGCATTATCTAAAACCGCGACCGATGGTCACGCGAACCTGGGGGATGCTTGTTTTTAGGTTAACGGGGCTCGTCAGGAGATCCGTCTTGAAATTAGTCTTGAACTTAGTTTATCGAATGTCTTGACGAATTCGGCTACAATTCAGCTTAACGATTGGCCAGAAGTTGTTAGTGTTTGCGGCTGCATAACGCAGTCGCCTGCCGGCTTGTCGTTAAACGATAGCCCGCAAGCGTTCAGCTTTACATCATGCAAATCCAATTGCCTGCGTTTCACTCATTCTATTACAAACCGTGGCTCACGTGCGGACCTGCAACCACCACGCAGCCTAATTAGAGGTACTTTTGATGCGGACACTCATCTATTGTAAAGGTTTTGCTTTTCTCGGGTGCCTTTTTGCCGTCCTTGTTTGCCACACAGGTAACTGCCAAACCGCCGTCCAAGCGAAACCCACAGCGCCTGTCGACGCGGTCCAACTCAGCCCCCACGCCGGCATCGGATTAGAAAAGTGCTTTGAACGGTTGCGGTTCGAACGCCCAATCCTGTTAACACACGCGGGCGACGGCAGCGACCGGATTTTCATTCTCGAACAGGGCGGGCGGATCCTCGTCTTCGAAAATGGACAGTCACCAGCCGAGGCTCAAGTGTTCCTCGACATTTCAGCGCGTGTCAGTCGTATCGGCAATGAAGAAGGCTTGCTTGGCCTGGCGTTCCACCCAGACTACAAAACTAACGGGCAGTTTTTTGTTTCGTATTCTTCCAACGGGGATAACAAACGCAGCATCATATCGCGGTTTCGCGTTCACAAGGATGATCCCAACAAAGCCAATCCGGATTCAGAGGAAGTTGTCCTCACTCAGTCCCAGCCCTATCGCAACCACAACGGCGGCGACATCAAGTTCGGCCCCGACGGATTTCTTTATATCTCATTCGGTGATGGCGGAGACAAAAACGATCCTCACAGCCACGGGCAAAATCTTGAAACTTGGCTGGGTACAATTCTGCGCATCAACGTCGACCAAGAGGATGAAGGAAAGAAGTACTCGGTTCCGTCCGACAATCCATTCGCCGAACCATCTGCATTGGCCCAGCAAATCAACGCTGCTCCTGAGATCTGGGCTTATGGCCTGAGAAACGTCTGGCGGTTCTCCTTCGACCGCGATACCGGAGATTTATGGGCCGCCGACGTTGGGCAGAATAAAACCGAAGAAGTAAACATCATCACCGCCGGCGGCAATTATGGCTGGAACCGTTTCGAAGGGCGCGCGGTCTTCAATGATGAAACAACATTGGCTCAAGGGCAACCGATCGAACCTGTCGCCACATACGATCACCAATTGGGATTGTCGATTACCGGAGGGCACGTTTATCGGGGCGATCGTTTTCAAGAAATGGACGGTGTGTACTTCTACGCTGACTACGTTTCGGGAAACCTATGGAGTCTTCGCAAAACACAATCCGGCAAATACGAAAGCCGACTGGTCCGACGCACCGGGCGCAGCATCGCAAGCTTTGGCGAGGATCAGGCGGGGGAAATTTATGCCTGCAGCTTTGATGGCTATATCTATCGGGTTGTGCCCTCGGAAAAACCGGCCGATGTATTCGCGCAGTGGGATCAGAAACTATCTGAGACCGGCATCTTTTCATCGTTAAAAAAACAGACCATTTCTTCGGCCTACAGCCGCTACGAAGTGAACGCTCCTTTCTGGTCGGACGACGCGATCAAGCACCGTTACTTTAAACTGCCAAACGGCAGTTCATTGGGCTATCAAGAATCTGGAACATGGACGATTCCTGTTGGTACTGAGATCGTGAAACATTTCCAGACCGCCCGTAAAAAACCAATCGAAACGCGCTTAATCGTCCGCACTGACGACGGCTGGGAAGCGGCCACCTATGTGTGGAATAAAAAAGGTGACGAAGCCGACCTGCTACCACAGGGCAAACAATTTGAGCTGCGGCGAGCCATAGCGGGAAGCAAAAAACGAATACCGACGACTTGGCATGCCCCCTCATCTTCGGAGTGTGCCAGTTGTCACACCGATGCCGCCGGATATGTGCTGGGCATCAATACGGCTCAATTGAATCGAGCCCAAGACGGACAAAAATTAAACCAAATTCTCCAGTGGATTGAAAAGGGGTTGGTGGATTTAGACGTCTTTGATTCCGATGCAGCCCCCAAGTATTGCTACCCGTTTGATGAAGCGGTGGATTTGGAATCCCGAGCGCGCGTTTTGCTGGAGGTCAATTGTGCAATGTGTCATCGTCCCGACGGACCTGGAAATGCCAACATCGATCTGCGATTCCAAACTCCCACCGACCAAACTAAAATGGTCAACGTTCCTCCGGCGCAGAGTAATCTTGGCAATGCCGACCACAAGATTTTGAAGCCCGGTGCCACAGAGCAATCGACGCTATGGCATCGCATGAAAACGTTAGGCCAAGGCCGCATGCCCCCCATCGGAAGCAACATCGTCGACCAAAAAGGCGTGGATCTGATCGGTCAATGGATTGAGAACATGGTCCCTTAGCGTTCCTTTGCTTTCCTTAGCGCTCGTTAACACCCATCAGCATCCATTGGCTCCAATTTCCTGGCTGAAATGAAGATCACGCCTTCAGCATTTCTGCGCCCCAATTTTTAAGGGTGTGGGGAACTACTTCTGGTACCAAGTGCGGGGACCGGTTGCAGGAGTCATTACGTTTATTCGGCACATTGGATCATCTTTGTGATTGCGATTCTGTTGCCGGCCCGCTCTTACCTCCCGCCAACCGAGATCCGTGTCAGGCTCATGGTGATCGGTGTAATCTCTATAACCAATTTATTTTCGGATGAAGACGAGCCTTGACCGCCTTGGGTCCGCATTTTTTCTTCGCCGGCTTTATCAGGGGCTACCTTTTCGCTCAGTTTGTGCGCAATCAATGCGCGGAAGATTACTCCGTGCGCTTATTCCATACGACTGCACTAACTTCGAATCTCGGGAAGCAGAACTTTTCTCTGCGGCCCAATGTGTTTCCCCAAGTAAAAGTGAAGCGATGAAACGAGTCACCAAATTGACGCAAAAGCTGGGCAGCTGGTTTTCGAAAGAGTCCGAGAAAACCGAATCTCCGCTACTTCTCCAGTCTCTCGAGGATCGCGTGCTCTATAGCGCCGTGCCTTTGCCGGTGGACAACGTTGACGCGCCGGTTGAAAACTTGGACCTAGATGACTTTCAAATCATCGAGATGGAATCAGACACAGCCCTTCCTATCGGCGAAGCTATCGCTGAGAACACCGCCGATCAATTCCTTGCGGACGATTTCACCAATTCAGAATTCGCGGCAGCATCGCCTGAAGCAACGCTGGAAGATCTCGAACAGATGATCAATGCGATCGAAGAAATTGATTCCGTTTCAACCGAAAATGATGGCCCAGAAACCGCGAAAGGACTCGTGGAAGTTTTCCCTGAATCCCCTGCTGTTTTGTTCTTCCAATTACAAGAGGGCCAGTCGGTTAAGATCAATCGTGAGTTCTTTGGAAATCCAGAACTTAACTTCACGTTCGGACTCACACTGACAGATCCTCCCGAAACCGGGACGATCCTCAACAATGGACAGCCAGTCCAACAGGGGGATCTTATCGGAGCTGAACAAATGCAGCGTGGTGAGGTTATCTATGTCCCTGATCCAGATTTCGTTGGAGCCGTCACCTTCTCAGTTGAAGATGCCGCCGGATTCATTCCGCGGGACGTTGAGCTTGTTTACGTAGGTGTTGAAGATGACGGAGTCGCGGTGTTTGGCGATACCTTTGCCCCCATAGACGGCTCGGCACCTACCTTCGAAGCTACCGCCGTTGAATCAGAAACTCAAGTCGAATCGCTATCAGATGGCGGGTACGTCGTCGTTTCCACTTTGGGCGCAAGCGATGGGCAAGTGAGGTTTCAAATGTTCGACAACGATGGCATACCCACCAGCGGCGAAATATCCGCGGCGGAGGTTACCAACGTTGAGAACCTTGACGTGACGGCACTGGATGACGGAGGGTTTCTGGTCGCTTACGCCGGTTCATCTCCGGCAGGTGAGCGGTTGAACATTCAGCGGTTCAACTCAACCGGAGATGAAATAAACTTCAATGGCGGCCCCCTTTACCTGGAAATGGGAGCATTCTCGGGCTTCGATGAACTCAGCATCGAATACCTTGGCGAAGAGCATTTCGTTGTTGCTTATATCCAATCCGACACAACCGAAGCTCAAACGATCGTATTCAACCTTGACGGTACGCTTGAGAAAACCTTCGATAGTTCCACCATTCAAAACGGCAACAACGTCTCTGTTGCAACTGAGATTCTCTCCGATGGGGGATATGTTCTCGCTCGGGTGGAGGACGACGGCGGCTCGCACACGATTTATGCTTCGGTTTTTGATCCCGGTGGCCATCTCCAAGAGGATGTCGCCATCGCAAATGGAGTCACGGGGAACGACGTCGCTGTCATCGGCACAACAGACAATGGTTTTGCCATCCTCTGGCAAGGTTCATCGACTTCGCCAACTGGCATTTACGTGGCTAGGTTTGATCACTCTGGCAATTTTATTGCTTCTCAGCAGATCACAAATGCATCATCCGCCAGCGGCGCTTCACCGGACATCGTGACACTCGACGACGGTTCTTTTGTGGTTTCGTTTACTTCAGTTGATTCAGATGGAACACAAGAGGTTTTGGGACAGCGGCTCAACCCAGACCTGTCTCCGCTTGGCGATAGCTTCACCATCAATTCGTTCAGCGCTGAAGACCAATTCGACGCGGAAATAGCCGTCCTGAATGATGGCAAATTAGTTTCCGCTTTCAAATCGGGTGACCAATCGAATCCGGTATCACATTTTCACCAACGCCTCAGAATGTCTGTCACTGGCGATGAAGATACTTGGATCCCTCTGAATTCTATGGTCGGAATCGCCCCAGGTTCGGCCACCGAAGTTTTTGAAACGCTGGAAATAACAGGACTTCCAATTGGATCAACCGTTCGCGTAATCGACGCTGACAGCGGCGCCATTTTGAGAGTCGACGAAATCTTCTTCGACGACGACGTGTTGACCTACAATGATCTCGACATTGGTCAATTAGAATTCTTGGCTCCAGCCGACAAATCGGGAACCTTCGAAGCCACAGCGACTGTAACAACGAATGACGGAAATGACTCTGTAGGCTTCTTCACCGATTTTCAAATCGTTGTCAATCCAGTTAATGATGACGCCCGCAACAGCTCTAACTTCACGCTGACAACCAATGAAAACAGTTCGTTAGGGCTAACTCAAGCCGAGTTCATTGGCGATTTCACTGACGTGGACGGGGGACAGCCAAATGACTTGGTGAACTCAATCAGCAACGTTGACTTCGCAGAGACTGACTTTGAGGATCGAGTTCAGTCGTTTCCTTCGCCGACCAGCGGGATTGATTCCTCGTACGTGTTTGATGGCGCGACACCATTGACGGCCGAATTACCGGCGATCCTAGACTCCGCATCGTTTGAACTTTGGATTCGTTCGGAAGACTTCACTGGCAACGATCGCGTTATCGCTCAATTCGGAGACGAGAATCAAGGATTCTCCCTAATCCAACGGCAAGACACAGTCGTCCTTCAATTTAAGTCTGACAGTTCGGAAATCATCGAACTCTCCGCCGACGGCTTGGTCGGCGTCCAACCGACTGGCAGCTACGATCAGATCGTAGTGTTCTTCGGCACCGCCCAAGGAGACCCGAACAAATTGGACGCGGCGATTTATCTCAATGGCAAATTAGCCGAATCAATCACCGATGTACGCTCGGCTCAGATCGCTGATGTGGTGCAGATATCCGATACGCTCAACCTAGGATCCACCGGCAACACTGCCGGAGTCGGAACCTCCACTGCCGACAATTTTGACGGACAGCTCGGACTCTTCCGGTTTGAGAACAGCGTGCTCGATGCCGACGAAATTCGGCAGCGCTACGATGGGACCAACAATGCGATTCGAATTATTAGTATCAATGGGCAAAATCTTGATTCCACTGACGCCATTAATTTCACTACCGCCCAAAATGCTATTGAGTCAACAATTAATGTTCTGCCAAATGGAGACCTTCAGTTTGATCCACAGTCGGACTTCAATCACTTGGAAAACGGAGCCTTTGAAACAACGGCACTGGATGTTGTCGTTCAACGTGGCTTAGAGACCTTTGAAACAGTCACCGACCTAAACGTCGTGGGGCTCAACGATCTACCCGTCCAGCAGTTCAACGAAGTGACCATTAGACGCGATGGGGGCACGCAGCTGATCGACCTGAACAACTTTGTGGTCGATCCTGATGGCAGCGCCGGTGGCTCGGGGAATCCTCCAGCAAACATGTTTCTGACCACGCCCGTTAATGGCGCCAACATCATACAAGACGCCAATGGCTATCAGATTGAACTGGTGCCATTCCAACTTGAAAGTTTGGGCAATCCTGTCCTCAGCATAAGCGTCGAAGACCCCAACACCGGTGAGATCTCAACCTACGACCTCACGGTCAACTTGGTGGACGGCCTGACCATTTCCGGTGTCGTTGCCCATGATGCGAATCTTGATGGAAGCATCGATGGCGACACAGGTTTCCAAGGTGTCAATGTCTTTCTTTACGAGGCCGATGACGAACAATTTGATCTTGCTGCCGCCGATTTCATTGCAGAAACTCAGACGGATGACTTGGGCAGATTCGTCTTTGATGGTTCAGCTATCGACTTTGATAAAGAGTACTTCGTGATCGTCGACTCTTTAACCGTCGCGCTCGATGCCGAAGATCTTGGCCTGGTTTGGGCACAGCAGACATTCGCCACACAGGGCGCTGTGTTGACCGGTAATAATGGCTTGCAATTGACCCAAGAGGCGGGCTATTTCATCGGAGGTAAAGATTCCGAAATTACGGACGCCTTCTGGAATGAATCAAACGTTGGAAACGCACAACACATCATCAGCGTATCAACAACCGGCGATCTGACATCAATAAACGAATTAGGTTTCGGCTTCAACTTCGACATCGTCAACGTCGTCGATAACAGTGATCAATCCTTCGGCGCCCCCCCCGAACTGGATGCCCAAGGGACGTTAGGGCAATTCATCCACAACGCAAACAACATCGACGGCAGAAACAGGATGTTCTTCGTGCCAACCACCGATGAAAATGCATTCAACACAAATGGTGATCAATGGTGGCAAATAAAAGTAAACCAACTTCTTCCTGCGATCCGCGATGACTACACCATTATTGACGGAACAGCTTTGGAGACTTCGGACAATGGCTTGCAGCGCATCAACACCAGTTCGATCGCGATTCCAGGCGGATTCGATGGAGAAAGAGTGGGAGTCGCTGGCGATCGCATCGGTGAAGCGGATGCCTATCTGAGCACAACCACCGCGCCTGATTTGGAAATCACAAAGCAACAGGTCGACGATGCTGGCGATGACCTACCCGATCTGGAATACGGCATCAGGATCCGCGGAGACGCTGACAACTTGGACGTCGAGGGAGTCACCATTGAAAATATTGCAATCAATGGTTTTGGATCCAAAGTTGCGAGCAGTCTCGGCCCGGGTCGTAATACTGGAAACGTTATCATCGACGGACGTGACACTGTCGATGATGTTTATAACGTATCCAATTTTACGTTAGCCAACAATGTAATTGGTACTGACCCGTACTTCACCTCGGTGCCTGAGGATCATAATCCAGCGAATAATGTCGTCGTCCTTTCATCCGAAGGATCTGAAATCGTCACTGACAGCTCTACAGGGTCCACTCAATACTCGAACGTAATAGAAAATAACGTAATCGGATATGCCGATGGCGGAGGCATCTTCTTGACCAGTGGCGGGAATGAGTCGCGTGACTCCGATGCAACCAGCCACTGGTTAATTAGAAGCAATCAGATTAGTTTCAACGGACAGCAAAGGACTGGATCTGGCGATGGCATTAGAATTAATCAAAACTCAAACGATGTGCAGATTGAGGAAAACTACATAAACGGCAACCATGCGTACGGGATCGACTCTTTTCAAAGCAATGGCGACAATGAGATTCTGCGCAATACAATCGAAAATAATGGCGCACCGAATAACGGTACGATAACCGAAGGTGGCGGCGTCCGATTGTTTGGCATTGGCAACACCGTTTATGCAAATTCAATTTCCGATAACGCGGGCGCTGGTGTTCACGTAGCCGGACGATTCTTTAACGTCACTTCGACAAACTTTGCGTCATTCCACAACCAAATTCTCTCAAATGAGTTCTCCGGAAACGATGGGATCTCAATCGATCTCTCTCGCCCTCTCAATGAAGGCGGAGACCCTCAAAATGCCGCCGACCACGACGTATCAGTGCTCAGGTTAGGCGACGGCGTTGACGACGTGGACGATGCTTTCGACGGCGACAGAGGCAATGTTGGAATCGATGCACCTATCATCACATCCGCAACTTACGATGGCACTAACCTCACGGTTACACTCGACAAACAATTGAAGACGGACTTTGCCGATGGAGACCGTGTTCAGATTTACCTTACTGAAAATGGTGTTACCCATGGAGAAGGCTTAGTGTTACTGGGCGAAGTGTTGGCTACCGACCTAGTTGACACTGGCGAATCTTTCTTAGCAGAGATCTCCCCTCCAAGCGACCGTCTTCCGCTTGACCTAACGCAAGAAATAAACATCAATGCGACACTAACAGCTTTCGGCGCGGTGACGTTAAATTCCGAAGGCGAAACTGCAACTCTCCCCGGCCATCAGACGTCTGAATTCAGCAGCAGCGAAACTCTGGTTGTGAGCACCGACAGCGAGATTCCAACGGTAGTCGTATCTGAATTGGTACCAGAGGGACAAACGGCGATAACAACGCTTTTAGCTCCTGATTTAAATAACGCCAATGCGTTCGAAATTATTCCCGGACAAGACGGAGCAAGTTTCAGCGTCGACAACTCTGGTGCGCTTTCGTTCAATTCGCCGCAAGACCACGAAGCCCCTGCAGACGTCGGCGAAAACAACGAGTACCAGGTTACCGTCAGAGCCACCGATGATAACGGGGACTCACAAGACATCCTTGTGACGGTTTTAGTCACCGACGTTGACGAATCGCCAACATTTTCTGCCACTGATCCATTTGATGTGCTGGAGGGAGACACAGGGGTTGGCCAGGTCACAGCCGCCGATCCAGAGGGACAGCCGATCTCATATTCGATCAAGCCAGACGCTGGCGACGGAGATCTTTTCGAAATAAACGCCGCTGGAAACATCAGCTTCCGTCTTCCGCCGGACTTTGAAAATCCAAATTCTATCGACCAAAGCAACACCTACACGCTGACAGTCGTTGCCGATGATGCGGGGCCAGGTCCCGTGAGCGAACAGCAGGTCACCGTTAATGTTCTTAACCAAAACGAAGCGCCAGTGATTACTCCCACGACTCTACCGCCAATTAACGAAGGGGAGACAACGGTCACTAGAATTTTCGCAACCGACGCTGAATTAGATGACATCACTTTCGCGCTCCCTAGTGGAGTTGCAGACAGCGACCTGTTCCGAATCAACGCCCAAACTGGCGAACTCTCCTTCATCGACGCGCCAGACTTCGAAGCTCCTCAAGATACAGACGCAAACAACCGCTACGTGGTAAGCATTATCGCGACCGATGAAAATGGAGCCTCGACGCAAGGTACGGTAATTGTTCCCGTCCAAAACGTCAACGAACTGCCCGTTTTCACCAACCCACCCCCATTCAATATCGTCGAAGGAAACACTTCGGTGGGACAGGTGACCGCCACCGACCCCGAGAACGATCCGATCGTTTTCTCAATCGCCCAGGGCGTTGGGGATGGAGACCTCTTCGAGATAGACGCCGCTGGAAACGTGAGCTTTCGCCTTCCGCCGGACTTTGAAAGTCCGATGTCCACTTTAGGCACAAACCAATACACCCTGACAGTCGTCGCCGATGACGGAAACAACGGAGTGACCCAGCAATTGGTCACCGTCGACGTGCTCAATCAAAACGAAGTGCCGGTGATTACTCCTGCGACCATACCGCCAATTAACGAAGGGGAAACGGCCGTCACTCAAATTGGCGCAACCGACGGCGACGGAGACAACATCACTTTCGATCTCGCTGATGGAGTTGCAGACAGCGACCTGTTCCGAATCAACGCCCAAACTGGCGAACTCTCCTTCATCGACGCGCCAGACTTCGAAGCTCCTCAAGATACAGACGCAAACAACCGCTACGTGGTAAGCATTATCGCGACCGATGAAAATGGAGCCTCGACGCAAGGTACGGTAATTGTTCCCGTCCAAAACGTCAACGAACTGCCCGTTTTCACCAACCCACCCCCATTCAATATCGTCGAAGGAAACACTTCGGTGGGACAGGTGACCGCCACCGACCCCGAGAACGATCCGATCGTTTTCTCAATCGCCCAGGGCGTTGGGGATGGAGATCTCTTTGAGATAGACGCCGCAGGAAATGTTAACTTCCTCCTTCCACCGGACTTTGAGAATCCAAACTCCGCTTCAAACAGCAACCAATACGTTTTAACTGTCGTGGCTGACGATGGAGGCGGTGAAGTGGTTGAAACCCCAATCGTCGTCAACGTAACGAATCAAAATGAAATACCTACAATCGGGCCAACCGATGGATTCAACGTCATCGAAGGCGAAACAGAGGTTGCTGTCATCACGACGTCGGACCTAGATGGCGATACCGTTGTGCTGAGCATTGAATCTGGCGTTGGGGACGGAGATCTATTTCAGATCGCACCTGACGGAACCCTGTCGTTCAATTCGCCGCCGGACTTTGAAAATCCTTTGACTGCTGACGGCGGGAACACCTATACCCTTCTCATTTCGGCCAATGACCAGAATGGCGGGGTCACCGATCGTCTGGTTAGCGTCGATGTGCTAAATGCTAACGTGGCTCCAGTCATCATTGCCGACAGGGGCTCGTTTGTGGATGAAGGTGAAGATTTTGTCCAAAGAATCAGCGCTACCGATGCTGATGGAGATGCTGTGGCGCTCTCCATCATCGATGATGGTACCCCTCCGGTATTTACGATCGACGAACTGGGGAATATTACGTTTATCAACACGCCCGATTTTGAGATGCCGTTTGATGCCGACGGCAATAACGTCGATGTTTTGACGGTCTTGGCCGACGATGGCAATGGAGGCACTTCAACTCAGACGATCACCGTCACCCTGAACGACATCAACGAAGCCCCGCTCTTCGTAGGTGACAACCAACAGCTTTCGCTCGAGCAAGACGAAAGTAGCACCGAAACCTTCGCTCTAATGGCGTTGTTTGCCGATCCGGAAAATCAGGATATGACGCTGGAGATTGCAGGCGGACTCCATGCCAATCTGTTCCACATCGTCAACAACGAACTTACCTTGATCGACGTCCCTGAGCTGATTGGGCCGCAATCGCCAACTTATGAAGTTGAAATATTTGCCAATGATGGCCTCAACGATTCGCTCCCCCAGACGGTCGATCTGAAAATCAACAACATCAACGATCGGCCAGAAATCTCCGACATAGCGCCCGTTGTCGATTCCCTTGACGAATTTCAACTTTCCCAGGTCACGCCCGGCGCGCTGGTGGCTGACCTTAACCAAGCAATCACCTTTGACAGAGATGGTGACCCGCTGAGCTTCGAACTCGACGGTGCAGGGACAGACAACGACCTGTTCTTCGTCGACGGAAACAACCAGCTTCGATTTGTATCGGCTCTCCAGTCGCCGTTAGAAGGTGTTGAGGAAAAAAACTTCGATATCAGTGTCTTCGCCTCAGACGGTCGTTTGAACTCGAATCCCCAGTCACTTTCAATCACTGTCCAAAACGACAGAGGTGTCAACGTCATTGATGACGAGACAGAGACCGAACTCGAAAACAACAATAACCGAAACAACCAACCGCAAACTCAAGAGCCATTGACCAACGATTCCAACGGGGGTGACCCCGCAGATGCGAGTAGGCCTAACGTAATTTCGACGGCGACACCAGTGAGCAATCAAGAAACAGCATCACAACCGGTCACGCAACGTAGAAACGATATTAACGGTATCACCGCCGTTGCCGATTCGAAAATTGGTGACGACGATGTGTTTTTTGATCTCGGGGCCGATTCTGTGTCCTACGATTATCAGTACGGTGCGCGAGGACCACAATTGGTTACCCAAGAGATTGGTGACATTATGGAGTCCCGCCACTCTGCTGAAGATACGAAACTGGAAGAAAGCATGCTGGAGAATTACTTCTGGCAGGGCTTTGAAGATTCCGAAGACGAATTTATCCGCAAAAACCTTGAAGTTGATACGACAACTATCGTAGCGGCCTCCGCGGGGCTTTCTCTAGGACTGGTTTCCTATCTGCGAATCGCGGCTATGGCGACGACGGTTGTTACCCAGTTACCTGCGTGGAAAACACTGGACGTCGCTCCCTTGATTACCGCGTTTGACGAAGACGAAGCAGAAACGATTCACCAGATTGTGGATGCATAAAAAATCACAGTCGCCTTTGACTCCTCGAAAAACCCTTTTCATTTGCAGTCAAAGGCAACAAACAACCGGACAAACCCCACAGCCCCAAACCCTAAATCTCCCTAGCTCCCCTCTAGTATCATGCGATGGATTACTCCCCGAATTCAGATGACGGTTGGCCTTCTTGGCATTGTCATGCTGGTGTATTGGTTAGCAACCGCCCTTCACGGCCGCTTCGTCCCTTCTCATGAAACTGCGGCGCTCAAAGCACGGATTTCTATCTGCGAATCATTAGCAGTCACAACTTCGTTATTGATTCAAGAAAACGAATTCCTTCTGCTTGAGAACTACCTCAACCAAATGATGGATCGCAA
Organism: uncultured Pirellulaceae bacterium; assembly: GCA_964408465.1. GTDB lineage: Bacteria > Planctomycetota > Planctomycetia > Pirellulales > Pirellulaceae > Mariniblastus. The sequence continues at coordinate 16,022 of CAYOZV010000072.1, forward strand.
TTCGCAATTTCGATCTATTGGGGTTCGAAATCGAGTCGATAAATTAGTTGTTTCGACGCCAACTCATAAAGCGGCATGGCATGACCCCGACCTTGGTGATGGCGACCGATTTAACCCCGGTCTGTTCAGTGGCAACCGTCGCTGGGGGCAAATTGAGTACACATTCCACCCACGCAAAAAAGGTTGGATCAGCCCCGACCTCGTGCGCGACCTGCTGCTGTTGTGTGGCACCGCATTGGGTTTCATGTTTTACATCGGCAGAATGATGGGCGCGATGCGTCCGCCTAAAAACATGCCAAACGAGGTGCGTTCGACGCTGGACATTCTTGGCGGCGGTTTGATGGTGCTCAATAAGAGTGGAAAAATCGTAATCGCAAACGAAGCGTTCACGATCAGTTGTGGCTGCGACGTCAAAGATGTCGTCGGCAAGTACCCTGAGAAGGTTTTCCGCTGGCTGGACGCGGATGGCAAACCGCTTGCAACCCCGCCATGGAAACACGCCATCAAGACCGGAGAACGAGTCTATGAAGACGTTGTGCGCATGGTCGTCACCGACGCCCAAGGCGATGAACAAACGCTAACCTTCAAAGTCAATTGCGCTCCCGTAAAATCGCAATCTTCCACCGGTAACGGTGTGCTGGTCAGCCTGGCGAATGTTACCGAACTTGAACAGAGTAAGCTGGCGGCCGAAGATGCAAACAGCGCGAAATCCGATTTTTTGGCTAACATGAGCCACGAGATCCGCACGCCGATGAACGCCATTCTCGGCTTCACCGACTGGCTGCAACGCGGCATGGTGAAAAACCCCGAAGAACAACAGGAATACCTAGCCACAATCCACTCCAGCGGCAGCCATCTATTGCGGTTGATCAACGACATTTTAGATCTCTCCAAAATCGAGGCAGGGAAACTTGAGATAGATCCTATCCAAGAAAACCCCTTCGACATCGTTGACGACGTGGCCAGCATCCTTCGCATCCGTGCGAAGGATAAGGGGATCGAATTGATCACCGCGTATGAAAATGAACTTCCGGAACTTGTATTGACCGACGATGTTCGTCTCCGCCAAGTCCTTACTAATCTTGCCGGTAATGCGATTAAATTTACCAGCGAAGGCCACGTAAAAATCTCAACCCGTTACGTCGAAAATCCAATTGGTGATGACGAAATCCAGGTCAAAATCTCCGATACAGGAATTGGAATGACGCCGGAGCAAGTCGAAAAGATCTTCGATCCGTTCGTGCAAGCCGACAGCAGCGTGACGCGCAAGTTTGGCGGTACTGGGCTGGGGCTGTCGATCAGTAAGCGGATCGTCAAAGCCTTGGGCGGCGAAATCGAAGCCAGCAGCGAAGCCGGAGTTGGAACAGTTCTTAGTTTCAACGTGAAGGTTGGCGACTGCAAACAAACCGAAAAAATTTCCGCCGAGACAAACAATCTTCGACGTATCGCGAACAAAAACCTGGCCAAGGAAACCAACACGACCGACCTGTACGGCGGCACCGTGCTCTTGGTCGACGATGGTGTCGCAAACCGAAAATTGATCAATCTAATTCTCAGCAAAGCCGGCTGTGTTATCACCGAGGCGGCTAACGGAAAGATCGGTTCTGACCTTGCACTGGAGTATGATTTTGACCTGATCCTCATGGACATGCAGATGCCGGTGATGGATGGTTATCAAGCCACCCGCCGCCTAAGAGAAAATGGCTACAAAGGGCCGATCATGGCATTGACGGCCAACGCCATGAGTAGCGACCGCGTTCTCTGTGAAGACGCCGGCTGCGATGACTTCTTAGCCAAGCCCGTTGACATTGACCTTCTCTTGAAGACAGTTTCCAAATACATTTCGCCAAAAGCACGACCACAAGAATTAAGCAGCCTCGCCACGACCGAAGCCGGTAAATCCATTTCCAATATGGAATCGATTGCTGACCTAGGCAATTCGTTGTTAAACGGAGCCAACTCCGCGTCGCCGATCACGGCAATCACTGAAACCTCTTCAATGCAAAACGGAGAATTGACGACAGCTTCTCAAATGCCTGAGATAAGTTCGATTCAAGAAATCGTTGTCGCTGAGGCCCCCGTCCAAGCGGATGCTCCCGTCCAAGACCAACCGACGCACAAAGCACTTGAACCTACCGCAGATGCAAAACTGCCTGAGGCCCAAACTCCCGAAGAACCTCTTGCCGGTTCCACAAATAACGATTCGGACGTCGAACTCGGCGACTTCGAATACTTCTTTGCTGAGCACCTGGGAGAACTAGAGAATGCTCTCCACCAAGAGAAGTTCGAAAGTCTTACAACTTTCGCGACGTCCATTCGAGAGGAAGCTTCCCGACACTCAATTGAACCTATCAGCATAGAATCTGAAAAGCTAATCGCTGCCTGCGAAACCCGCCCGCTGGATTTAGACAACCTCAATCGCGCGGTCGCCAACCTCGACGCGATCAGTGACGAAATCTTCAACGTCTTCACCTCTGAAGACTCGATGATGCTTGATTACTCCAAAGCGGTTCACAAACGCCTTGCCTACATCCAACGAGGTTGGGAGCTGAACAACTTCAGGTTGATGCGGAAATCATTCGAGAAACTGCAATGTGATTCTTACATCACCGGACGATCGGTCATCGGAGATGCTCTCATCGGACTCATTGGGTGTTGCGATAATCGGGACACCGACTCACTGAATAAACAGCTCACTCCATTTTTGAAAACCATCCGCTCAGAGATGACCGCCACCGGCATCTACGATTGCACAGAATTCCAGAAGCAACAGGATGAAGTCACCGACGCAAACAATCGCGAAAATGAAACTTCTGGCATGGGTGCAGGACTTCCCCAACGCTCCAACATTCGTGTTGAGGTGAAGACTGAGTCAGAAGCTGGCGCGTCTCCGATCTATTCAACACTTCCTGCTGAAGAAGATTTCCGCGAAATCATCTTGGACTTCATTCCACAGATTGAAGCCAAACTTCAAGAAATGGATGTGGCGATTTCCAACGGATCGTTTGACGAACTGAGCAAACTAGCTCACTGGCTCAAGGGAGCAGGCGGAACATGCGGGTTTCTCGAACTGTATGCACCAAGTCAAGAATTAGAGAATGCGGCGCTGGCCAATGACGGCGAATCAAGCCGAATTTGCCTGGACATTTTGATTGCGTTGGCTCAGAGAATTGTCGTACGCAAAGTCACGGTGCAGTGAACGCCGCCACGATCCCCCGCCGAGCAATTGATCGCCGAGAATTCTAGCGCGATGCCCGAGCCACGTAATCTAAGTGGTAGCAGGCTTCCATGGCAGTTTCCGACGGGTGCCCGCGTCCCTTACATGCCAGCCTGCTTCAGCGCTTCCTCGGCCGCAATCAAATCACGTAAATAGAAGATTGTTTCTTGGAATTCCTGTTCGCGCTGCATCTCAGCCGCCGGACGATTGGGGGGTTCCACTTCTAACTCACGCGCAAGCGTTCCCGGCGAACTGCTCAAGACGTAGACTCGATCACCAAGGTAAACCGCCTCCTCGATCGAATGCGTCACCAAGAACACCGTCGCTTCCACCTTTCGCCATAGTTCCACCAATAGATCTTGCATGTTCAAACGCGTCTGCGGATCAAGCGCACCGAACGGTTCATCCATGAGAATGACACGCGGCTTTAAGATCAGGCTACGCGCAATCGCCACACGCTGACGCATGCCCCCCGAAAGTTCGTGCGGATACTTCGACGCATCGTTGGCCACATCCAAACCTACCTGTTCGATCCAGTGTCGCCCCAATTCCTCTCTGATGGCGCGCGACACCCCATGACATTCCAACCCGAACGTAACGTTCTCCAATACCGTGCGGTGGTCGAAGCTGGTGTAATCCTGAAACACCATCCCGCGATCGGCTCCAGGCCCCACGACCTCATTCCCCAGCACCTTCACCGAACCGGTTGTCGGGGGATGCTGTGGCGACAATCCGGCGATCAACTTCAGGATCGTGCTCTTACCACAGCCACTAGGGCCAAGCACACCGATGAATTCGCCCTCTTGGGGTTTATCCTGGACGACAAACGACACGTCCTTGATCGCCGTAAATGCATTCGCGCTGCCGGCGTTATAAGTCTTGGTAACATTCTTAAATTCGACGACGGGAGTTCGATCGCCGCCGCCGGCGTTTTCGTTATCTGCCGCAACGACCTTGGCGACGCCAACATCTTTTCCAATGTCATCGTTGTCGGTGGCTGAGCCGATTTCGTTTGATGGTTGTGGTGCTGATTCGCTCATGGTCGCCACTCCGTGTCGTTATCACCGCGCCGTTTTCGAAATGTGGGTGCCTTCTCCGAGGTAGGTTTCGCTTCGTAGTCAGATGTTGTCTCAAGAGTTAACTGATCAAACGGGGGCACCGGTTGAAACATTTTTGACTTCACGTCTCCCCAACCGCTCATCAACATTCGAAAAATCCCCAACAGCCAACCGTTGCCTCCGTATTTATGCGGAAACAGTCCCTTTTGTATCGCGAAAAGAATCCGGTCGATCAAAAACGCGACCACGGGAATAATTAAAATGATCAAGTAGATATGAGCACGTGGGCCCCGACGCTGAGACATGCTGATCAAGTGACCCAGTCCACCCGATTCGGTGCCCAGCTTAATTGTTTCGGCCAGCATGATGTAACCGAACGCCAACCCAAATAACAAACGCAGGGAGTCAAGCACCGAGGGCATCGCCAACGGCACCATGACCTTCATGATCGTTTGCCAACGGTTGGCTCCCACAGTGTAGGCGGTATCCAAATACTGTTGTCCAACGTTCGTGATCGACGTGGCGGTGTCGGCAATCACAAATGCCACCGTTGCCATAAAAATGAAAACGATCTTCTGCGAATCGCCGATCCCAAAGAAAAAAAAGGACAGTGGAACCAAGGCAGCGATCGGGATGTTTCGTCCAAACAATATCAGCGGCATCAGGAAGGCTTTGACCGGCGGAAAGCAACCTGCCATCACCCCCAAAGGCACACCGATCAACGTCGCCAGCGAAAATCCCGCGGCGACACGGTAGAGCGTCGTCAACGTGTTTTGGGTCAACTCACGATCGGTCCACAACTGATGAAACGTAGAAAACGTTTCCGAGGGACTCGGCAGGGCGAGTGCGCTGACAATTCGGTCTTCCGAACTTTCGCCCAAAGTCACAAACCACCACAGCCCCAACACCAGCGCGATGCACAACAATCCCAAGAGGACCGAACTAACGATTCCAATGTCCCCTCGGATAGGAAACCAAGGCGAACGATTTTCGTCTGCGACAGTAGTAGTTTCAGTTGCCATCGTGCTCCATAAACGAAAATCAAACGATCACACGTAGTGGATTTTGTCAAAAATCCCTCGTCGCCTAAATTAAATCTCTGCCTTGGTTAGAGCTCGATCCACAAACGAATGAAGCCTTTTCGTGATTCCTCTCCGGACAAATAATGAGGGATCAGCAACGGCAGGGATCTTTAACAAGATCCACTACCACCGATTCGATCGCCTGGAAGCCGGGGGCATATCAAACCTAATTCAGCGCCTCCGCTGGATAGATTTTTACCTCCACACGGCGATTCTTCGCTTGGTTGAGCGGGTCATCTGAATCAGCAGGTCGATCCCAGCCCAAACCATCGGTGTTGAATTGGTTGGGGGAAAGTTGGAACTTCTTCGTCAATGCCTGCTTCACTGCTTCGGCACGTTTCTTGGCCAAGCTCTTCACAAGATCGACCGGAGCCTTCCCCTTCATCGAGCTATCGGTGTGGCCTTCGATAATGATCCGCGCCGTGCCAAATTGCCCCGCCAGTTTCCCAACCTCCTCCAGCACGAAATCAACCTTGGGATCGTACGGCACCTCGACATCTTTTCCATTCTCTTTTTTGACGATCATTTTGTTGATGTTCGCGCTGTTGGGAAAGAAATGGATCACCACCGTGTTGGTCAAAATCTCTTCAGCACCGCGAACCTCTTGCGTTGTCGTCGGCAAAAACTGAGTCGTGTACTCGTCGACTTGAGTCGAATACTTGCCGTCGGACTTCAGTTTTTCAATGATGGAGAAATCCATAACCTTATCGAACTTAACGGTTGAATGAGAGATTTTTCCCAAGCGGCGATAAATGTAATAAGCTTGATTCCAAACCCG
>CAYOZV010000073.1:0-9602 GCA_964408465.1 uncultured Pirellulaceae bacterium
TCGCGGCTTCGATCGTTTCCAGGTCACGAAGTTCGCCCACCAGAATCACGTCGGGATCCTGCCGCAACGCACGTCGAATCGCTTCGGAGAAACTGGGCACGTCGACACCCACCTCGCGCTGGTTGACGGTGGATTTTTTATGGTAGTGATAAAACTCGATCGGATCTTCGATCGTGATAATGTGATGGTCGACGCGCTCGTTAATGTAATTCACCAACGACGCCAATGTTGTACTCTTGCCCGAACCGGTCGGGCCAGTGACCAGAATCAACCCACGCGGACGCATGATCAATTTCGTGAACACATCAGGAACGCCCAAAACATCCGGCGGCAGCATCTCGTTGGGGATCTGCCGCAGCACCATCGCAATGTGGCCGCGCTGCTTGAAAATCGAAACGCGGAAACGAGCCGCATCGCCGTAGGCAAAACCAAAGTCAGCGCTACCGACCTCTTGCAGTTCGCGCTGGCAACGCTCAGGCGTGATCGACTTCATCAGCGCGACGGTATCATCAGCCTCAAGGTCCTTGGTCTCCAAGCGGCGCAGGCGACCATGCAACCGGAACACCGGCGGCTGGCCGGTGGTGATATGAATATCACTGGCACCTTGCTTTACACATGCTTCAAGCAATTTATCAATAAGGACAGTGGCCATTTATTTTCCAATAAGGGAGTTAGTATTCAGTGGGCAGTTGACCGCAATCATTCTTTATAAGGCGATCTTAAAAAGATGATCGGCTACCGCGCTGAACATAAGGTCATCGAAATGACTTATTTACTTAACGCAAGTGGAAGAGAATGGCAGGAGGGTGGAAGCCGTCAGGAGAATCCGGCTAACCGAGATTCCTTCTGACAGCGTCATTGTTTGCATGGGCTCTGCAAAAGTCTAAGAAAATCCACGAAAAACCACCAAAACGCATGCTTAAGCCGTGAAAAAGCCCTCAAACGCCACTAAGGGAAAATTAAGCTCCATCCTGCTCGGTCTTCTTCGCGACGCGATAAACTTCGTCAAAGGTGGTAAAACCATCAACAACCTTCTTAATACCGTCACCGAACAAAGTCGTCATACCGTGCTCCATCGCGTATTCGCGAATTACGTTGGCGGGCGCGTTTTCGAAGATCAACTCCCGCACCCGCGCGTCCACCATCAGAATCTCGTGAATGCCCATGCGGCCGCGATAACCGGTTTTTCCGCACGTATTGCAGCCCTTACCCCGTTTGAAATTGGCCCGCGCAATCTGTTCATCAGTCAAACCCGCCTCCTTCATCACGGCCTCGGTCGGGGTGAATTTGGTGCTGCATTTCTTGCAAATGGTCCGCACTAAGCGCTGTGCCAAAATGGCCACCACTGAACTGGCGACCAAGTATCCCGGCACGCCCATGTCAATCATCCGCGTCACAGCAGTGGGCGCATCGTTCGTATGCAGTGTACTGAAAACAAGGTGTCCAGTTAAACTAGCTTGAATACCCATCGATGCGGTCTCCGCATCTCGCATTTCCCCCACCAGAATCACGTTGGGAGCTTGGCGGAGCATCGCGCGAATGATTCGCGCAAAGTCCAATCCGATGTTGTGCTTCACTTCGACTTGGTTGATCCCGGGCAGGTAATATTCCACCGGATCTTCGGCGGTGATGATCTTGCGTTCGGGACGATTAAGGCTGTTGATAGCCGCATAAAGCGTTGTCGTTTTGCCTGATCCGGTCGGGCCGGTCACCAGCACAATCCCATTAGGCCGTTTAATCAGCCCTTGGAACTTGTTGTAGGTCTCTTCTGAGAAGCCCAGTTGTTTCACACCCACGCGGATATTGTCTTTATCCAACAGACGCAACACGGCAGATTGTCCGTTGTTGGTAGGGATGATGCTGACACGCAGATCGAGCTCTTTTTCGCCGACGTTGACTTTGATCCGTCCGTCTTGCGGGCGTCTTCGTTCGGCGATGTCGATACTGGCCAGAATCTTCACACGGGAAATAATCGCACCCAACTGGCGACGCGGTAATTTATCGCGCTGCCGCAAAACGCCGTCAATTCGATACCGGATCCGCACCCGATCCTCGAACGGTTCGACGTGGATATCGGAGGCTCGCAGCTGCACCGCTTCGGTGATCATCATCTGCACCAGCCGCACGATCGGGGCGCTGTTTTCGTCTTCGGCCCCACCATCGGCGGCCGCTTCGTCTTCGACGGTTTCGGTGAAGTCGATTTTGGTGTCGGTGAATTCCTGCAGCATACTATCGGCCGATTCACCCTCGATTTGGCCGTAAACACGGTTAATCGCCGCGCTGATGCTGGACCGCGTGCCCAATACGACCCGCACGTCGCGGTTAAGAATGAATCGCAGTTTTTCGGTCGTTTCTAAGTCTCCCGGTTCGCTCATTACAACCTGCAGACTGTTGCCATCGACGGCGATGGGCAGGACGTTGTTCTCACGGGCGACCGCTTCGGGCATCAGTTCGACGACCGTTTCGGGGATGTCGATCTTGTTCAGGTTCACGTACTCCATGCCGTTGGCTTTGGCCCTGGCTTTCATGACGTGTTCTTCGCTGGCGTACTCCAATTTGATCAGCGCTTGCCCGAGATCCGTGTTGTTCTTACGAGCGAACTTGTCCGCGTCGATGACCTGATCTTTGGTCACAATTTTGTGTTTGACCAGCAGTTTGATGTAGGCTTCAACGGCCATGAGTTGTTTCTGGGGTTGGAGTTGGAATGTTCAAAGGTGCGTTTGAAAAGGAAGCGCCGAGCCTAGGAAGTACGACTTCTCTACGCTTATAAAATAGTCGATTATTGTGGTTTAGGCAAAGATTTTACTGAAAGAGTGCAAAGTCCTCGTAGCCCCGATTTTCAATCCGTTGACGCCAAGCCAACGAAAAAACGGATTAAAATTCCGCGCTACCCAAACATCACTCCAGCCACCTCGAACCGGCCGGAGGGATCGCGACGCCGCCGGGGCGAAATAGTTTTGGCTTGGGTAAGAATCTTGGCTCAAACCCGAACCGAATGCCAAGGTTATCTCGGTTAGCATCGTAGTTGGCCGCTATTTCGAACATGAACGATTCTCCAATGTAGACCACGCCCAACCGCTGACCGATGGTGCCCGTTTCTCCAAAGTCGACTTGGAATCCACCTTTGAGCCCCCACTTGTCGCTCATCCGATACGTTCCGGTGCCGGTGAGGATGTTGCTGCTGATGGGGCCTTCGATGGATCTCACTCCTAAGAAGACGTTGCCTACTTCGGGCCGCTGAGCATACGCACCGACGCTGATGGTGCGGAGGCCATCGCCGAAGAAGTCAAAGTAACCATCAGAGACCAACGAGACTCGGTCACCAATGTGGTAGCGGAAATCGTAAGTCACCATGCCGGCACTGGAGCCAAAGTTATCACGATCAGCTTTGGGAAAAATGAATCCTTGCACGTCGAAGTTCACCAAATCAATGATGCGTGTGCGGCCGGGAGCACCTCGTTTGGTCTGCCAGCGCTGCCTGACGCCTAACTTGATCGCCGACAGATCGTCAAAGATCTCGCTCGATGGCGACGTCACGTTGCTTTGCAGTCCCGACCGCAGAGCGAAGAACCGTTCGTCAAATTGCAGCGGCGTGTCGCCTCCGGCGGTGATCCCAAAAGACGAAAACGCGAATCGTCGTCGGAAGTGTTCTTGCGAGTCATCATCGAGCGCGTCATACAGCGCCAGTTCGTTAACGTCTTGGGACGCATCGGAGTAGAAGGAATCCATGTCAAAAGTGATTTTGTGCGCCAATCCGTTGAGGTTCAGCAATTCGCTCTGCACCGTTGGGTCGACTTTCCAGAGCGGCAGGCTGGCCCGCAATCCGACTTGCCCGCCAACGCGCAACAAATCGTTGTTATCGAGGGCTTCTTGCCAATACGTGACATCGGTTAACGCGTACGGCACGACTTTGGTCGGCCCTAACTGCAGCGGCACGTTAATCTCCTGCCGAGTAGAAGCGCGAACTCCGTTGACGTCCGCTTCCCAAGCCAACGGATCAAAGAAAGCGGCGTCCGTTGGATCGGTTGGCGTCGATGCGACGCGCAGCCGTCCGTATCCCACCTGTGAGTGACTGTTAAAGAAGGCACGGTCGCCGAAAATGGGCTGGCCCAAAGTAAACTGATCAAAGCGCGGCAACCAGCTGGTCTGCGTGAAGAAATCGTTGATTTGAAGGTCGGCGGTAAGGTTGTAGCTTTGCGTGCCAAAATTGCGTTCCACCCACAGTCCGGTGGTCGCGTCTTTGTTGGTGTCCCATTCACGTTCGTAAAACTGTTCCAAAAAGTTGCGATCGGAAATGTACCCCAGTTCGGCGCGGACGTTGAACCCCGGCGCGATGGTGTGGCGATGCTTGCCGACGATGCGTCCACGCAATTCTTCTTCGGGGACAAGATTTCGCCGGTTGCGCCCAAGGAAATCCAGCCCGTCGTCCTGAATGAACCAGCTTTGGTAGGATCCCTGAACGATGCCAGGAATTCCAAACAGCCCATCACGCAGATATTCGGCCTTGGTTCCAAAGCCCACGCCGCGTTCGCTGAGATAGTCCAGCACGCCGGTCCACTTGGTCCCACGCGGGGCCCGGATACCTAGGACTTTGAATAGATCCCAACCGGTATGAATTTGGGTGCCAAAAATGTTATCGTTGTTGACCGCAAATTCCGTCAAATAAAACGACGGATCACTAAGGCTGGACGCGAACCGCGGCCACGCGAAAATGGGGACTTGCCCGACGTAGATGCGGTTGGAAAAACTCTCCGCAAAGTAATCATCGCCGATTTCTGGTTGCCCGGTGACGGGGTTAAACAACGGCTGCCCCGTGTCAGGATCAAGTTTCTGAGTCGGCTGGCGCGTTAGATTCATCTGGCTCGATTGAAGCCAATAGCGCGGGACTCCCAGGCGGCTGGAGGTGAAAGCCGTCCCGTACGTTTGAAGTCGATTCGCGTCGACCTGTTGCACAACGTCCGCTTTGAGCCGAACCAATCCGCGGTACTCGGGCACCGGCGTGAGCACTTCGGCTTTGAGGATCGTGCCTTGGGCGCGTTCGACGTTGTAGTACATGCGCTCCGCGTAGATGACTCGTTTATCTTTGGCGAAGACAACATTGCCCTCCAAATACAGCTCGTTGCTGGTCGTACCGTCGGGCTGCACACGTTGCCATTGGACGACGCTGTCGGCCAAGATCACCAGTTTCTTCTCTTTGTCGGTGCGGAACATCGGAGCACCCGCGATTTTGCTGGAGTCGATCGCGATGCGGACGCCGCCGACGCCTAACGAGATCCGTTCGTCGGGCCGCTCAGGATTAGGAAACGTTTTGAAGTTGAGACTCACTTTGGAATCACGCGCTGTGATCGCTAATTTTGCATCGCTGTTGGCCGCCGGAGGACCAGACGAAACGCCGCCGGTGGGCTCGGCCGGTTGTGGTGCCGGAGCTTGGGTGGTGCCGAAGTCCGAGGGTGGCTGCTGATTTAAAGAAGGTAGTTCGAATTGCGGCGTCCCCAAATCAGGCACGTCGTTGACCGAAGGAAGGGCAGGGGTTTGCTCAGTCAGTTGCCCCGTTTGCGCTGAAACCAATCGGGCGGTTGGTGAAAACGAGTTGTCGTTGCGGCGGTTGTGGTTTGGCAAACCAGATCGGCTCGGCGGCTGACCGTTGGCAACGTCTCCACCGGCGGCAGCATTGGGATTCACCGCCGCGATTCCCGCCCGCAGCGCTGACTGCAACGCAATGTTATAGATCGCCGGCGGACGATTGGCCGGCAGCGGGTAGGTGGCCGTTCCCAGATCGACAGTCGATTGGGTGACCAATTGCCCCAGCCATTGCTGATCTTCGATGCGGTCACGCCGACCATTACCTTGCAGGCCGGCCGCGCCCAGACTATCAAGTTCGACGACGACGTTGTTCTGCATGTAGACAATCACGCGATGCGTTTGGGACGCAGGCGCGGCATAAAAATCGGCGGGGTCGTCCGAAGGTAGCTCGACCCAGATGATCGCTTCATTGGCAGCGGCAAAGATATCTTGCTGGCGAACTTCGACGTTGCCTTGAACGTGTAGAATTTCAAAATTGCCCGTTTGCCAGCGACTGATTTGCTGGCCGTTGATCGTGACGGACGACGTTGCGGAGGGCCGCGCGAAGGTGATCTCCTGAGCCCACCCAAGGGCCGGCAAAAGGCAAAGTGCGACGATGGTCGCGATCACCGCGCAAGCTCCCCCTGCGAATTTTCGGGTGCCGAAAATTCGTGGATGAAGTTGATTGGAAGATTGAATTTCGGAATTCAAACTGCGTTCGAACTTAATGCAAAATGACAAACGCGCAGAAGGTGCCTAAAGGTAAACAGGCTCCTGCTTTATAGAGTGGTGGCGGAGTTTAGGAGCTTTCCAAAACCCTAACAAGGCAGATAAGCCTCCGTCAAAAAGCCGTCTAAGAAGTAGAAACACAGAGCCGCAGACCAACGCAGAACTGCTCCGCTGCGTGTACTCTGTGCCGCATGCACCTCTGTGAAAAAAGGGTGCGCGGACCTGTTGCCGCGTTTGGCCGCCAGCCAATAGCGCTGCCCCCTTCGACGGAGAGAAAAACTGGGTAGGATGCCATCTCTAAGTAACCTTTAGACGGAGACCAAAATGAACTATCCGCCCAGCGTCCAACAGCTTCTCACCGACGAAGCATTCAACCAATATGCCACTACCACCTCAGGCAACCAAAATGTGCTGGCAGATTTGCAGGCGCTTAATGCCAGCACTTTCTCCACCAGTGGCCAGAGTGGCCAGAGTGGCCAGATGGGGCAGGCTTGCCTGAGCGGGCTTTGGCTATTGCACAATTTTCTAGATCCGTCACACGACATCAGCCAAGATCTAAAGACGCCAGTGGGCAGCCACTGGCACGCGATCATGCACCGGTTGGAGGGAGATTTTTCCAACAGCAAATATTGGTACGGTCGAGTTGGTCCCTGCGATCTTTACGATAGCATTAGCCAGCGATCAGCCCAGCCGTTTGATCCAATGCAGTTTGTGGATCGCGTCCAAACCGAAGGTAACGACGCGACGCACGATGTTGCGGTGATCGAGTGGCAGGTGCTGTTTGAGCACTGTTTTACAAACGCCGTTTAACGTTAGCGGCGGCAATGAAGTCTATTTTTGTCGCGGCCGCGGACGACGTTTCAGAACAAACAGCCACCCTCCCAAAAAAACCGCCACCACAAAAACGACAATCGAGGTCTTGGCCCAGTTTCCACCCGAACGATGGAAGACGCCGACCGCAATCAAAGCCGCCCAGATAATAATTCCAACAAAAACTGCCGTCAGTAAAGCGCGGGGAGTCCGTTGGCGATCGGGTTGCATAATGGCTGATTCTCTTTAAGCGCCGGCGAGTATAAAATGGGGCCGGTTAACACCATTATCGCCAATACCGGCCATTCCCGCCCTTAGCCCCCCTCATCCAATGAGGGCGGTGATAATGGAAGCCTACTCAAAGAGAGGCTTCACCGCAGCATCATTTTACCGACAAGATCAATTCATGGTTGCCTCGAAAACCGCCAGCACGCGAAAGAAAGCCGGATTGGGTTGCGGGTTCACCGCGATGGTGGGGCTGAGCATGATTGCGTTGTTGATCGTTAACGGGATCGTGCTTGATGCGCTCTTGGGCAACCGATTTGGGGAGAACGAGGCCAGAATCATACGCCCTCTTCTATTCGTGGGGTCGGTCGTCATGATCTTTTTCGAGTACTGGATCTATGACCGTGTTATGGGGAGCCTTCCCAGTCGCCGAGGCAGTTAAAACATTCCAAAGCGTTACAAGAATAACGCACTGCGACCTTGGCTACGGACGCACCCGCTGCGGCTTTGATCCGTTTCAGCGTTTCTTCGTTTTAGCGTTTTAAACGCTCCGCATCGCCGGCGGTTCTGAGGGCATCTTGGGAAGGCGCTTTTACGATTTTCACCGGCCGGCTGCCCAAGGCGCACTTTGTGTTTTGGCTGGCGTCACCGACCACCAGCGCCCGCACTTCGCACGCGCCTTTGACCTCCGTCGGGACTTCAATGAATGTGTCAAACGCCCCGGCCGTGATGGTCAGCTGTTTCGAAACACAAACCTGATCATGGGCTTGGCGGTACGTCTTCTGATAGTCGGCTAACTTCTGGTCCTCGGGCTCAAACGTCCGCCGTCGTTTGGGCCGTACGCGAAAACGGTCTCGCCGATACACCAGCTCGATCGTTAATTGCCCTGCCACCGAACTGACTCCTTTGATCTGCAACGTCTGCCCTGCGGAGGCTGTGCCCTCGATCTGCAAATCCACCTTCGATGGCCGCCTCAACCGCAACAGCGGATCGCCCAGCAAATTCACCAAATGCAAATGCTCGCGTTTTTCGGCCTCCAACTGTTTGGGCAACGGGCTCAGAGACTGTCCCATGCTGTGTATCATCTGCCGATATTTATCATCGGCGGCGATCGGTTTGGGACTGACCATTGCCAGTTTGGCTCTGCGCAGTAATTGCCCGATCGTCAAACACTGACCGTCAAAAAATTCGTCCGCCATCTCAATCGACAACAACGACATCGCGTAAGGCATGGTCACGCGCGAACCACAGATGACCGCGACCGGCCCGCCGGATTGTTTGACCATTTGCTCCGCCAGGCAGTCGCGACTGCTGTCGATCGCTCCGGTGTAGCATGCCAGAAAGATGGCGATGGGACTGCCTGATTTACAATTGAGCGCGACGGCACTCTCAGCGTCCAAGATATCAAAACGTTGCTCCGGCACACGGACTTTGTCCAACCGCTGGCGATCTCCGTGGCCGACGTAGATCCAAAACAAGCAACCTTCGTTGAAGCGCTCGATCGCCGTTTGTGAAAACAGTCTCGGATCAGGACAGTAGGGGCTCTGCCAGCTTCCATAAGTCACCGACGTGTTGTAGCTGGCAGGAATTTTGTCGGTGATGATTTGTTTGGCCGTGCTTTCAATCAGCCCATCGGTCACCGATCCGAAACCGCCCAGCCCTGCGATCAGATTGATGCGCCGCCGCCATTGCTGGTCCCCGCTATCGGATTCATATTGGATCACGCGATCCACGTACCGTTGCAATTCTTGGGCGTCGGTCGCCACGATGCGGCCTACATTCAGTTCGGGCGTAGCATCGCCGTTGAGATCTGCGTAAGTGTTATCGGTTGCAATTTCCATTTCCGAACCGAACATGAAATTGACTTCGGCGCGCACGTGATCCGTTGGCAGAAGTTCCGTCGGAGACTTCGTCCAATCACCGGCGTCACCCATCAGAACCAGGTTCTTTATTGAACGATGCATCCCGCCGATGCGCTGAATGAAGTTTCGATTGCTTGCCGCGAATCGCTGGCTCTGGACCACCAACAGTCGGTGGCCTTGGCTGGTTCGATAGTCGACCCATCGCTCAAGGGCAGGGGCGCGTGCCAGATTTGACGCGACAATGACCAGCGTGTCGTAAGGTTGCGTTGTCTGTTGCGTTGTCTGTTGCGTTGTCTCTACCGCTAACTGAGCGCGCACCGTGGGAGGTGCGGTTGCCCAAATCATCAGGACAAAACCGCAGAGAAGGAATTTGCAAAGGAGAGCGTATTGATTCACGGCTGGCTTTCGACTGGC
>CAYOZV010000073.1:9702-13279 GCA_964408465.1 uncultured Pirellulaceae bacterium
CTGGCTTTCGACTGGCCTTAGGGAGGAGTCCATCAGTGTCGGCGATGGAGGACACGACTATCACGCAATTACTCTTTTCAGGCAACACCGATGCGAATCCTATTCTCGCCTTGGGAGTCTTGCGGGGCTGCACTTTCGCGCAGCGGCGGTGATTTTATTCGCCGACGGCCTGGCAACTATGGTTTTTTGCCGCCGATGGTCCAGACAGCACCTCCCTGGTCATCGGAATCCTCTTCCGCTTGGTCCTCGGCGGCGGGAGTTTGAGCAACCACGTCAGCACTTTGCCCTGGCGGTTGTTCACCGGCGAGATCTTGCTTGGGGGGATCGCTTTGCGGTGGGGGTTGGGCGGCGTCTGCGATCGCCTGTTCCAGTTCCTTGATTACCGCCGGATCGGCGACGCGCTGATCAGCGTAAGAAACCAGAATCGGGTTGGCCCAGAAAAACGGAGCCTCTGCCGTCAACTCCGGTGCATTGGGATCGGTCTTAAGGCGCGGCTCTTTGGCCAAATCAATCTTGCCCAAACGCGTTTGCCTCACGGCGTTCTGCAAGGCCGTCGTCACGGGCATGGCGGCCGCGTATCGCGCGTATCGCGCGGCAAAATTGGCTTGTGTCTGCCCGCCGGAATTCCATCGCGACAACAACGCCGTCCGGCCACCGGCGGCCATGATACTGGTCGCCGCGAAAAACATTTCGCGGCCATCAGGACGCGCCAACCCACCGGTTCCACCGATCGAATTCAACCCCGGCATCACGACATGATCTGGCGACTGTAGCGGCACCGACATCCAGTCCAACAAGGTCGCCTGATCTTGCGAATTCTTCCTGCCGCCGTCAACCCGCATCGGCTGCAAACCGAACGCACCATTTTGGGTCGACACTTCATTGAGCCCAACCAACTGATCAAGCCGTCGGGCCAATTGCTGCGACGGGATTTCTTGACTGGAACTAGTACTCAGATCTTTGGCTTGGATTTCTTTTTCCAGTACTTCGGTGAACGCCTGATCGGCGAATGTTGAATCCGTTTTAGGGTACATCGAACCGGTCACGACTCCCGTGAATTCAATTTCGCCATTTGAAGCTGGATTGGCGAACGACAGGAACAGGGTAGGGCAGTAGCGGATTTTGGCCGTCTCAATGAGCGGCACCTCCTTGCCCTGATCGCCGACCAAAAAAGCCTCAAAGGGCACATACCACAACAGGCCATCGGGAATGACGATCAATTCATCGGCCTTGGCAAGGTCATCCAAGGGAATGTCTTCGAAGAGGTTCTCTTGGAATTCCCAGATGGCGTCTCGCCACGCATCGGACGCCAGCAATTGTGGATCGGCATAGTTGGCCGCGACGCCCATCGCGGCCAGGACGCCACCGATACCTTTTTTCAAGGCCAGCGCGTCGACCAACCCAAGGTATTTGGCGCGTTGGTCGTCGAAGAAGAAAATGTGATAGCCGGCCGGCGTCTGCAAAGCGCTGAACACCATTTGTCCGGGCAACACAAAACCTTGCACCGACGACGCGTTGCCCATCGGCGGGAACGCCATCTCCGCCGGTTCGCGCCGCAGCGCCATGCCGGCGATCAAGGCTTCTTGGCGGCTGTAGATTTCAGCCAGCTGCGCCATCGTTTGGCGCTGCGTTTTTTCATCGGCGGAATTAGCGTCCGGTTGCAGCGGCAGAGCATCCAAATTGTTCTGCAACACGGTCGACTGGTTTAATAGATCGCGATAGCCCGAATAGCGCGTCAGTAAACTTTGACGTTGCTTGAGCGCGTCGGGTTGCAAAAATTGAGAATCTCCCTGCAGCACCCACCGCAACGACAGCAACCGCCCGCCCAGGGGAAGTTCCGCGTAGAAACGATGACGGCGGATTTGATCGGCGACTTCGACGGCGCGGTCGATCTGTTTTCGGTTGATCAGAATTTCGAACCAGCGTTCCATCGCCGACACATGCGGCGTCAGCAAAAAAGCGATCGCGTCCATCGGTTCGGTCTTCCAAAGCAGCGCACTGGGATCCTGCAATAGTTTTGTATAAAGCAAATCTGCCTGCTTCTCGGTCAACGACTGGTTGATGGCCAATTTATCGGCTAATTGCAATCGGAACATCGCCGGTGATTTGGCCGCCAGTCCTTCGAGGGCGACCTTCAGTGACGATCGACCACCGCGCGAGTCACCACGGAGAAATCGGTTGACGGCCGTGAGGTAGTGCAGTTTTGGTGCCAGCAACGTCTGTGAAATATTGTTGCGATTAGTCATTAATTTTCCGGCTTGGCCGAGCGCCCGAGCGGACGCCCCCGCATCGCCGGCTTCGGAAAAACACTCCGCGATGAAAACGGCCAAAGAAGCCTCCAACATTTGCGTACGTTCACGTCCCGCCCAAACCAGGGCCGGGCTGAGCGCGGGCAACACGGATCGCTGGGTCATCAAATGGGCCTTGGTGGCCAAACCAAAACCTTCTTCGACGACGTCGGGCTGCTGAAAGTAGGCACCGGCATAAGTGGCCTCAAGGGCTTGTTGCAACGCGGCTGCGGGTTGCTGGTTGGCGATGCTTAAATGAGCAAGTTCTGCCAACGCCAAAGGAGTCAGGGGATGGTCTGAACCACCGCGAATTTGAAGCGCACTGATTAGGATCGCCGCCGCTTTGCGTTGTTCACCGATCGCCGACAACGCCATTCCGTAAACAACGCCGTTCAAAGCTCCCATCAACGTACCGTTTCCGGCGCTCGATTTTTTAAGCCCATCCATCAGCCTTTTAGAAAACGGATCATAGCGTCCCGTCACGCCAGAGATCTGTCGACGGCGGTGGATGGCCAACGCCGTACAACGCAGCACCTCCACCACGTTGACCTGACGCAGTTCCGACGGATCGAAGACGCCACCGTTTTCCAACGCGATCCCGTTGGCCAGTTGTTTGCGCACAACGGAAATGGTGTCGGGAACGTTCGCAATCTGAGCGTTCCGCTGGGACTTGCCCCAAGTCACCCGCGCCCGTTGGACCGCGTTGGTATCGGTTTGAATGACCGCCGGCAGTCGGATGTTGGCTTGCCAACGCTGCCCCTCCAGTCCCAGATAAAGCGTCAGCGCATCGTTGTACATCTGCAACGCGGTCTGATGGTCCCCCACACGATAATGACATTCACCCATCATGGTGAGGATGCAAACCGAATCCAAATACCGAGCATCCCCCACACGGAACGCAGAACGAAATGCAGAATTAAAACGACGCAACGCCGATCGGAACTCGCCTTCGTGCAGATCGGCAAATCCGACGTAGTAATCGCGGTGGGGCAGTTGCTGCCCCCGAACCTGCCCCAGAACCTGCCCCCCAACCGCGGTTGGCACGGCGGCGATGTGGGCGAGCGTCATCACGCAGGCAATGAGGATGGAAAGCCAAATTTTCATGTTGCTGGTCCGCAAAATTTATCTTTACGCCTTGATGATAGCTATTGGGTGGCCGCTAGTTAACTTCTTCGACAGGTTATTGGTGATACATTGCCAAATTGGCGTCAGCCGAAGGTAGCCCAAGCAACCCGCCTCAAAGTTGATAGTAAAGTCGCCGTCCCGGCTACTTAGGGCGCTTCGATAAA
>CAYOZV010000073.1:13379-22084 GCA_964408465.1 uncultured Pirellulaceae bacterium
TTCGACCGCGACCGAAGCTCGGATGCCAGCCTTGGAAAATGAAAACGCATCTGACTCATCCGCCGAAGCAGCTGGGGACAGCGGCTTTACGATGTCCGGCCTGCGTATCGCTAGCAAACGGCGACTTGACAAACCGCCCAAAGCCCCACGACTTCAACTTAGGCAGCTTGTAACGATTTATCTTCGAAAATGTCAAAGTCCAGCGGTCGTACCGACGATAAGACGTTTGTCGGTTACGTAAGTGACCCGAGGCGCCCGATGCGTCGTGCATTGCGTTCTCACACCGGTCCTTGGGGCAGGTTGACGCAGTGTGGCACCGGAAATCGGAACTACTCAACACCTTTCAACGTTAAACGAACAACGAACAACGAAAACGTTCCATGAAAACTAACTACCTGAATATCGTGCTACTCGCTTCCGCCTGTGCGGCGGGCTGCGTTTTCACTGGCTGCCAAGTCAGCGTTGCGGGACAGAACTTGCCAAGCGCCTACTTTTTGGAAGACGATCTACAGTACTTCCCCAAAGGCCCTGAGTTCAAACTCTCGCGCGAAGCGGCCGCCCAAAAAGAAGCTCGCGCCGAAGCGGCAGCCAATCGCTAAGCCGATCGCTAAGCGGTTGAAGCGGCAACTGTTTGAAACGCCAACTGTTTGAAACGCCAACCATTCGAAGCGTCACAGCGGCAACTGCGCACCCAGCGGTCTAAATTCCGCCGGCTATATCCTGCTATAAAACTTCCGATCCTCCTGTCGCATCGCGGACAACAGTTCCGTGGGCTGCAAGCGTGGATCGGCTTTGGTTAGTCGTAGCAGTGTCTTCACGATTTTGTCGATACCGACCTCGTCTGCCCAAAACAGCAACCCACCTCGGTGCTGCGGAAAAGACAGCCCGTGAATGAATGCCAATTCAATATCACGCAAATCATTGACGCCCTCTTCTTCGATAATGCGCGTCGCCTCCAAGACGACCGGAGCAAGAATCCGCAGCGCGATATCCGAATGGGAAAGTTTCGCGATCTCTGGCGACACTTCACTCCGCTGATACTTCGAAACAATCTCATCCAATCCCGGATCCACGATCGCATCAGCGCGGTGATCGGGGTAAATGTAAAACCCGATCAGCGTCTTGCGTCCCAAGCGATTATGTTTGACCAACTTGGGCAGTATCGGCAGCAGACTAACGCAGGCTAACCCGTGTTCGTACATTACGCGACCGGCGTACATGCACGTATCGGCACCGATGATGTCGATGATTTGAAACGGCCCGGCGCGAAAACCAAATTCGACCATCGCTTCGTCGATGCGTGAAATGGTCAGCCCCTCAACCAGCAACCCCAGCGCTTGATTCAACATGGCCGCCAACAATCGGTTGACGACAAAACCAGGCCCATCGTTGATTGCGATCGGCATCTTGCCCAACTGCCTAATGAATCCAACCGCATCAGCGACGGCCTGTTCGGAGCTTTCTGGGCCAGCGATAACTTCCACCAGCGACATGACTTCAGGGTGACAGAAGTGGATTCCGCAAAAACGATCCGGCGCTGCAAAATTCTCAGCCATCGCCTCGATTGGAATCGAAGACGTATTGGAAGCGATTAACACCCCGGGGCGTGTCGCAGCCTGAATTTTTTCGTGCACCGACGCCTTGACGGAGATCGTTTCCACAACCGCCTCGATCACCAAATCAACATCGGACAAAACGGAGTACTGGTCCGAAACAACCAACTGACGGTCCGCGGGGACCTCGAATTCAGGTGGCGACAGTTCCGCCCGAGCGATGGCGATCGAGTTCTGCGAAGCGTCGATCAGCGCGACGTCGATTCCCGTTGATAGTGCGACGTGCGCGATCGAACGGCCCATCACGCCAGCCCCAATGATGCCCAATTTTTTGATGGGCTGGGGCGTCAAATTCAAATCGACCAAGCCAGGTTCAGCCCTATTTCGTTGGGCCAAAAAGTGATGGTTCAACAGCCCCGCGTTGGCAGGCGATCCGTAGGTCTGCACGACCGCTGCAGTTTCCGATTGCAGCGCGTCATCGAACTGCTCGCCGGCGGTTCGCAGCACGTGCTCCATCGCGACCGTCGGCGCGAAGGGGTAGATGTCTTCGGATTCACCGACGGCCGAGGCGGTCACGGCGATCGCATCCCGCAGCGCTGCGTCGGATGACAGGTCGAACTCCAGCGGCTGAGTCTTCGCCCGCCTGCGATCGGCAATCGCATCCTTTTGTTGTAAAGATTCTTGGATCCGCTTCACCGCCGCCGGCAGCAACCGGTCCGATTTCACCACCGCGTCAACCAAGCCTTCGGCCAACGCCTGTTCGGCGGAGAGTGACCTTCCGGTCGCGATCATTTTGAGCGCGTTGGGGACTGACGTCAGCCGAGGCAACAGCACCGAACCGCCCCACGCCGGCACCAATCCAAAAACGATATCCGAATATGAAAAACGAGTATGGTCGGCAGTGGTGGCGATGCGGAAATCGCACCACATCGCCAGTTCAAGACCGCCGTTGTCAGCCGCCCCGTCGATCGCGGCGACGGTGAACGCGTCGCATTGAAACAGCTGCTGAAAAATGGTGCGTCCCATCTTGCAGAACGCGGCGATGTCTTGGTCGGAGTAGTCGGTCGTTGCTCGAATCGCGGCCAAATCGGCCCCCGCCATAAAATGGCCCAGGATCGACGAGCAAATGATGATGCCTTTGACGCCGCTGGCTTGGTCGCCAGTTGCTTGGTCACCGTTGATCAACTGCTGCACCGCATCGTTGAATTGCTCTAACGTCGGCCGGTCCAATCGGTTCTTTTGCCCAGCCGGGTGGGCGATTGAAATCGAGTGAATCCCGGGTTCGATTTCGGTGGTCGTTACGATACGGTTTTGGGAGCCTGTCATGTCGGTTATGCTAATCCGACATGAACATCGTTTAAACCTGCCGTGGCGCGAATTTTCAGCACCTTTGCCGACCGACGGATTGGAAATCGCTGCTGTGTGGTTTTACGGCACGCCAGAACAGTCAAAGAATAAGGACAGCATTTGAAAACTTCAGCAACAACCATCGTGCCGACCGGCCTTCTTGTGCCAACCGGCCTTTTTTGGACTGCCGCGACCATTGTGATTGCCGTGACAATGATCGCTGGCTGCCAGCAGACACAGGTCGCGACTCCTCCCAAGCGGCAAATCGGCACGGTAACTTTAGCCGTTGAATTTGGTTCGGCGGCACAGAGCGTCAACGTTCAAATCCCCTGTTCAGAGGATTCGACGGTGTTAGACATTCTTCAAAGAGCCGAATTGGCGGGCGAGCTAAAGCTCCAATCCTCGGGCGCTGGAGAGACGGCTTTTGTCCAATCCATCAACGGCGTGGGTGGGACCGACACTCCTGATCAGTATTGGACTTATCTTCTCAACGGAAAATTGGCTAAAACCGGCAGCGGCGTCACCGAAGTCGATCCCGGCGACGAAGTCCAATGGCGTTTTGGAGCGGCTCCCGCAGAACTGACCGAATAAAAGTCATTAGATGTCCGAAGCGCGTGGTAAAACCGTTGCGGTTGACGTTGGCGTCCGGCCGGGACACCGAAAAGGCGATTAATTGGCTTCCGTAGTTTTGGACTCGAAGATAAGATACCCGATTGAAAATGAAGTTTATTTTTCCTGATGATAACGCCACGACGATAACTATGAACGAAACCCGAAACCAGTCGTCTAAAAACTCTCGTTGCTGCGGCGACATGCTGCCTTGGCTGATGCTGATCGGTTTGATCATTTTCGGTTTTAGCAGCCGTTTGCTGATCGCAGATGTTCCCAACTTCAAACCGATCGCCGCGATCGCGCTGTTCAGCGGATTCTATTTCCGTAAAACTTGGATGGCCCTGTTGACGATCGCGTTGGCGCTGCTGATCAGCGATTGGCAGATCGGATCCTATCATTGGCCAATCGCGCTCAGCGTGTACGGCAGTCTTTTGGCCGGTTGTTTGGTGGGGCGTTTTTGGATTGGTCAAAACGGCCAAAAGGTACAGCACGAACTTTCAAGATCTGACGGACTGAAATTGGGCGCGGCGGCCTTCACGATGTCGTGCTTGTTTTTCGTCGTTACCAATTTTGCCGTCTGGGCCAGCGGAGTATGGTATCCGCCGGGGGCAGAAGGCCTTGTCAGTTGCTACCAGAACGCCGTCCCCTTCTTCAAGTACACGCTGGCCGGCGACCTCTTTTTCACCGCTACGATTTTTGGATCCTACGCGATGATGTCGGCTTTTGTTTTTCGCAAATCAAATGTTGCCCACAACGTGCAGCTGCCCAGTTGCAAGTCATAGTCCCTAATAGGCTCTCTTGGGAACTGGCAAACGTAGTGGATCGTCCTAAAAAGATCCTGCGCGGGAGAAGGAGCTTCGAGATATCGGGAGCTTTAAAAACGATCGGTTATCCGAAAGTAAAGCCTTCCTGAAACACGAATCCACCGAGCGACCGAGCAAGTTGACGGACCAAACCCACGAAGCGTCTCGCCGCTATTTGTTGTACAGTTCAGGAAACACGTCGACGCTTAATCCCTGCCGCTTGACCAGGGTGCGCATTCGGTTGAGAAAATCGAACTTGAAATTAGCGACTTGTTGTTCGGAAATGCCCAGCATCGCAGCGGCATCCTTATTGGATTTTCCCCGTACGATGAGAAGTTCGACACACTTCAGCTTCGTCCAATCGCTTTTTTGCTGCCAATGCAAAAGTTGCTGTTGAAGTGCATCTGCGAGGGCACCGTGTTCGATCCTTTGACGTTCGCCCGAACGCGCGATGCTGCTGGCGGGTCGCGCTTCCCCCTCAAGTTGCCAATGGCCGCCGCTGGAACCCTCTCCGGCAGACAAAGGGATCGCCGGACGACGCCCCGCGCGGCGAAGATGGTCAGTCATCTTGTAAGCGCAAATCGAAAACAGATAGCTCTCCAACGAACGACGACCGTCAAAATTGGGAAGGCTGTTGAGGAAACCGATGAAGGCTTCTTGAACGATGTCTGCGCTGGCCGAACGATTGGAAAGGCGGCTGTTGACAAACGCTAAGAGTCGACCCTCGTAGCGATTGATCAGGTCGCTCCAAGCATCAGAATCACTGGCACGAATTCGTTTGACCAACGCTTGGTCGATCGCACTGTTTTTCTTCATATTATCGCGGCAGCTTTTTCAAAAAGGAGCCCAACGCGGCGTCGCTTTTGCCGGGTCCGTCAGGGCGCTGCCCTTCCACGTCCAGATCAATCGCGTCGACCGCGGGTCGTTGAAGCTGATTGCCAAAATCTAACGCACTTCCCATCATGCTGACGGCAGGGTTCACCGGCGGAAGGGATTCCAAAGCGTTTAACGAAATTGATTTTTCCGGCGATAAGAAATCTTCGTCGCCGGAGAAGATATCGCTGGGCGTTTCCACTTTATCAGATGTGCCATCGGACACTGGCGACTCCGAGGACACAGACGCCGGTTTCGCACTGACGGGCGTTTGTTGTGCGGCGACGTCCTGAAGAGGTTTTCGGGAACCGGCAGCATTACCGACGTGGCCGTGATCATCATCGGTGGATTCGAACTGGACAGTTTCGTCCTTCTCTTGAGCCTTTTCGGCAAGAGGACGTTCCGTTGGGGGCGCTGCGTCACTAATTTCGGCTGATCTGACGATGTCAGAATCAGGGACGCCACCGGCGTCGTACATCGCGCGGAACGTGACGTTGCCTAGGGTCAACAATTCGTTGGGAGCCAGCCGTTGCTGGCCGCTGATCTTGCGATTGTTGACGTAGGTGCCATTGAGCGAACCCAAATCCCTGACATATAGGTATCCCTCCTTCTCAAACAGCTCAGTGTGTCGGCGGCTGACCAAAGGGTGCGGCAATGTCAAACTTACGTCTCTTCCGCGGCCGATGACTGTCGGGAGCCTAAGATCGACTTCCTTGGACTTCGCATCGCCACCAACAACGACCAGTTTTGCCTTGAGCATATTGGGTTCCTCTTTGAGTTTGACGTTTGACTGAAACTACAAATTCGCGTGGTCATGCGGCTCGTCAAGGGCCACATTCTATCAATAAACGGCCGCTTGTGGACCCGTAAAGTTGCGTTAGCTCCAGCTGTACTCTCGTTTCGGAGCGATTTCGCCTTCGTTTCGCCGTTTATTCCCTTCTATCGCCGTCGTTTAACGCGTAATTAACCGAACATTAACAAACCATGCTGGCAATTCGACCCAGCCAGCATTATCAATCGAGACAAATGATAGCTGCACTACCGGTTAATGAGTCGTTGGGATCCGCCCTTGCTTCCACCGTTGAGCTCCTTCGAGCCAGCCTTTTCAGGTGCGGCGTCCGGTGTAACACGTAAGGCAACACTTGCTTTGAAGGCTTTTTTGGGTCTATCAGGTCCTATCAAGTCGCCTGTAAATCACCTTTGGTCACTCCAAGAAGGGGATTTTTGGATTAACGGGCTCCGCATTAAACCAGAAATCACTTCGCTAACCCAAGGAAAACAGGCCAATTCTGCGAAACATTGGCTGGTTTCGAAAACGCTCCTTATATTCGTCACCGATTGCCACGATAAGAGTATTGCAACCCTTAGCGTCTGCCCTATAATCTGCTCGCTCATGAAGCGATCAGTTTTCCAAACGGACGATCGCTTTTGGTGGGAAGATTCTATTTTCCCGATGCGGGTGTAGCTCAGTGGCTAGAGCGTCACGTTGCCAACGTGAATGTCGACGGTTCGAATCCGTTCACCCGCTTTTTTTTATAGGTAGGCTTATCGCCGGCGACAATCTGCTTTCTCGGTAGATCACAACGCGGCGTTATTTGCCTGCTTTTAGAGAGAACTTCTGAGCCATACAGATTTTTACGGATAGAATCATGCCGCCACTCGCAGCATGATTTTTTTTGGTTAGTTGCGATCTGCACAGTTCAACATACTTCTCTCAACACACTTTCCCGCAAACACGGCGACCAGGAAAATAGGAATGAATACCGAGACCACCGAAGCTCCCGAAGAAAACAAGTCGCTCGACCTGAAGATTGACGTCAAAGAAAAAAGCGCCTGCGAGCGCCACGTCACCGTGACGATTCCGCGTGGCGATATCGAACACTACTTTTCAAAGCAGTTCGATACCTTGGTACCGCGTGCAGAGGTTCCTGGTTTCCGCGTCGGCAAAGCTCCACGTGCGATCGTTGAAAAGAAATTCCGCAAACAAGTTGCCGACCAAGTCAAAGGCTCCTTGTTGATGGACAGCTTGACTCAGATCAGCGACGACGAAACGTTCTCTGCGATCAGCGAGCCGGATCTTGATTTCCAAAAAGTCGAAATTCCCGAAGAAGGCGATCTGACTTACGAATTCAACATCTAAGTACGTCCCGAGTTTGACCTTCCTCAATGGAAGGGTCTAAAAATGGAGCGTCCCGAAAAAGAGTTCACCGATGCTGACGTGGACGCCGAAATCGTTGGCTTAGGCCGGCGTGTCAGCGATCTTGTTCCTGTGGAAGAACCCGTGGCCGCGGACGACTTTATCGTCTGCAACATCACGTCGACGTTCGACGGCGAAGTGGTTGCGTCTCAAGAGGAGGTCAGCATCGAAGTCAAAGATAAGCTGAGCTTCTCCGACGCGACGATCGAAGATTTCGGCAAATTGGTCATCGGCAAAAAGGCCGACGACAAAGTCACCGCGAAGGTTGAACTTAGCGAATTCACCGACAACGAAAAGTTGGCCGGCAAAGAAGTCGAACTTGAATTTGAAATCCTTGACGTCAAACGTGTCGAGGCATCTTCGGCAGACGCTGTCGCCGAACGCATCGGCATGGAAGTTGATAAGCTCCGCGAAACACTCAAAGGTTCCATGGAACATCGTTTGGCTTACGCTCAACGTCAAAAGGTACGTGATCAGATCAGCAAAATGTTGACCGATTCGGCTGACTGGGAATTGCCGCCGGAGCTATTGCGTCGCCAGTCTCGTCGGGAATTGGAACGCTCTGTGCTGGAAATGCAATCCAGCGGATTCTCTGAACAGGAGATCGTGGCGCGTGAGAATTTGCTGCGAAAGAACATTCTGGAAAAGACCGCGACGCTGCTCAAAGAGCATTTCATCCTCGAACGTATCGCCGAAGAGGAAAAGGTAGAAGAATCACCTGCAGATTTTGAGGCCGAAATCGTTCGCATTGCCGCACAGCAAAACGATTCTCCACGTCGCGTGCGTGCCCAATTGGAACGAAATGGCCAAATGGATTCACTGCGTAACATGATCATCGAAGGCAAAGTCATCGACTTGATCACCGAGAACGCAACCTTCACGTCAACCGAATTCAAAGAAGGCGAAGAAGAAGATCAAGCTGCGATCGAATTCTTTGCCGGCGGCGAAGCGGTTGATATCCCGGTTGCCCAGTATGCCGGTGGCGACGAACCAGCAGTTCCCGGTTTGAACGACGAGTAAACCGCTCGCCTCATTCGTAAAATCAAAAGCCGTTCGAGAGTTTTCTCGAACGGCTTTTTTTACGTTGTCCTCCGTCGCGCCGTAGTGTGGGCTCTCAGCCCGCACAAAGTTGAACGCGATATATACCTTGAGTGGGCTGAGAGCCCACTCTACGACAGTGCGGCGTACACCGCGCCCACTTCTCGTTCCGGGGCTCCCGCCTCGGAATGCATTCCAAGCAGGCTCCCGCCTGCCGTAACTCGGACAGGCAACTCGGATGGCGGGAGCCATCCAACCGGTGCGTTCCCAGGCGGGAGCCTG
>CAYOZV010000074.1:0-6317 GCA_964408465.1 uncultured Pirellulaceae bacterium
GTACCGAGTACTGAGTACTGAGTACTGAGTACTGAGTACTGAGTACTGAGTACTGTGTACTGTGTACCGAGTACTGAGTACTGGGTACTTCATCCTCACCTACCGTCCTGGTAGACCTTGGCTTGCCTGGCCTATTGCCTGGAGCAACTTCTGCGCTTCGTTGCGGAATAGAAACAGTCCTTTCACTTGGACTACTTTTTCCAACACGGATTTTGCTTGTGGCATTTGCCCCGTCTCCGCAAGCATGTACGCCATAATGAAACTGACTTCAGGGTTGGGGTTGGGGATCTGTGCAACTTTTGCCAACAGCGCACGGGCGCCTTCGGTCTCGCCTGATTTCAGCATCACGTAAGCCAGAGAACTGAGAGCGACGGGACTGTTGCGCTGGGCACCGGCGACTTTGCGAGCCAGTTCTAACGCATTCTTTTGTTTTTCCTCATCGGTGCTTTGGATCATCGAAAGGGCCAGCATATTGGCGTAGTCCACATTGCCAGGATTGGCGGACAGCAAAGCTTCAAATTTCTCTTGTGCCGTTTCGTAGGCGCCTTGGGCGAAAGCGACCTTGCCGCGAAATTCGCCGCTGAGGTTGGTCTCCCCTGAAATCGACTCCATCGCCTTCACCGCTCTGAGAGTGTCTGTGAATTTTTCACGGTTGAGGGCCCATTGAGCCGCCGCGATTTGGACTTTCGCGTCGTCGGGATTCTCGGCCGCTGCTTTCTTTATCCACAGGTCTGCGTTTTGAACCTTCCCCTTGCGCTGAAACCAACCGGCGATGGTGATTTGAGGAACTTGTGATTCACCTTTAGAAATGGAATGAAGCTGGTTCAGGTAATCTAACGCTTGATCGACGTTTTTTGCCTCGAACGCAAGTTCGGCTTTTCCCAGAAAAACTTGGGGCGACTTGGGTACGACGGATTCCAGTTGCTGCAAAAATTGTTGGGCTGAATCCAGTTGCCCGCGCGCCTTGGCGGTTTGGAATTTGATCTCGTAGTACCGCTTTTTGAAATGATCTATCTGAGCCTGGTTGAACGATCCAGCATTGGTTTTCTGTAACGCTAGTTCGGCATTGGCTTCGGCGTCGGTGATACGCTGTTGGCCCAACGCCAGTCGTCCGAACGAGAAATAAACGTCAGGATAGTCGCCGCTTTTGACGGCTGCTTGTTCCAGCAACCGGCTGCCGGATTTGTTGTCGTTGATCGCATAAGCCATCGCTGCCAGCATCAGATCCGCAGGTGGAAAATTGGCGTCGGCAGCGGCTAAATCCTTGAGGGCTTGTTGCGCTTCGAGAGGTTTTCTTTCGCCAAACAAATCAATGGCGGCCTTCAACGCGCTTTCGGTTTGAGAGCCGGCGGCGACATCGCCGGGCACCAATTTTGACAGTTCCTCGTAGAGAGCGTCTTTGACCGCTTCGCCGGGCGCCGCGGTGTCGCCCGATACGCCCGACGTTGAGGGGACGTCTCCAGGTGATTGGCTCCATGCCAATGTGTTCAACGTCAGCGAAATCATGACAGCGAATACAAAAATAGTGCGGTGCACGGGTAGCTCCCTAGTGGATGAAACAAAATCGCAGTGGTTGGGGCCAGCAATCAGAATTTTCTGACGTTAGGCGTTGACGTTGATAGCGCGTAAAATGTCAGAGGTGGCCTGAGATTTATTTAGCACATAAAAATGGACGGCCTCAATACCGCCGGCGATCAGATCGCTGGTTTGTTCGATCGCCAGATCCACGCCGGCCTTGTACTGCTCTTTGGGATCGTCGCTTTTGGAGAGTGCGTCGACGAAATTCTGGGGTAGCTTCGAAGCACACATGGACGTGATTTTCTTAATCTGTTTCAAACTGGTCACCGGAAGCAAGCCCGGAACGATCGGAACGTTGATCCCGATCGCTTGGCAGCGATCGCGGAACCGATAAAAGTCATCGTTGTCGTAAAACAACTGGGTCACAACAGCATCGGCGCCGGCGTCGACCTTCCGTTTAAGATTCTGTAGGTCCACTTCGGGGCTGACGGCGTCTTTATGAGTCTCTGGGTAGCCCGCGACCAAGACACCGAAGTCAGAGAATTCTTCGTTGATCAGTTCGACCAGTTCGTTGGCATACTCCAGCCCACCTGCGGCCTGTTTGAATTCCGTTTCTCCGTGAGGAGGGTCGCCCCGCAGCGCGACGATGTAGTCCACGCCCTGCTGCTTGGCCTTTGAAAGGTAGCCGCGCAGATCGTCCTTGCTGCTGCCGACCAACGTGAGGTGAGATGCGACGGGAATGTCGAATTGGGATTTTACTTTTTCGATAATCTCCAACGTCTTATCGCGTGTTGAACCGCCGGCGCCGTAAGTGCAGGTGATGAAGTCGGGTGCATATTCCATTAACGCGGCGACGTTTTTATAAAGCGTCGCTTCACCGGCTGCCGTTTTGGGCGGGAAAAGCTCGAACGAGATTGCCAGTTTGTCGTTTTGGAAGAAATTTTGGAGAGACATGGGTCGTTGTTTGTTAAAAAAAGTGAAACGAATCGGCGGAATCATCGTCTGATTCCGCCGCTCTTATTTTAGTCACAAGCGACGATCCAAAAAGACCGATGTCGGTGATGACTTGCCACATTTTGTCACTATTGTGGTGAGTTGAGGTGCAACGGAGGTCAAAATTTTGTTGGTGGCCGGTTGTTACCGGCCACGTGGTGGCTTGAACGGGTGTGTTGGGGCTGAGTGCCCGAACCACCGTTGGAACCGAGCCCATTTTCAAAACGCGATTGGCTGAGAACTCAAACCCGTGGGTCGTTCGTGTTCGGTCAGCATGAACATGTCGTGGATCAATTGGCTGTCGGCGGGCTGATGTTCCACATGGCGTCGCCCGAACATCCGCTGCTGTGTCGTGATCGCTATTTCCGGGGGCAGCAGTCCAATCTGGCCCAGCGTCCGCGCGTAATTGACAAAGCTGGGAACGTTAGCCGTTGCCAGTCCGTAGACCATGCTGGCGACGCCGATCGTTTTGCCAGTGAAGATGCTGGTGTTAATCGCTGTTTTGGCATAGTCGCCAATGAAGCATCCGACGAACTGCATGCCGGTAGCGATCTTCTGGTCATCGTAGGTCATGTTGATCTTGCCATAGGTGTTTTTGAGGTCGCTGTTACAAGTGCCTGCACCTAAGTTGATCCAGCTGCCGAGGTAGGAGTGGCCGAGGAATCCGTAGTGTTGTTTGTTGGTCCATGGTTCAACCACGCATCCTTCCACCTCGCCGCCAATTTTGCACGTGTGTGCGATCGAGACGGCGTCTTTGATGGAGCTGTGTTCGCTGATTTTTCCATTTGGCCCGATGTAAACCGGCCCGCGGAAAAAGCAGTGCGGCCCGACTTTGACATTGGAATCAAATATGATGGGCCCGTCGGAGCAATCGAAGATGGCGGATGGATGAATCACCGGCGGCGATTTTTTGGCAACGAAAACGCCGTCGGCCAAACGTCCGAATTGGTTTTGTAGTAATCGAAACTCAAGATTCTGTTGGCAGTGCTCCATGTGTAACCGGATGACATCGTGCGGATACTCGAAAAAATCCAACGTAGTTCCAGCAGCGGTCAGGTTTGCCGCGTCGACGATCGCCGGTAAGTCTTTGGACCAGTCCGCACCCAGCAAGCGATCGGTGGGAAGGACGGCGGCGATGATTGTTTTGCCGTCGGAGTTGTAGAGGACACAATCGTCCGCTCGGGTTAGGTTTTCGATGGTTTGGTAATTGGAGACCGTGGGAGCGATCTGTGCATTGAGCACTAGCGTTTTTGGTTTTGCGGCATTCAGTTGCGGTGCGAAGGAGAGATCGCGATTTTGGATGCTGACCAGATGCGGCCGAACCGCGGCGATGATGTCGGCTTTGAGCAGATCGACCAAGTCAATCAACCGAAACCCACCACACTGAATCATGTACGCGGGCCGCGAAGTGGTGATGGGGGCCAGTTTGCTGACTGCGGCGTCTTCGAAAATCGCGATATTCATTAGAAGATCATAGAAGGCGGGAATGGAAGTTTCGTTTGGTTTGCGCGTTGTTTTTCAGTTCGACGCTGTGATTGAATAAGCCGACGGGCGAACATTTTTGGGCTGATGAGATCTCAGCCCTTTCGTCAAGAGCGGCCAAGGGCTGCAAAGGCGGCAATCCTTTTACAAAAAAAGAGAGCCGGACTTTTCGCAAAGACCCGACTCTACTTCTTTTGGAGATTTCCGTTTGAATTAACGCTGGGTCGCACCACCAGCGGCGGCTACGTTGGTCGACATTTTTTCGATGACCATTTTTGTCAGGTCAAGACCCTGCTGGTAAACCACAGCGCGGTTGACGCCTTTGATGACTTCGCCACGATTGTTGGCGTCGACTTCTTCGCTGTCGAATCGTAGCACCAGTGAGATACCGTACTCAGAGGATAGCGATGATAGGATTGACTGCATCTGTTGATACGTGTCGTAGTAAACCCGTGCTTCTTTAGAAAGCAAATCCACTTCGGCTTGATGAGCCTCGGTGCGGAGCTTGGCTTGTTTTTGAACAAGTTCGGCTTCCATCTGATTCCGCTCAGGTGAACCGACCTCGTACTGTTGAAGGCCGCCTGCCTCTTGTTTGATGGCTTCTTGTTTTTGTTGGATCGAGGCCTTGAGTTGGTCAGCGGTCGACTTGATCGACTGCATCTTCGACTCAAAGTCACGGTTCTCTTTGAAGACTTTCGCAACGTCAAGAACCGCCACGATTCCCGATTGCTTGCCTTCTTGGGCTGACGCCGTGCTGACTGACAACGCGACGACCGTTACCAGTGCCGACAATACAATTTTACTGAAAGTAGATTTCACAACTCGTCCTCCATGACTGACGAACCAATGTTCGGATGGTGCGGCTGAATCAAATCCTTGATTCACACCGTTTTTATTGTTTTGTTTTAAAGTGAAATGTCGCGCCTACGGGGTGTTCTTCCCGAGACCAACTAACTTATTTGCACGCTGTGTGCCAAACAAACTTTATTGGTCGAACCTTTCTGGTTTTTACTCGTAAGGCCCGCGTAGAACCAGTGGAATCGGGCTTTCGAATAATTGCCAGCATCTTTGCGCTCGTTTTCAGGGCTCGTTCGCAGCCCTGACGTAGGAACAATTTTCAATAGCGTTGTAAGGATTACCGCCGAGGGTCGCAATGCAGATATACAAAATTGTTTGATGCTAGCGAGCGGAGTGGGTCGCCTAGAGAGATCCTGCGGTGAAAACGAGCTTCCGGAGCTTGTTGAGAAGATCCACTACCCCAACAGTGTAAGCACGTTGTAGACGATGTGCGTGAGCACGACGATGCCGAAGCCACGGTGGAGAAACAGGGCTGCGAAAAGGCAGGATGCGATGAAGCGAAACGAGAAACGGGTCGGATCAAATGGCTGGCCCAGCGGATTGATGAAATCAACATGCGCCAACGCAAACAAAAATCCTACGCCGGCCACGGCAAGGATCGTGGCGGTTTGCTGGTCACTGAGAACGCTTTTTAGAAGTGCGATTGCTGGCAGCATGAGGATGACGCGGAAGATGAGTTCTTCGTGAATGCCGGTGCCGACGTAGGTCACGACGTTGGCCCACCAGGCCGTCGATCCGATCTGCCAGTAGTACGGATCAATGACTTTGCCCGCAGAAGGGCTGGCGGCGGCCGCGATTTGAAAGATGTGAGCGAAAAAGAACAGCATGAAACCGAACCCGATCGCTTCAGCCGCCATTTTGCCAAAGGTCGAGGGGCGCGCGTGCCAATGGTCATTGTTTTGATGATGGTAGTACAACATCACCGCCGTCGTCAGCAGTGGCAGGATCACCAGTTGCCCTGCGCCAAAGATGCATAGGAAGTTGTGAATCCACAAGTCGATGCCGCTGGAGAGTGACTCGCCGCCGGCAAAAATCTTCGCAGTTTCGTAGCATAGAATTAGAGGCAGCAGGAAATACAGCGAAACGATCGGGCGTTTGGCAGAGGCGTAGTAGCCTTGCGGGTGCGCGGTGCGGCGATTGCGTTTACTTGTAAGAGTTTCAACGATGGCCGCAGGGGCGCGTTGGGTGACACGATCAGAGGAGATCGACGTCATGGTGGAAGCCGCCGGTGGGGCCGTTGGCGGCTGCGGAAAAAGGGGCTTTCTTTTCTCTGGTAAGATCCAGCCCAGTCTTTTCGCGGCCGCATTTCCGCTTGGTTTGCTTCTTTTTGATCCGACCTTGCTCATGGACCAATCGTAGTCGGTTGAGCGCCGTTGACCAATGTTGATTTCGGTCCGTTAAAGTTCGAACAAAGCTCGTAGGGTGGGCTCTCAGCCCACCCACCTCCGGGTGATCTTGACGATGTT
>CAYOZV010000074.1:6417-21867 GCA_964408465.1 uncultured Pirellulaceae bacterium
GGTGTTTTCTAGGTTCTCCTTCGCGCTGCTGCAAACGTGGCTGAGAAGATCGCCACCGGCGCGAACGAAGCTCGTAGGGTGGGCTCTCAGCCCACCCACCTCCGGGTGATCTTGACGATGTTTGAATTTTGTTGGGGCTGAGAGCCCCAACTACGTGTTGGCGTGCCGCTGGTTTTGGCTCAATGGTGTTAGGGAAGTTGGTGGTGTTTTCTAGGTTCTCCTTCGCGCTGCTGCAAACGTGGCTGAGAAGATCGCCAACAGAGCGAACGGATTTGGTTCTGGTACTGCTGTCACCGTTGAAAAAATCGAATCAGCAATCGTTGCAGAAATCAGCTGTCGAGAGCGGTCACCGCCATCAATGCGAAAGCTCTGCTCCAATTCAATGTGCACGAACTGTCCGCCCAAAGACGTGGTGTGCAATTGTTGAACATTGGTCCTTCCGGCCAGACTGCTGAATTGAGAACCCGGTAAGTCGCCGTTGGTGGCAATGTTTAAAGGGTCGTTCACGTCAAGCGTGTTGTGAACGTGGCTGATCCAATCTCCCTCCAAGTTGTCGATGCTTTGGTCGAGTCCCAAAACGAATTCGGTGACCGATCCTGTGCCGCTGCTGATGACGGCGTCGGTGCCGGCGGGGAATTCGGGATGCAGGTCGAGATCGAATCCGTGGATTTGCCAAACGGATAAGTTGTCTGCATTCTCCGCGAACGTTTGGTGGACTTCTTGGAAGACGGATTCCGCCAAGTGTGCCACGTCGGCGGTGCCCTGACCGTTGGCGTGGCGATGAGCGCCGGCGATTAAAAGTCCTCTGGCTTCACCGCCAATAAACGCCTGCGTCGCGACAGAGGGTGTGTTGATATCGGCCAGTGGGTGCACGACCTCCACCAGCGCGTTGCTGGAACTGTCCTGTCGAAGAAGAAAGCTTCCCCAACCCTTGCCGGCGGCAACCGAATTCGATTCTTGCAGCCCGTAATAAGTGCTGCCGGCATCAGTTAGGCTCAGCACATCGTAGTCCAGCGTCTGAGCCAATGGCACCAACGAGTTTAGGTCCGACGTAGAACTTGCGTTCCAAAGCCCATCGGCCAACGCGCGGAAGTCGGCCCGCTGTTGGTCGCTGGGAGGTAGATAGCCATGACTGTCTCTAGGCAGGACGTTGGACCGGACTCCGTCGACGTAACCTTCCATCGTTTGGTCGTTGACAAAGAGTAGTTCCGCATGAGCCGCTCCGCAGCAAAACAACGTGGCCATGGCAGCAGCCAAGACGCCGCCTGAAAAACGCGCGCGAAATTTTTGAGCAGAATTCATCGAGCCCGTTGAGATCAAGGAAAGTGACTGACGGAAGAAACGTAGCTTTCCTGTGCGCTGATGCGAGCTTCCACCGCGATCGTTA
The DNA here is from genome assembly GCA_964408465.1 of uncultured Pirellulaceae bacterium. Taxonomy (GTDB): domain Bacteria; phylum Planctomycetota; class Planctomycetia; order Pirellulales; family Pirellulaceae; genus Mariniblastus. Next base: position 7,805 of record CAYOZV010000074.1, read on the forward strand.
AGGTCGTGACGCCGAAATTAGCTCCGAGGGAATGTCCTTGTTCGGAATGTAGTGATTCTGAGGGTTGGGCAAGAGTGCGAGTGGACACGATGTAACACGATGTAAAACGGTCTGCCAAGCATGTCGTTTTTACATCTTCGGTGCATTGCCAGCACGGTTGCTGTTTCGGCGTCTTGGTTTTTGCCCGCATAACCGGCAGGTGATCGTAATTGAGCGAACCTTTTCTACGTCGACCGTCGTACCCCTTGGCTGTGATATTACTGATCGTGGTTAGGAGGCGGTTCTTAAGAGCCGTGGGGAAATGAAGAAACGGAATTTTAAAAGACGCTTGAGTATTGAGCAGTTAGAAGGTCGTCGATTGCTGGCGGCGGATTTGTCGGTGGTGGACATGATGCCGACCGAAGTGGCACAGCCTGAAACGGTCATGTGTCAGGTTGCCGAAATAGAATCGGGCGCGGAAGTGGTCGAATTTGACACCGCTGAATTACCGGTGGACGCAGGAGGTGCCGTCGGCCCCGTCAATTCAATCGTGGCCGCTGATACGATCGACGTAACCGCCGATCCTCAGCCCAATGCAGAGGTCGGACTTGAGAATGAAGTTGCACCTGAGTCAGAAGTTGAGGAGGCAGACGTGGAAGCTGACCTTGAAGCAGACGTTGGGACTCTGGTTCATGACTTGGGCGATCCGGTGGATGGTACCGACGGGTTCTTTGGTTCGATCGATGCCGAAAATGCAAACCAGTCGTTCGCGATCACGCCATCGGAGACCGGCATGGTCGAGGTCGTGGTTGCGTCATCGTTGAATGATGGCGAGGTTGGATTGGAGGTCACCGATTCCACCGGCGCGATCGTTGAGTCAACGATGACTGCGGATGTGGCCGGTTTCCAAAAGTTGACCTTTGAAGCCGGAGCTGGGCAAACGTATCAGTTGAACGTTTCGTCGGCCGAGGGTGCCGAGGGGCACTTCCAGGTCACCACCAGCTATGACGCCGACCTGCACGCGGATACCGTGGGTGCAGATTCGACAAAATTAGAATTTGTCGATGGCGCGACGGCGATGGATGGTCAGTTGGAAGTCGCTGGCGACGTCGACACGTTTCGGTTTACGGCCGAGGCCAGCGGCAAATTTTCGCTGGGTTTAGCCGAGCTCAATCCCGAGAACGCCACCGAGCTTCAAGTGCAAGTGTTGGGCAGCGCCGGCGGCTTGATCACACGTGGTATCACCAATGAAACGGTCGGAATTTCGTTCGACGTTGAAAGTGGCGGCGAGTACTTTTTGGCCGTTAGCGCTGGCGAGGATCAAACAGGTTCCTACCAGGTCGAATTGACTTTGGAAGCCGGTGCCGATGCCGTTGAGGTTGAGCCCGAGGTTGAGCCTGAAACAACCGCCGAACCAGAGTTGGAGCTTGAACCAACCGCCGAAGTTACGCCAGAGCTCGAACTCGAGCCAACGGGTGAACCTACGGTAGAGATTGAACCCGAGGTAGAGATTGAACCGACGGTGGAACCCGAGGTCCAACTTGAGTCCGAACCTGAAGTTGATTTTCAGGTTGAACCAGAACTTGAATCTGAAGCAACCGCTGAAGTAACGCCAGAGCTTGAACTCGAGCCAACGGTTGAGCCCGAAGTTGAGCCAGAGCTGGGGCCTGAAGTCGAACCCGGGGTTGATCCGGAAATTGTGTCGGGAGTTGATCCGGAATTGACGGCAGGAATCGATGCTGACGTTGAGCCATCGGAGGGGCCGGAAGTGGAGCTCGAAGCAACCGATAGTCTGGAAGTCGATTCAGAGGTTGAGCCGACCGCCGATCTGGAGGTGGCCGTTGAACCGGAAGTTGATCTGCCCACCCTAGAGATCGTTGACGACGCGACTGAGCCGAGCCTCACGTTTACCGAAGCTGATTTCAGCGGCGCCGTGAGTCCGGTCGGCCAGATGGAGTCGCTTGAAGATCTTCCTGAGGTTGGTTCGGTTGAAGAATCGGCTGAGCTGACCGGTATCGCCGGTGATGTTGCCGATGAGACGGTCGAGGAGGAGGTGGATGTCTGCTTCTCCGAGCATGAAGGCGAAAACGAAATCGTCGATGCGATCTTCGCGCACTTCAATCCTGATTCGCTTTTCTCTTTCGCGGGCCAATTTGAACTGCGCCTGGTTTGAATAATGGTCCAATGAATTGCAGGGACACGGACGTCCCTCGTTTCTCTTTTATTCCAATAAGATTCTGGGTATGGCCGTAGTGGGATTCGCCAGAATTCCTCAGGACAGCCTCGTGTAAAAGACTTCTGGCGAGGTCTACTACCCTAAGATTCGGTCTTAACAAAGCCGTTGTGGCTTGCCGCATAATCAACCACCACGCTTCAAACCCACTTTATTTCGTCTCGGCCGAATTGCTTGAGCGCTTCGTTGGCGGCGCTGAAGGGGCGGCTGCCGAAGAAGCCGCGATAGGCGGACAGCGGGGAAGGGTGGGGGCTGCTGATTTTATGGTGCCGGTCGCCGATGGAGGACGCTTTCTTTTGCGCTGGTTTGCCCCAGAGGAGAAAGACGATGGGATCGGGATGTTCGTTGAGCGATTTGATAACAGCGTCGGTAAAATCTTCCCAGCCTTGTTTCTGATGCGAATGGGCGGTGCCAGATCTGACCGTCAAAACCGTGTTCAATAGCAACACGCCTTGTTTTGCCCAACCTGAAAGATCTCCACCGGTTGGCGGCGGGCAGTCGAGATCGGCGGACAGCTCCTTGAAAATATTTCGCAAGGACGGCGGAAACTTCTGATCGTTTTCAACCGAGAAGCTAAGTCCGTGGGCTTGGCCGGGGCCGTGGTAGGGGTCTTGGCCAAGGATGACGACTTTGGTGTCAGCGTAGGGCGTTAATTCGAAGGCAGTAAAAATGTTTTCCGCCGGCGGGAAGATCGTTTCTGTCGCACGTTCGGTTATCCAATAGGAAGACAGGTCTGCGAAAGATTGGCTGTTCAAATGCGATTGCAACGGCGCGTTCCAATCGCTGGAAGACGGCCAAAAGGATCTTAGATCACTCATGCGACGGTGGGCCGGAAGTCAATCAGTTTTACTTCGGCGCTTTTACGACCACGAAAGTCATTGATCATCGGTTCGAAGGCAAAATCGAAAGACGCATCAGGGTCTTTCAGTGCTTGAGCCCATTCACCTTTGCCAAAGGCAACCGCGCGAATGTAAGCGTCGTTCTGACGAAGCCGCAGTGACAGATGCCGACCGTCGGTGCCCATCGTTTTGGGTTCCTCGGCCAGTTTAACGTCGGTTGCACAAAGGACCGGACGCGGATTGCTTTGACCGAAGGGGGCAAGTTTTTCCAGATCGTTGATCATGGAAACGGTGATCTGCCCGATGAGGGCCTCGGCGTCGATGTCGAGATCGGGAACCAGTTCGCCGACGCTGACTTGATCGATGACCTGTTGAAAAAATTCCTCGCGAAAATCGTCAATTTTATTCGGTTCAACGCTCAGCCCTGCCGCCGCGGCGTGACCACCGAATTTGATGACGTGTGCGCTGGCTCCGGCGATCGCATCATATAAGTTCACGCCGCAGGCGGATCGCGCCGAGCCGACCGCCGGACGATTTCCCAGAATGTCGATCGACAGCAGCACCGTGGGGCGATGGTAAAACTGTGCGACGCGTCCCGCGGCGATGCCGATGACGCCGAGGTGCCAGTCTTTTTCGGCGACGACTAACGCGGGATCGTTCTCTGGGTCAAAATTTTCGGCGATCAGTGCCTTCGCCGATTTGAGGATCTTGCGGTCGAGGCTGTCGCGGTTCTTATTCAGTTCATCCAAGTGCGTGGCGAGTGCTTGGCCTCGTTCTTCGTCTTCGCAGATCAACAGTTCGACGCCCAATTGGGCCTGGCCAAGTCGACCGGCGGCGTTGAGTCGCGGGCCGAGCATAAAACCGATGTCGCCCGAATTGAGTTCGGGTTTGTTGGCGATTTTGGCGTAGGCCATTAAATGATTAAGGCCTGGGTTGGCGAAAGTCCTTAAACATTTAACGCCGTGGTGCACGATGATGCGATTTTCATCCAGCAGCGGAACGACGTCGCAAACGGTGCCGATCGCGGCCAGGGATGTGGCGCGGAAGAGGAAGTTCCGAAGTGATTCGGGCAGCTTTGGGCTGCCGCACTTGCGTTGGCACAGCGCCCAAGCCAACTTGAACGCGACGCCGGCGCCGCAGAGTCCGGGGAAAGGATACGGGTCGTTGGGCAGACCCGGATGCACGATCGCGGCGGCCGAAGGCAGAATGTTTCCGACGTGGTGATGGTCGGTGATGATGACCGGCAGCCCGATCTTATTGGCGTGTTCGACTTCTTCGACGCTGGCAATGCCGCAGTCGACGGTGATGATCAATTCAGCGCCGCGCTGCTGAAGTTTGGATAAATTCTCCGAACTCAATCCGTACCCGTCGTCCAAACGGTTGGGAACGAAGTAACTCACATCGGCGTTCATCAGCTGTAAGCAAAGATAGAGAATCGCCGTCGAGGTCATGCCGTCGGCGTCATAGTCGCCGTAAACGAAGATCTTCTGTTTGGCTTCGATGGCGGCAAAGATGATGTCGACCGCCGCGCTGACGCCGGGCAGTTCTTGCGGCGGACGCAGGCCGGTCATTTTTGTTTCGAGAAACAAATTGACGTCGTGGGGGCGTGTAATGCCTCGCAGGGACAACAACTGGGCGACGACCGGCGAGACGTTTGAGTGACGCTCGATTTCTTGGATCAGTCGAGCATCATGAGCGCGCAGGTTCCAGCGCAAAGACATAGCGGCAATCCTTTGATCAGAACGGCGTGGCGAAACAGGCGTAGGACCGATTTACCGGTCCGTTTGTGACGCGCGAAGAAAACGGATTAAAAACCCGTGCTACCGAAGGAACCGGCTTACTTCTTTTTCTCGGTGTGCATGGTGTGCTTGCGCAGCCGTGGAGAATACTTTTTGACCTTCAGCTTTTCGCCGCCCGTTTTGCGTCGGAGCGTGTAGTTGTAATCACCGGTTTCGTCACAAACGAGGTGAACGATTTCCAATTTCTTTTTGCTTTTGGCCATGTCAGATACTCTTAATTAATGTCGCTCAACCGATTTCTTGATCGATTCCGCGATTGTTTGATAGGTTGCGGCTGGGGTGAAAATTTAGCCCCGAAGTATAGCAAAAGCGGAATTGGCTGATAACCCGTATTTTTTAGCCGCTTTTGCCCACGTTTGCGGCTCTTTTGGCCCTCTGCCGGGATGATGAAAACCCTGATCGCCCGAGAGTTTGGAGTTAGGCGATTGCCAGGCTGGGGCGGCGGGCAGCGCCGGTGGGTCAACCAATGGGTGCGGGAGATGCGGTGCCGGCCCGAATCGAACTTACGTTCGGCCGCCGGCGTTGGTGTGATCAACGGTGCCGGCATCGGCGGAGGTTCCTTCTTCGATGTACTTTGAAATTGGCGATGGGCGTCCGTAGTAGAAGCCTTGTCCCAACTGGAATCCCATTTCGCAAAGGATGTCGTGGCATTCCTTTGTCTCCACGCCTTCGGCCAGTGTTTGGATCCCCAAGTTGTTCACCATGTTTGCGAACAGAGCCACCAATTCCTGACGCTTGGCCGGCGCGTCGTTGATGTTGCGAGTTAATTTCATGTCGAATTTAAGAAAGTCAGGACGTACTTCACCCAGTTCCACCAACCGCGCCCGGCCAACGCCAAAGTCATCGAAGGCCAGTTGAATGTCTAGGTCTTTGAGTACGGCACAAAGTTTCTGCATCATGTTCATGTTGGTGGAAGCACCTTCGTGAATTTCCAGCGTAATGCTTTGTTCTGGAGCGATCTCGCGCATGATCCTCAGCGAATCGTAAAGTTCAGGATGGTCCAATTCCTTGGGGTGTGTGTTGACGAACAAGTTCATGTCGTTGTGAAACTGTTTGCCAATTTCAACGCCCCGTTCACGGAAGGCTTCGCTGAGCTGAGCTTCGAGGTTCAGTAGCGATGCGGCGTGGAACATCTCGTGGGGGGACTGCAGCCCGAACAACCGGCTGCGTCCAAGAACTTCGTAGCCGATACGCTCTTGGTTGTCTAATCGAACGATGGGTTGAAAGTGCGGGTGCAATCCGCCGTCGCTGATCAAGCGTTCGAATTGAATCATCGCCAACGCTTGGTCACAAACGTCTTCTTGGATGGTGTGTTGATCGGTGGTGACGTTGGCGGATCCGACGCGGAACACGATCGTTGCGAACTGAATGATATCGTTTTCTTTGAGCGCCGTTTCGCCTTTGAGCGCTTCGCCGTTGACGAACGTGCCGTTGGTGCTGTTTAAGTCTCGAAGACTAAGGTCACCATTGGAATTGATGGCGATTTCGGCGTGGTTTTTAGAAATACAGCCTTCGTTGATGCAGAGCGAGGATTCCGTTTTGCGGCCCACGGTAAAAGGGAATGTGTGCAATTGGAATTGACGCAACGGATCATTTTCACTGATCTGGCCAGACAAAAACCATTGGCCCTTGCTATCTTGGGAAGTGAAATCAAATTCAAGTTTTGAGGCGTCGTTCATAGTGTCATCAAATCGAATAGTTGCTTGGCGGATTTCGGTTGGGGCGGTTCTTGAGAAGGGCGAGAAATGAGCCGCTGGTGCGGTTGGACCGCCGTGACTGGTTTTCTCTCCGAGATGTACCATTTGGCTAACCCCGCCAAAGGAAAATAGAGCGAGAAATCTTAGATCGGCGGGCCAAATTTCAGTGGCCTTAATGATTGTTCGGATCACATAGGAGCTTGACGCCTGGCGTCGGACGGGTTGTCGCGAAATAGGCTGGTGGCAGGTGGAATCCAAATGCGAAATGTCAATCATCGCCCAATCGTTAGACTCGCCTGATTGCGCGCAACATGTCGACCAAAACGGGAATGTATTTCGTTTACGAAAGTCATACCAAACAGCCACCTAAGGTATTGCCGAAACTAGACCTAAGTGCGGGTTGTCTACGCAAGCTTCTGTAACTGTCATCTCCGAGTCTCCCCATGTCCGAAACGCTGGCCTCACCATCCTACAGCAGTGATTTGCTGGCGACGATTATGGCGGACGAGTCCTTCCGGCCGTCCGAGGCGTTGTCGATTGAGGATACGGGATTGCCGGTTTCGCTGATCGAATCGCTGATCATCAAACGATTGGCCGTGGTGGGTGTTTCCAGTGGACGCCAATTGGCCAACGATATCTGTCTTTCGTTTCAAGCGCTGGAGACGCTGTTTCAACATCTGCGATCGCGGCAGATGATCGTTCACAAGGGTTCGGCCCCGCTGAACGACTATTCCTACGCACTTACCGACGTCGGTCGCGACCGAGCCTTGATCTATAATCAGACTTGTTCTTACGTCGGCCCGGCTCCGGTGCCGCTGATGGATTATGTGTTGAGCGCTGAAGCTCAGACGATCCGGGCTGAATCGCCCAAACGTCGCGAACTGGCTGAGGCGTTCAAGGATATCAGCATTGATGAAGTGCTGTTTGAGAGTCTGGGCCCCGCAATCAATTCGGGCGCCGGTCTGTTTCTGTACGGTCAACCAGGCAACGGTAAATCAACGCTGGCTCAGCGGATCACGCAGTGCTTTGGTCACGAGATTTGGCTGCCGCATGCGATCTTTGAAGATGGGCAGATCATTAAGTTGTTCGACGCGGCCTACCACCAACGGGCCCAGCAGGACGAAGACACTTTACTCAGTGTCGCCAGTCACGATCGTCGGTGGGTCCGCATTCGTCGGCCAACGGTCGTCGTTGGTGGCGAGTTGACAATGGATTCGTTGGAAATTCGTCACGATCCTCACAGCAACGTCAGCGAGGCGCCGCTGCAGATGAAAAGCAACTGCGGTTGTTTGCTGGTGGATGATTTCGGCCGCCAACGAATCGAACCTCAAGAGTTGTTGAACCGCTGGATCGTGCCATTGGAAAGCCGCATTGATTTTCTCACGCTTTCATCGGGAAAAAAGATTCAGGTGCCTTTCGAGCAACTGATTATTTTTTCGACCAACCTTGAGCCCTCCCATTTAGTGGACGAAGCGTTCCTTCGCAGGATCCCCTACAAGATCGAAATCACCGATCCCTCACCCGAAGAGTTCCATCATCTGTTTCAGATTTACTGTGACCGTTTTAAGTGCGAATACCGCGCGGAGGCGGTGAACTACCTTTTGCAGAATCATTACCTATCGGTCAATCGCCGTTTGCGTCGTTGTCATCCGCGGGATCTGCTGAATCAGATTCAAAGTTTCTGCACCTACAACGAATTGCCAATGGAGATTCGTCCGGACTATTTCGATCGCGTCGTGAGGAGTTACTTCACAATGGTGCTCGAGGAACCAGGCGATGCTCCGGCCACGATGGCCAAGGGAGTCAGCTGAATCAAGGTCATTGATGCCCACCCAGAATTCCGCCCCATCTTTCTGATGCTACCCCTTTTTCAATAAGCGAACGCCTCCTTTGTCTACACAACCCTTAACAGCAGAAACCGACGTGCTTGGCTACAAGCTTCTGGAGCGTATTGGTTCCGGTGGTTTTGGCGAGGTGTGGTCTGCCGAAGCGCCCGGTGGAATCCTCAAAGCGCTGAAGATTGTTTACGGTTTTCACGATGAGAAACGAGCCCAAGCGGAGCTCAAGGCGCTAGATCGCGTCAAGGCGCTTCGTCACCCGTTTCTGTTGAACTTGGAACGGATCGAAGTCTACGAAAGTCAATTGGTCGTCGTGACAGAACTTGCCGACCAAAGTATGGCAGATCTTTTCAACGAATATTTGCTCAAGGGCGAAGCGGGAATTCCGCGTGATTTGATTCTGCGTTACACACGTGACGCCGGTGACGCGCTGGACTATATGAGTGACTCGCATCAGTTGCAGCACTTGGATATTAAGCCCGAGAACTTGTTGATGGTCAGCGGCCACGTGAAGGTCGCCGACTTTGGCCTGATCAAGGATCTGCAGAACGCGTCGCAGTCGCTGATGCAAGGGATGACGCCGGCCTACGCGGCGCCCGAGCTGTTTGACGGTCGGCCTGGGAAATATAGCGACCAGTACTCATTGGCGATCGTCTACCAAGAAATGTTGTCTGGTGTCCGTCCTTTTTCTGGCAACACACCTGCTCAACTGGCCGCCCAGCACATGCACGGCAAGCCAGACCTGCGTTCGCTGCCCAAGGGCGACATCAGTATCATCGCCAAAGCGTTGGCGAAGGATCCTGAGCTGCGATTTAACAGCTGCCGCGAGATGGCTGAGGAACTGCTCAGCCGTAAGCGCGTGCATAAAAAAGTCGTCAGCCGAACACGCGCCTCCCGTAGCGACGCTGACACCGAATCGGGCACTGTTGCTTTCGACCAAACCAATGACTTTACTGCGATCTTGAAAAGCACCGGTCAGCCCATTCAAGCGATTGATATGGAGACGCTTGACCCCCCGGAATGTGATGAAACCAAGGCCCAGTTTCGTCCGACCTTGGTCATCGGAGTCGGGGCGACCGCGAACCGAGTTGCCCAAAAGATCAAACAGCAGATGACCAATCGTCATTCTTCGATGGCGGCGATCCCCGCGTTTAAGATCTTTTGCATCGATTGTGATCGCAGTGCCCTTTCGGATTTGAGCCTGCACAATGAATCAGGCGCTTTGGGTTCGGATGAGACGCTTGCGATTCCACTACGCAAACCGGAAGCCTATCGCGATCATTCCACGCAATTCAAATGGCTCAGCCGACGTTGGATCTACAACGTGCCGCGTACGCTGCAAACCGAAGGGCTGCGTCCTTTGGGGCGATTGGCGTTTGCCGATCATTTCGACGCCATTTGGGATGGCCTTTCGGAAGCCATTGATAAAATCGTCCTGCCGGAGAACGTGGCATCGACATGCGACACGTTGGATTTGGATCCCGGAGAAGTTGAAAACCCGCGTGTGATCATCGTTTCCACGATCAGTGGTGGCTTGGGCAGCGGAATGACGTTGGATCTTGCCTACGCCCTGCGAGTGCTGCTCAGTGAGAAGGGGCTCAAAGCTGATTCGCTGACGGGGATTTTGATGCACGCCGCGTACCGTCGTCAGCGTGATCCGGGGTTGGCGGCCGCCAATGCGTTTGCTTTCATGACCGAGATGCGTCACTTCAATGACGATGGCTACCCCGGTGATGAGTCGATAGGGCTACCTGAGTTCGAACAGGCATCTCCTTTTGAGTTTACTTACTTCAAAGATCTCGGACGCGATTTAAAAGAATCGGACTTCGACGCGAAACTGGACGGGGTCGCGGAATACGTTGGCCTATCCACGATCAGCCGCTGCAACGTTTTCTTGGATGCCTGTCGCGCCAAAGATAAAGACCTCGATCATTTTGCGTTGCGATCTTTTGGGTTAAGTGTGTCGGGGCCTGGAAATCAAGAGCTTGGCGCGCTGGCGGTGAATCGTTTGTCGCGCGGATTATTAAGCCGTTGGATTTTTGGCCATGAGGATAACGACGAAAAAGCCAACCAAATCGTGAACAAGTTGTTAGGCGACTACAATTTGTCTTACGAGTCGATCTTTGCAAGTATCCACGCTCAGATGGACAGGTTTATCGAGCAAGAGACCATCCAAAACGGATGTGCGCAGATGAAGCAACTCGCGCTGGCCAAAGGCAAGCATTTTCGCTTGGAAATTCGCCGCACGATGGATGAAATCTTTGGCGCGACAGCATCGCTCCGAAGCGAAAGCGGCATCGAAGATCCGGTTTCGTGTTTGGAGCTGGAAAACTTCATCGGTCACGAGGCCATCAAAGGCGGTGACGAGCTTTCGGTGGAGCTGATAAATTTGTTGGACAGTGATTCGCTTGATTTAAGCTTGGTCAACAAATGCGTGAAGCTGGCCCAAGATTTGTTGGGACAATGGTCGCTGAATCTGGGCGCGCTGATCGAACAAGAAGAAAACCTCATGCAGCAAACGTTGGCGGCAATAGGTCAGATGAACGTCAGAAATCAGGGGTCCCTCGATGCATTGCTGGGGGACTATTTTTCCAGACGAAAAAACGAATTCCTGTTGCGATTTACCAAAGAATTCGCGCGTGTCATTCAACGCAGTCTCAATTCGGCGATCGTTATTTCGAACAAGTTCAAATCGCACCTGCAGTTGGTTGCCAGCCAGTTTCCCAAAGAAACGACCCTGCCTGAGTTGGAGTCTGAAGACGGATTCAACATGGACTATCTGATGAACCAGAGCGTTCACGCCAACCTTGAACAGCAAATCGAACGAACCGAAATTCAAGTGTACGAGTCGCTGATTCGCGACCGTGGCGGGTTTCTTGGGTCGTTGAACGAATCCAGCGTCTGGCAGCAACGACTGCCGACAGAGATTCGAGAATCCGCCCAGCGTGTTCTGGCTGATGCGTACCAAAAACTTTGCTTGGACGACATTATCGTCAACAGCGAGTTGAAGCCGGAGCAACTGATTCGCTGGCTCAATGAGAAGTTGGCCGCCGCGCGACCCGAGATTAATAACTGTGGCGGTGCGATGCGGTTGATGTTGGGTTTACCAACGTTCTCACAGTGTAGTCGCGTCGCGGAACTGGTTGAAAGCCATTTCCACATGAAACAAAAATCCATCAATGGTACTTACGGAAACTTTGTCTTGATCTTTGAGTGCGAAGACGTGTCGCTGGCTTCGGTGGCGTTCCGATTGCTCGAAGACCGTCCCGATGCGATCGAATTGGTCAAACGTATCCACACCCGCACCGACGTCCAATGGCGTTCGCTGTCGGATCTTCTGTAGTGTGGGTTTTAATCCGTTCGCGGACCGGCGGATGGGAGATTCGTGATGCGTCCTAATCACTCGCCCATGACGTAAGCAAACATCAGCGGCGCGACGATCGAGGCATCTGAGTTGATCATGAACTTGGGCGTTTCAGCGGCCAGTTTGCACCACGTTATCTTCTCGTTGGGAACGGCGCCTGAATAAGAGCCGTACGAAGTCGTTGAATCAGAGATCTGGCAAAAGTACTGCCACAGTCGGATGTCTTTTTTCAAATCTTGAATGATCGTTGGCACCGCGCAGATGGCGAAGTCTCCTGCGATGCCGCCTCCAATTTGGAAGAAACCAATCGGCGCACGGGCGTCTGTTTCAAGATACCAATTCACAAGGTTTTCCATCTGTTGTGTGCCCGTGGCGATCGCGTGATGCGAGCTGATCTTCTTTTGGATGACCCGCGCTGCGAAGATATTGCCAAGTGTGGAGTCTTCAAAACCTGGACAAACGACCGGAATGCCTTTCTCCCACGCAGCCAACAACCAGCAATGGGCGGGATCTATTTGATAGTGCTGCGTCAGTCGGCCGGATGCGAAAATCTCGAAAAACACTTCGGCGGGGGTCAGACTCTTTCCTTGGTCGGCGTTGCGAGAACAGATCGCCATGAAGTGGTCTTCTAAGTGCCGCATGACCGTTTCTGGGATGCATGTGTCTGTTACGCGATTGAATCCCTCCTCCAACAGCGCTTGTTCATCCTGTGGGGAAAGGTCGCGGTAGTGCGGTACCAATCGGTATTCGTCATGAGCGACCAGATTGAACACGTCTTCTTCTAAATTCGCGCCGGTGCATGAAATGGCATGGACCTTGTCGGCGCGGATCATCTTCGCCAGCGAGATACCCAACTCTGCGGTGCTCATCGCGCCCGCCAGCGACACCAACATCTTTCCTCCGCCGGCCAACAGATCCTTGTAGGCTCGCGCAGCGGACACCAATTCGCGCGCGTTAAAGTGTAGAAAGTTTTGGTCGAGGAAATCTGAGATCGGCGAGGTCGTCATAATGGTCACAGTTTTACAAGTTTGATGCGTTGGGCGTTCGAAGTTTTTGAGTTGGGCAACTTTTCAATGCCCCAGAAGCCATGGGTTTGGCACAATGAGTTTCGTGCTCAGGAGAGAACTCAGTCCATGAAATTGTGGATAATGTTTCAAATCATCAACACCCCTGATGCCAAATGTCGGCATGTGGTGTTTTATCAACACCGTTTTGCGTAATGAAAAACAGTGGTTTGCTCTCAGTTGCTTTGTTTTTTGGGGTTTGGAAAACAAATCCGAGCAAAATGGCCTGTTGGCACTAGGTCTGCGATTGTGAACTTTCAAACAAAGAACCTTCAACGAGATAAAACAGATGCACGCCAGTCAACTCGCCGAAATCGGATCTTGGATCGCTGCCCACAGTGGAAGCTTGGCCTATGGGCAAAAAACACAAGCGTTGGATGCGTCCAATGAATATTGGACCGCATCAAAATGTCGGCTTCAACATTGGATCACGGCACTCAAGATGTTCGAAAAAGATATTGCCGATCCCAGTGCCGATCATGATCCTTGGCCGGCCCTGGAAGTGATCGTCCAGGAAATCTTGCTCTCAGAATTTCTAACGCGTATTTGGGCTGCCGCGGTTCACTTCCACGATCACTATCAAGGAACAGACGAACTCCAAGGACTGGCCAATTCGACCTTCGTCAGTCACATCGAAGCCCGAAACCGAGCGGTTCGTTTGCTGTTGGCGGGGCAGGGCAGTAACGAAGTCGTCTTTGATCGTTTCAATCAGTTGCGAAGGAAGATGGAACGCTGGACGGATTTATTTCTATCGCAAATCCCCAACCTCGAAGTGGCCCGCAGATTTGCGTTTGATAAAAATCGCGTTGCCGATTTCTTTTCAGAAAAACCAGAACAGCAAGACGAATCCTCTCTCCGTCGTCAGCAGATTTTGATGGCGTCTTTTGATGCCGAAGTGAATAGCATTAGTCAATTTGCGGCTAATCCGGCGTTGAATCGTAAAATTGCGGCAGGCATCTTGGCCTGTTTTCCAGCGGACCGCTTCGATTCATCGGGCCTTCCAAAATCAGCCCGGATGTTGTGGTTGGAAAAAGCACAGGATGATACTCAAGCCTTGGTGGACGAGCTGCTGGACTTCGAAGCGGCGTCCATTGGGAAATCGTCAAGCGTTGCTTAAGCGGTCGCCGGCTGATCGCAATACCGTTGCATGAACTGGTTTGTTTGGCTGACAGTCGTGTCATCCGTTTAACGATTTGCCCTTAGGCGTCGGTGTTTAGGCGGGGCCAAACGCGGTCGCCTGCCGGCTTGTC
>CAYOZV010000075.1:0-300 GCA_964408465.1 uncultured Pirellulaceae bacterium
ATATAATGCTGCCAAAACGCATGGTGATTCATTCGTTTACGCCGTCAGGCGTTGAGCACGTAAACAAGTCTGATAGAGATGATTGGGCTAACTCGTGATTCATTCGTTTACGCCGTCAGGCGTTGAGCACTTGAATTGGTCCGTTGCGCACTTGATGGGCAGCCCGTGTGATTCATTCGTTTACGCCGTCAGGCGTTGAGCACGACCGCCCTCTTCGAGCGTCTTAGCCGCGTTGCTGCGTGATTCATTCGTTTACGCCGTCAGGCGTTGAGCACTTGTCCTCGACGATCGTTACCATGC
>CAYOZV010000075.1:310-21838 GCA_964408465.1 uncultured Pirellulaceae bacterium
CGTTTACGCCGTCAGGCGTTGAGCACTTTGAGAACACGCCGTTGCTAAAGAGAAAATCTTTGTGATTCATTCGTTTACGCCGTCAGGCGTTGAGCACGGTCGACAGCCACCTCTTTGTAAGCGCCGGCAAAGTGATTCATTCGTTTACGCCGTCAGGCGTTGAGCACTCCACGGCTCCGGTCGAACCGTTGATGTCGATGCGCGTGATTCATTCGTTTACGCCGTCAGGCGTTGAGCACTTTGCCGGCTCGGGCGTTAGTGGTTGGAACGATTAGCGGATGCACTATAACACTACTGATGACTTCGATGCCAATTGCTCAATGACTTGGGCAAGCGTCCTGAGCGGCAGGGGGCCAGTCGCCGGATTGTTTGCCGTTCGTTTTCCTAATGTTTCCTTCTGTAGGTGGGCACCCGCGGCTAGCGCCTTGCGGCTCAGAGCTTCGTGACTGAGCTCGATGTGTTTGATGCTAAGTCACGACATGCGGCGTTCCAGTTTGGAAATTTAAATTGGTAACCCGCTTCCAACAACCGCCCGGGAACTACGCGGCGGCTTTTGAGAAGCAACTCCGTTTCGGTCTTCATCAGCACAGCACCGATCTCCAACATCCACTGCGCAGCTGGCAGACCAAATTTTACGCCCATGGCCTGTCGCAATGCTTCCATGAATTCGGCGTTGGGCAACGGATTGGGGGAAGCAACATTGACGGGCCCCGACAACGTTTCGTCGGAGATTAGATGATCTATGCAGCCACAGAAATCGGCTTCGTGAATCCAAGAGACAAATTGTTTTCCATCTCCATTACGACCGCCCAAGCCTTTGTTTGCCAATCCGCACAGGACATCAAACACGCCGTCTTGGTCGGGGCTCATCACCATCGAACTTCTCAGCAGCACCTGCCGAGTGGAATCAGTCTTAAATTTTTCGGCCGCCGCTTCCCAAGCTTTCGCAACGTCGATGCTGAATCGCCACGTGTCGTCAACGTTGGGTTCATCACCGCCGATGATGCCGGTGGTTTCATCATTGGACGCGTCGAATCGATGAGCGTAAATGGTCGCCGTGCTGGACTGCAGCCAGACCTTGGGCGGTGCGCTGCACTGGGCAATGGCTTGCCCGATCGCGACAGTGGAATCGACACGCGAATCAAGTATCAATTTTCTGTTGGCTGGCGTGTAGCGACAATTTACGGATCGACCGGCAAGATTGATAACCACGTCACTACCCTCGATTGCCGAAACCCAATCGCCGACCTGTTTGGCATCCCATCTGAGCATGGAGACGTCGGAATGAGAAAACGGGTGATCGGGAGAATAGCTTTCAGAATCTGGGCTGCGCGAAAGGATAACAATCTCGTGCCCCGATTTAAGAAAGTGCCTCGATAAGATGACACCGATTTGGCCTGTGCCACCAGGCAAGATGATTTTCAAACTGTTCTCCGTTGCGTTGGGGCTACGACATCGGCATCTCGTCACCGGGCGCGGGGATCATGACGGGGCCAAGCTTTAGCTTTTCGAGTTTCGCCTTCAGTTCGGTCGCACGGTCCAGTTCACAGTGAACCAGCGCGATCTGTTTTACGTTGCCTTGGGCCGATGTTTCCTTCGCCCATTGGATTAGGTTTTGCTGATCGGCGTGGCCACTGCTGCCGGTGAGATGGGCGACTTTGGCTTTGACGGTGTATTCCTCACCGTAAATTTTCACTTTATCTAACGAACCATCCATCAAAATTCGGCCCAGCGTATGCGGAGCTTGATAGCCGGCGAACAAGATCCGCGTCGTTGGGTTTTCGATGTTGTTCCTCAGATGGTGCAAGACGCGGCCGCCTTCGCACATGCCCGAGGCACTGATGATGATGCAGGATTCTTTAGAGGTGTTGAGTGTCTTCGATTCTTCGACCTTGCGGATGTAAGTCAGTTTGTCGAAGTTAAGCGGGTCTTTGTCTTCTTCGGTCAAAATTGCGTTGACCATTTCGTCGTTGTAGCATTCGACGTGAGAACGAAACACATCCGTTGCGTTGACCGCTAACGGACTGTCGACGTACACCGGCATGTCCGGCAGCTGCCCCGCTTCGGCCAACAGGTTCAGGCGATAAACGATCTCTTGCGTACGTCCCACCGAAAAAGCCGGAATGATCAGCTTGCCTTGGTCGGCGTAGGTTTCTTCGGCGATCTCTTTCAGGGTTTTCTTCACATCGCTGCCGGCTTGATGGTTGCGATCGCCATAGGTCGCTTCCATGATGACGTAGTCGGCGTCTTCGACAACGGCCGGATCGCGCAGGATTGGCATGTCCGATCGGCCGATGTCGCCGGTGAACACCAGCCGCTTCGTTTCGCCAGAATCCGGATCGGTGAGATTAACCTCCACGATGGAAGCGCCCAACATGTGCCCTGCGACATGGAACCGGCAATTGACTCCTTCGGCAGGTGAGAATAAGTGACCATATTCAATGGTCCGAAACTGACGCAGCGCGGCGGCGGCGTGCTCAGGTCCGTACAAGGGTTCGAAGAGAGCTTGGTTGTTTTTGCGACGTTTTTTGTTGACGTATTTGACGTCGTTGACCTGGATTTTGGCACTGTCCAGCAACATGAACGAAGCCAGATCGCGCGTCGCGGACGTTGAGTAAATGGGGCCGCGGAATCCTGATGCGTTCAGCGATGGCAGGTTGCCGCTGTGATCAATATGAGCGTGAGAGAGTACGACGGCATCGATGGAACTGCCGTCGAAGGGCATGTTGCGATTCTTTTCGAAAGCGACCTTGCGTTTGCCTTGGTACAGCCCGCAGTCCAGCAAGATTCGTTTTTCGCCGATCTGAATGAGGTGCATCGATCCGGTAACGGTTTGAGCAGCGCCCCAAAATTGAACTTTCATGGTCTCTCTCTCTTTCTATCCGAGTTTTAGCGGTACGGCGCGAGCCGTCCGGTTTCTCCGGTTACTTCGTCGCCGACACTAGGCCGCCTGCGCCGTGTCCGCTCCACGCGCCCTCTGGCGCGCCGCCCCAGCGTCATGGCGCTGGCCGCTGGTTGCGCTGTTCCACCTTTTCCCGATGTTTTCTTTGTTCGTGTGGCACCCGCGGCTAGCGCCTCGCGGCTCAGTTTCTTCAACGTAAATATCATTGGGCTAACGCCCGTCGGCTAATTATTCAGATGCCAGAATACCGTCTTGGGCAGCGGTGTGAAACGACCCACCTTTATCCCCGCCGCTTTCATCCCCGCTCCAATCCAATTATTACAAGTGTTAAAAAGATGATAGTCACCCTTGGCAGAAAAGAACTGGTCAAAATCGCCAAACGAAACTCCCTCGATCGGCTGATCCTCGGCCAAACTGCCGACAACAAACTCACAAAGCCGCTGGTATTGTGCCGATGAGATGCGCGTCTTAACGGATCTCGAACTGCTGTAGGGCTCATGCACGAATTCGCCATGTAAAACGGATTCGGTGGGCATCAACATTGCCGACACAGCCGTCCTGATTTTCAAGTCTGACCAGCTTTGTGTTTGCGTGTACAACGCCCGGTCGCCCCAGCCGATGGCAATGTGCGACATGCCACCGGTTGGCGTCACCGTGAAATGCTGCGTCCAATCTTTTTCTGTCGTCTTCAGGGGGAGGATGAATTCGGAATGAGCATTGCCCGAGTAGATGAAAATCTCGACGCCGCCAGGGGCCGGTTTGAAGTCAACGTTCTCCGGCAGCCAAGCCCCAACGCCTCCGATGGCAAGATAACAAAACAAAGGGACTAAAATCAAAATAGCCGTCCACTTAAATGCCCAACCAAACGCGGCCCATAACCAACCCAGAAAACCTCGCCGGGGTGGTAAAGGTTCTCCATTGATGCGTTGCCAATCGACCGCCGGTTTTCGACGTCCCGACGACGCGGAATCACCCAGGGGGTTCGGGCGTTTGGTGACTGTGGTTTCGAATTCGTTCATGGTGGAAGCACTAACTGCGGCCTGCGTCAAGTTGCCTGCCGCAGTTATCAACAACGGTAGCCCAGTGCTGAGAGTATCGGATCAAAACGCTCGTTGAGAACGGCGATGGTTTTTGGCTCGAGCTTGTTTCTGTGATCACCGGCGGACACATTGCGTTTGTGTCCGTTATCGCTGGCGTCGGGTTGAAACTCGTGGCGATAATGTCTGGCTAAATGATCAATATCGTCTTCCCTGACCAACCCCATCAGCGGAAGCACGGTCCTAAGCCATTCCGGAAAATCCCCTACCATCGTTTCATATTTCACAACGTGGGTGGTTGGTTTGTCCATCTCCGCCAGCAGCGGTAAATAGCGCGTCAGTAGGGGGAGTTTGCTCGATTCTGCTTCACCCATGACGTACTGATCAATCGTCAGTCGTTGGATTCGCTCGCGCCGCCGTTTTTCTTCCTCGTTCCACGCATCATCCCGATGTCGCCAGCCCAATGAGAAATACTCCGAAACCAAAATGTCTCTTGGGTCGCGGAGCTGAAACAAGTGAATTTGCTTGAGGTGCGGAAATTGAAAACGGTGGGTGTCGAAACTACGTTCGGGGCAGTAAACAAAACTGGCTGTCGTGGCTTCGTTGATCGCTTCGTGGTTAGGTTGAGCGTGATTGATCGAGTGCAGTGGAACTTCGATTTCACGGCAAACGTGATCGAAGAACTTGTACAAAAACATCGACGCGGACTTGTGTAAGCCATGGACAATCAGCGCCGTTTCTTGCGACCGAAAATCCGAACGCAAAACGTGGCGATAACCGAGGGTCCGTCGCAGACGGCGTTTCACGTTGGAGAGTGTTTTCATGGTGGCGTCGCTGCCTTAGAGGATCGCGCCAGCGACCGTAGGGTGGGCTCTCAGCCCGTCCAAACAATTTAGTTTCGAGTAGCCTAAGAGCGACCCCAGCAATTAAGTTTCGGGTGGCCTAAGAGCGACCCCGTCAATTAAGTTTCGGGTGGCCTAAGAGACCACCCTACGTCGGGGTAACGGGCGTTGCGTTTAACTCTTCACCCGTTCCATGTACTCGCCGGTGCGGGTGTCGATGCGGATGATGTCGCCGGTGTTGATGAAAATGGGCGTCATGAATTCGCCACCGGTTTCAACTTTGACCGGCTTCTTCACATTAGTGGCGGTGTCGCCTTTGGCCGCTGGTTCACAATACTCAACCACTAGATCAACGTGGTTGGGGGGCGAGACGAGGATCGGGTTCCCGTCAAAGAATGTGACGCTGCACGGCGCGTTGTCCTTGAGGTACTTCCAGTTGTCCCCAACTTTTTCGGCTGACATTTCAGTTTGTTCAAACGTCGTGCTGTTCATGAAAACGAACGCGTCGCCTTGGCGATAGAGGTACTGAACGTTGATATCGACGATGTCGGCTTCTTCGAGTGTGTCGTGGCCTTTGTAGGTGCGGTCCAGCGTCGTGCCGCGGAGGAGGTTCTTAAGTTTGCAGATGTGCATGGCGTTGCCTTTGCCGGGCTTTTTGAACTCGACCGACGTCATGATGTAGGGTTCGCCGTTGATTTGAACTTTAAGACCTTTACGAAAGTCGTTCACTTTATATGCCACTTGATTGTCCTGAAAATCTGCTGGGTTGAAGTTATGAGCAGGTCCTGTTTGCAACTGGCACTGGAACCAGAGCAAAAACCGGCTATTCTGCATGGATGGAAAGTTTAACCCATTCGAACGAATCTGTCGGCGCTGAAACCGACAGCAGTCCATCAACTTGGCAGCAGCACATGAAGGGGGCGATCCGCGATCTGGCGGTGCTGCGAAAAACGTTGGAATTGCCGAAGGATTTGACCGGCGAATCTGCCGAATCTACATTTGCCGTGTTTGCTCCACTGCCGTTTGTGAATCGGATGGAACGAGGAAATCCCCAAGATCCGTTGCTTTTACAGCTGTTACCGACAGATTTAGAAGACACATCACCGCCCCATTTTACCACCGACCCACTGGCGGAATCCGATGCCGTTTTGGGGCCGGGTGTGTTAAAGAAGTACGCTGGACGGGCGCTTTTTATCGTCACCGGAGCATGCGCGATCCATTGCCGTTACTGTTTCCGGCGCGAGTTCCCCTACGCATCCAATTCCGTGTTGGGGGCTGGCTGGGACGAAGCGGTGGCCGCGATCGCGGCAGATAGTTCAATCGAGGAAGTTATTTTCAGCGGCGGCGATCCGCTGACGGTGGTGGATGAGCGGTTGAAGGCGCTGATCAATCGCTTGGAGGCGATACCGCATGTGCTCAGGTTGCGCATCCACACGCGTCTGCCGATCATGATCCCCGATCGCATCACCGCTGATCTAACGACGATGTTGAAGGCGACTCGGCTTGAGGTGGTGGTGGTGATTCACGCCAATCACACCAATGAGCTGGACGATGAAGTTGCCGCAGCGATGGGCCGATTGAAATCGACCGGCGCGACGTTGCTGAACCAGTCGGTGTTGTTAGCGGGCGTCAATGATGATGCATCAACTCAAATTGATTTAAGTAAACGTCTATTGGCAATCGGCGCGCTGCCGTACTATCTGCACCAACTGGATCAAGTCATCGGCACATCGCATTTCGAAGTTCCCGTCTCGCGCGGGTTAGAGATCATCGCCACGATGCGCGCCGCATTGCCCGGTTTCGCCGTCCCGCGATACGTCCAAGAAATCCCCGGCCAGCCCAACAAAACGGTACTGGCCTGAGCCTCTAACTTAGCTCATCTTGGATAGGTAAATGCGGGCGTTGCTGCAACACCACCAGAACTCATCGCCGCGGCGTAAAAGTTAGAGTGTTTATGAACGGAGCGATATCCAAGAAGTTCACGTCATCGTCTCGGTTGCAATCGGCTTGTTCGAGATAAGCGCGCGACGCCAGTACCGCAACGAAAGGGGCTATGTCCAAAGACGTCACTTCACCGTCTTGATTACAATCACCCAGTAAAGCGTTCGAAAAGAGCGTCACCGTTAGCGTCGCGCCAGGATCAAAAAAGTCTTCGCCGGGATTTTCAATCGAATTGAGGTCAAAGCTGAACGCTGATCCATCGGCTAACACACCTGAAAGTGTCGCGTCGCGGGCGGAAATTGTGAAAGCGCTGTTATAGCTCAGGAAATCAAGCGGAAACACACGATTAAGACCATGAAGAACGAAGTCGCTGCCGAACAGGTTGACCCGACCGTTGTGATGGGCTTTGAAGGCTTCGCCTACGGTGCCGCCGGTGATATTTACCGTGCCCGGACGGACTTGGAAGTCATCGCCGACTGATCCACCGTTGATATTTACTGTGCTGATTTCAAGAACGCTGAAGCCATCGCCAATGATGCCGCCGTTGATATTTACCACGCTGTCAGATTTAGCTTCGAAGAAATCGCCTACCGAGCCACCGCTGATGTTGACTGTACTGCCGCCAAAGGCATTGAATTGGTCACCTACAGAACCGCCGCTTATGTTTACCTCGCTATCGTGCAATGCATAGAATCCGTGACCAACGGATCCGCCGCTGGTAATATTGATCTCGCTGCCGGGGTTGGCGGAAGCATAATCGCCCAAGTTGCCACCGTTGATAGATACAACGCTGCCAGAGTAGGCAGAAAAGCGGTCACCAACGGCTCCACCGCTGATGTTCACCGTGCTGTCGATTGCACCAGCGCCGACACCAAGATTGCCGCCTTCAATGTTGAGTGTTGCACTGACAACTTCGAAACGTTCACCTAATTCGCCGCCATCAAGAAGTGTCAAAGACTGGCCCGACCGCAGCCCTGAAGGAAGACTTGGGTTGGAGGTTGATACAACCACCGGTGACAGGTCCAACGTTGGCAGCGCAGCCGTAGTTAGTTGGACGCCGGAGAGTCTGTCAGTCACGCTCCACGCGAATATGAATGCTGACCCGTCGGCGAGTGTGCCGGTGAAAGTATCGCCAAAATTATTGACCGAGATCGAATCACCGGAAAACGGAGCCCCGTTTAGCTGGAACTCCCCACCAATCAACTCGACGTTGCTTCCAAATTCACGGAAGCCTCTGCCTACTGTTCCTCCACTGATAGTAACGCGGCTTCCGGAGTAGGCAGTGAAGCCAAAGCCAATAGCACCGCCGTCCAGATTCACCTCGCTACCGGTGCGAGCATCAAACACATCGCCTACGGTGCCACCGTTGATATTTACCTCGCCCCCTGAAAGAACGTTGGCATAATTGCCCACAGACCCGCCGGTAGAAACGTTCAGCTGAGTAGTTAAGCCATCGTCTCCGATACTAGCTGGCATGTCGAAGCTAGAATCAATATTCGGATCTGTTGGAACGTTGATGACGTTGTCAAACAACGCCGAATCAGACGGCCCAGAGTCAAAAACTTGGGCGGTGACGGGGGAAGCAAACAGAGTTATTCCCAGCAAACAAGATGCGGCGTAGCTAATAATTTGTTTCAGATTCATAGGGCTGTTCCTTGTGGAATTTTTTTCTCGCTCAAGTAGTATAGCAGCCGAAAAAGTGCAGATAGCGTCCGACGCACAAATACCCCCAAGACGTAGGCCGTACCAAGCCCCCAAGGGCGCAGTTACGGCATGGCCGAAGTGGAGGACGTTGGATCTGGAGTTAACGTTCTAATTCCCCGCTGCCGGAACAGCGCCGACCTGTCGTTAGATATTGGCAGAGTCTTTTGATGGGTTGGCTTTGCGCGTGTTGAGCGTGCCATTACCCATTCGGTCGGCTCGGTCCGGCCTACTCCCTCACGAAAACAACTGCGTTAGATACTCAAGACTCTCGGCGCATTGTTTGACCGATTCTGATTCGGCGTCGCGTTGGACGGTTAGATAGCCGGCGTAGTTTTTCTCTTCCAGCAGGCCTAACATCTGAGCCCAATCGACGCTGCCGCGGCCCAGTTGAACTTCGATGCGTTTGCCTTGCGAAAGATCTTCGACGGCGTCGCGCGTGCGGACGTGAGCGACGTGTTCGGCGAGGATCTTAATCGCGTCGCCGACGATGTGGTTGTGGAACATGAGCCCCGCCGGATCGAAGTCGACCGAGAGACTGCCGATGGGAAGATTGTCGATGAGGCCTTTGAGTTTTTCGCCATCGTCGATGCCCGTTTGAGCCGCCAGTTTCGCGCCGCAGCGATGACCGTGGTTGCCGATGTCGCTGAGCGCCTGGGTCATCGTATTCCAATCGTCGGTATCAATCTCTGGAACACGTCCAATCTGGTTCACGACGACGTTACAGCCCAATTCGTACGCCATGGTCATCGCCGCTTTGGTGGCGTCGATGCGCTGTTCAAGCGATTCGCTCACGGCGTAACCGCGGCGAGTGGGAAAGTGGACCGATGCGACTTTCAGATTGAAATCCGCCAAAGTCTTTTGGAAATGTCGAATGGCGGTCCGAGACATCTCGGCCGGGCGCAGTTGAGTCCGCCCGTTGATTTCGATGGCGTCGGCACCGATCGCGGCGGCGGTTGCGATCGCGGACTTTAGCGGTTGGCGAAGTGATTCGAGATTGACGGCTTTTTTCAGCTTTAACATAACGTTGATGCCCGATGGATTGGATTTTGTCGCAGTCTAACTTAAATTGTCATCTCGTTTTTCGCCATCGCCCCGATTCCTGAACCTAGATCATGATCATTCAAAACGTCTGCCAATTTCTTGAAACCTTCGCGCCCTTGCGGCTGGCCGAAGACTGGGACAACGTCGGGCTGATCGCCGGTGACCGGCAGAGGGAACTCAAAAATGTGATGACCTGTTTAACGATCACCTCCGAAACCGCCGATGAAGCGGTGGCCAAGAACGTGGACTTGATCGTGTCCCATCACCCGCTGCCTTTCCGGCCGGTGAAAAGGTTGACGACCGATAACGTGCCATCGGCGCTGTTGTGGAAACTGGCCAATGCCGGCGTGTCGGTTTACAGTCCGCACACGGCGTTTGATTCAGCGGCGGCAGGTATCAACCAAATGATCGCGCACAAAGTCGGCGTCAAAAATGCAAAACCGCTTGTGCCCATCGTTGATGATGCGGCGGGGTTGGGAGCCGGTCGCTATGGGCGGCTGGCGGCAGCGTTGACTTTGGAGGATTTCGTTGGCGCCGTGAAAGCGGAGTTCAATTTGAAACAATTGCAATGCGTCGCCGGCGGTCGAGACCAAGTTTCAAAAGTGGCGATCGCCTGCGGTAGTGGCGGATCGTTTCTGGACAAAGCGGTGCGTGTTGGGTGCGATGTGATGATCACCGGAGAAGCTACCTTCCACACCTGTTTGGACGCCAAAGCAAAAGGGGTGGCGTTGGTGCTGCTGGGGCACTACACCAGCGAACGGTTCGCGGTCGAAGCATTGGCGGAGAAACTGAAAGAAGAATTTTCTGAACTAAACGTCTGGCCCAGCGTCGATGAATGCGATCCAATCACTCACGCGTAGTGGATCTTGTTAAAGATCCCGGCCGCTGGTCGTACCGCTGAGGAACTAATTGAGGATCTGATTACGGAACAAACTACGGATCTAATTGAGTTTGCTGATGAATGCCCGGCAGGATCTTTAACAAGATCCACTACGGTGTTTGAAACTCTTGATTGATTAACGGTTGATCATTAATTTCAGATGACAGTGGTGCACTGATGTCGCTAAAGTGTCGGGCGGGCGATTTGGTTGGTAATTGTGAGCTTGCCAGCGGTGGAGGCGCTAGAAGATCCACTGTTTTGTCCGGCAAATGGAAACTAAACTCTCCGCCGAGCGATTTTGAAAAGGTTGTCGCGGCGATTGCTGTAGGTGGAGGCCGGCGCTCTTGTGTAAGATTGTGAACGAGGTTTCGTCTAATCAATGTCCGACTTATCCAGCCACCTATCATCACGCGGTCCCCGTCTGCTTCGTGCGGGAACTTAATCAAGGAAACGATTTATGATCAACGACAAAAAGTTCCTCACCGCGCTGCCGGTGTTCAACGAAGTCAACACGGTCGACGCGGTGCTGAACGAAGTCACCTGGTACTCGCACGACGTCTTGGTGGTCGACGACGGGTCCAGCGATGGGACGGCCAAGCGGCTGGCGGCGCGTGATGACATCATCGTTGTTACGCATCCTCAGAATCGGGGCTACGGCGCGGCGCTGACGACGGCGTTTGCGTATGCAATCGAGAACGGTTACGACTACCTTGTCACGATCGATTGCGATGGCCAGCACGAACCTCAGCGCATCCGCCAGTTTGTGACGGCCTGTCATGAGACTGGTGCCGATATCATTTCCGGCAGTCGCTATCTAAAATCCTTCGACGCCGACACACCGCCGCCGGAGGAACGTCGTAAGATCAACCACGAAGTCACCAAGTCGCTCAATGATAAATTGGATTTCGAACTGACCGATACTTTTTGCGGATTCAAGGCTTATGCAACCAAGGCACTCAAGAAATTGAACATCACTGAAACGGGCTACGCGATGCCGTTGGAGCTGTGGGTGCAGGCTGCCTGTCATAAACTGACGGTGAAAGAGATTGCGGTGCCGCTGATTTATTTAGATGAAACTCGGACCTTCGGCGGACAATTGGACGATGGTAATACTCGGCTGAGTCACTATTATGAAGTGATTAATCGGGCGATGCAGGCGTTGCCAAGTGACTGTGAAAAGATTCGCGGTGCACGCGTTGGGTAGGTACGTTGCTGATCGTTGGGGTTGGGAGCGAATTTTTGGGTTTTCGCTTTGGTGAAACTCGGGGCGAAACCGGACGGCTTGCGCCGTACCGCTAAGATTTGGAGCGGACGGCTTGCGCCGTGCCGTTGGGATTTGGACCGGGCGGCTTGCGCCGTGCCGCTGGGATTAGTTAGACCTGCAATGGCAGCAGAAGAGAAACCTGAACAAGACCACTTGGCACATGTACGGTTGCGTGCGCCGCAACAGCACGCGTCGGCACTGGATGTGCCTGCGGCGGCTGCTGTGGACGAACTGTTTTCAGCCAACGTCCGGTTGCGGACGAGCTACCCCCAATCTCTGGCCACTTTTTCCGCGGTCGCCCGAGAGAATGTTCTCGACGCTGCGGCCGAGTACACGCGGCGGTATCTGCCTGAAGTCGACGATGGGTCGGCGGGAATTTCGGCTGACCGAATCGTGATGGCCGGTCACCAACCGACGCTGTTTCATCCGGGCGTTTGGTACAAGAATTTTCGTTTGGATGCGTTGTCGAAACGGTTTGACGCCACGGCAATTAATTTGGTGGTCGATAACGACCTGCTGGCCACGCCGACCGTTGGCTGTCCCCAGCAAGACAACCAAGGGCTGGCAGCGATTGGCTTGCTACAGATGGACAAACCAGCAGCACCGGCGCCGCACGAGCATCGTGGCATCCTAGACCGAACGCTGTTTGAAGCGTTTGGGCAAAACGCGGCACAGGCGATCGCACCGACGGTTGGGGATCCGGTTATTCGATCACTGTGGCCGGAGGTGATGGCCGCGCGCGAAATACTTGGCGACCTATCATTGGGACACGTGTTGGCCGCCGGTCGGCATCGTTGGGAGTGGGCGTTGGGGCTGCGTACGTTGGAGGTGCCCGTCAGCCACGTCGCGGGGACGATCGCCTTTGGTTCGTTTGCAGGCGGTATCTTCACCGACATCGAAAACTTTCACGGCATCTACAATCGGGTGCTCACGCGCTATCGAAAAGCGCACGGCATTCGAAGTAAGGCGCATCCTGTGCCCGAATTGACGCGCGATGGTCAATGGTGGGAATCGCCGTTTTGGATTTGGACCGATCGTGATCCTGTCCGCCGCGCATTGTTTGTGAAAGTGAAGGACGGGCACTTTCATCTCTCTGATTTGAATCAGTTCGGGCAATCGGTTGCTATTGAGAACTTTTTCCAATGGTGGGCCGACCATGTAAAACGCCGACGCGTTTGCATTGCTCCGCGAGCCCTCACGACGACGATGTTCGGCCGGTTGCTGGTCAGCGATCTTTTTATTCATGGGATTGGCGGCGCGAAATATGATCAGTTGACCGACCAAATCATCAGTGAATTTTTCGGTGTGAGCCCACCGGGATATTTGACATCCACCGCCACGTTTAGTTTGCCGTTTGCTCAACCGCGAGTCACCAAACGCGATATCACGCAGCGGCGTTCACGATTGCGCGAATATCAATTCCACCCTCAACGGCACGTTGCCTCTTCGGCGGCGATGGATACGCTAAAGCGCAAAAAACGGGCGGCGATCAAAGAATTGAAAAGTGGAAAGTCGCGGAAAATTGCTCATGACAAGATCGAAGCGATAAACGGGCAACTTGCTCAAACGCTTCACGCTCAGACCGCTGCGGTGGAATTGGAAATAGAGCAATTGAAATCGCAGTTGCGGAACAGTCAAATTTTACATTCGCGCGAATACAGTTTTGCGTTGCATCCAAAGTCGATTGTCGAAGAATTAAAATCGCTCGCGCGGTGTTGAATTCTGTTAAAATGAAGGTCGCCGTGCCATGCTGGGAAGATCGCTAACTTCCTAGAGAGTCAAGGCGACATTGTTTTTACTTCCTTTTGCAAAGGCACGATGATGATTCCTGCAGTTTTTAAACGTACACTTCAATCCATGGCGACAGCAGCAGTGGCCGTTCTGTTTTTAGGCAGCGGCTTGTGCGCTCAAGACGCTGATTTCAAACCGCTGTTCAATGGCACGGATCTCAGTGGCTGGAAAGTCAGCGAGAACCCTGAATCGGTTGTTGTCCAAGACGGGGCGATCATCACCCACGGCCAGCGAGCTCATGCCTTTTACGTTGGCGACGACGGAAAAGCATCGTTCAAGAATTTTCACCTGAAGGCCAAAGTCAAAACAGCCAAAGGGGCAAATTCAGGAATTTACTTCCACACTGAATTCCAAGACAAAGGCTGGCCGTCCAAAGGCTATGAATGCCAAGTCAATAACACCCAGAAGGATCCAAAAAAGACGGGCGGACTCTACGCCGTCCAAGACAACTTCGAAGCGCCGGTCGAAGACGATGTGTGGTTTGACTACGACATTATCGTCGACGGCAAGCATGTGGTCGTGAAGATCAATGGGAAAACGATCTCGGACTACACCGAACCCGATGACGTGGAGCGTGAAAAAGCGCTCTCTGGCCGGTTGATCGGCAGCGGCACGTTTGCACTGCAGGCGCACGATCCAGGCAGTAAAGTCTGGTTTAAGGACATTATGCTGAAGGAGTTGCCTTAAACTCTTGGGTTTGAAAGTGCCAACTGTGAACTGTTGAACAAAAGCGGGTAAGAGTTCGCATTTGGTCGAGGGTTTGAGTTAGACTCGGCCGGTAACTGTTTGTGCTGCAGACCGCCCTACCCTTTCGACTCACGCCATGAAAAGCTTCCATTCAACCAGCGGAATTTCGATCGCATTGTTGTGCGCGATTCTATTGGTGCTGGTGGCCTGTTTCTTTTTACCAGTGGATGCTCGGACGCAGTCGCAGAAGCGCGATCTAAATTCGTCGGTGTTAACTCTCTGGGGCGCGCGGAATCCACCGGGGCCGATTCACACCACTGGCGTCGAACGGGATGTGAACAAGCCGACGGACAAAGGCGTCGCCGGTCGGCGCATTATTAAGCTGACCGACGTCTCGAGTCCAGAACTTCATGTCTTTGCCCGCGACGCGGGAACCCGCGGGGATGCGGCGGTCGTCGTTTGTCCCGGGGGTGGGTTTTCAATTCTGGCTTGGGATTTAGAGGGCACCGAAGTTGCCCAATGGTTGAATTCGATCGGCGTCACCGTCGGCGTATTGAAGTACCGCGTTCCGACCAGAAATCTTGAGACGGTTTGGGAAGCGCCGGTGCAGGATACTCAACGCGCGATCAGTCTGATGCGCGACCTTTCGGATGAATTGGGAATTGACTCGAAAAAAATTGGTGCGTTGGGGTTCTCGGCGGGGGCAATCGCCGCGGGGCGGGCTGGATTGATGCGGCAGCGGCAATACGAAGCGACTGATGCGATTGATCAGAATTCATGTTTGCCAAATTTCATGATTTTGGTTTACGGTGGAGGATTGACCGACGACACCCATCAGAAGCTCGCGCCGGGGCTGACCATTGACCAAGCGACCCCGCCTACGTTCATGGTCCACGCCATTGACGATCATGTTCCACTGGATACGCCCCTGGTGCTGCTCAAGGCGATGAAGGCCGCCGAGGTTTCCGCCGAATTGCATGTCTACGATGCTGGGGGGCACGGGTATGGGTTGCGGCCTGTTGATGGGGTGCCGGTTACAAAATGGCCCGATCGCTGCGGTGAGTGGTTGGATCGCCATGGCTGGCTGCAGACCGCCGGAGCACAGGTTGTGGGCGCCTCTGAGTAGTCTCCCCAGCTTTTTCGTTGTCTGGTATAACTGGGGCGGCGGTTTTTTTCACCCTTGAACGACGTATTGATTGACAGTTTGACGAACAGCCGGCAGACGACGGAGCGCGCTAAATGCCCTCCTCTGCCAGGTGTTCGTAAGACGTGGCAACGCCCCACGGGCAATATACGCAACCGCCAGACTTTGGATTTCCTTGGATCAATCCCTACCGGCGGGAACCTATGACGCGCGAAACAATTCTCTCAAACACGCCTGCTCCTGAGGAGGATGATCCGCACTTACGTCCGATGCGGATGGAAGAGATGATCGGTCAGAAAGACGTGATCGCGCGGCTGCGCGTCGCCATCGACGCCGCGAAACAGCGCGATGAAGTCTTAGGGCATATCTTGTTTGATGGGCCTCCAGGGCTGGGCAAGACAACGTTTGCACATTGCATCCCAAATGAGTTGGACGTGCCGGTGGACCTGTTGTCGGGGCCCAGTTTGAAAGCGCCCAAAGACTTGGTCCCCAGTTTGACCAACCTGCGACCCAAACAAGTTTTATTCATCGACGAAATTCATCGCGTGCCCAAAGCGGTCGAAGAGTACATGTACACCGCGATGGAAGACTTTCGCATCGATCTTGTGTTGGGCGACGGCATCAACGCGCGGACGCACAATTTTAAGCTCCGGCCGTTCACGCTGATCGGCGCGACGACACGCGCCGGCATGTTAACGCAGCCTTTGCGGGATCGTTTTCAACTGCGGGAGCGTTTGGATTTCTACACGCTGGAGGAACTGGGGCAGTTGGTCCATCGCAATGCGGACAAGTTGAAAATAACGATTGATGATGAGGCCGCGATTGAGATTGCATCGCGCTCGCGCAGCACGCCGCGAGTGGCCAATAATCGACTCCGTTGGGTGCGGGATTACGCTCAAAGCCGCGCCGATGGAAAGATCACTCGCGAGGTGGCTCAGGCGGCGCTGGCGATGGCCGAAATCGACAGTCTCGGGCTGGACCGTGTGGATCGTAAGTACCTCGACACGCTGGTGCGCGTTTGCATGGGGGGCCCAACAGGAATCAACACCATCGCGGCGACCATGAATTCGGTGGTGGATACGTTGAGTGATGAGATCGAGCCGTTTCTGCTGCGGAGCGAGCTGATCCTGCGGACGCCGCGTGGCCGCGTGGCGACGCCCAAGGCATTTCAGCACCTCAATCTGATCCCGCCGAAATCTGCGTTTCAATCGGATTTGTTTGACAGCCCGTAATTCAGACGATTTTAGTGGCGACCGATTTGTAGTACGATATTTGCCTTACCAACACTCTGCCGCCACGACTCTGTGACCGCACCAATACTAGAGGGATAATCCTGTGAGCAAGATTGCGTTTTTATTTCCGGGCCAAGGCGCTCAAACCATCGGCATGGCGAAGGAGCTTTGTCAGCAATTGCCGGCGGCGAAACAGATGTTCGATCAGGCCGGTGAAATTTTGGGCTACGACCTGGCTGATGTTTGCTTCAACGGTCCTGCGGAAAAATTGAATTCGACGGCGGTTGCTCAACCGGCGTTATACGTTTCCAGCATGGCGGCTTTGGAAAAGTTGAAGCTGGAAAAACCCGAAGCGGTTCAAAGCTGCCAGGCAGCGGCGGGACTTAGTTTGGGCGAGTACACGGCGATCGCGTTTGCCGGTGGGTTAACCTTTGAAGACGGATTGGCACTGGTGCAAAAACGCGGGCAAGCCATGCAGGCGGCTGCCGATCAAGTTTCCAGTTCGATGGTCAGCGTGTTGGGATTGGATGCCGAAAAAGTTCAGCAGGTATGCGATGAAGCGCGTGTCGACGGCGAGTGTTTGCAGTTGGCGAATTTTCTTTGTCCGGGCAACATCGTTGTCTCCGGAGACCAAGCGTCCTGTGACCGCGTCAATGAATTAGCGCTGGCCGCGGGGGCGATGAAGACGATTCCCTTGGCGGTTGCCGGAGCCTTTCACACGCCGATCATGGAACCCGCGGTCGGTGAATTGTCTGAAGCGCTCAACGGTGTTTCGATCAGCGATACACGATTGCCGGTTTACTCTAATGTGGATGCGTCGCCGCACACCGAAGCCAATTCTTTCAACGACCTGTTGGTGAAACAGGTCTGCGCCCCAGTGCGGTGGAATCAGACGATGGATCGTATGTTGGAGGAAGGGTTTGATCAGTTTTACGAGGTTGGAAATGGCCGCGTGCTGACCAGTTTGCTTAAACGAATTAAACGAAAAATCCCATGCGAACCTGTGTTGGGATAGAAACAGCGTAGCACGGATTTGCAATCCGTTTGCGCACCAACGGATTGAAAATCCGTGCTACTGCCGCCCCTGAAAATCTTAGAACTAAAAAAATACAACGGAAAAATTTATGAGCTTGGAATCTTTAAAAGTCGACCTCTCAGGTCAAAAAGCAATCGTCACCGGAGCCTCGCAGGGATTGGGGCGTTCGATCGCCATCGCCTTGGCCGCCGCCGGAGCGCGAGTCGCATGCGTGGCTCGTAATGCCGAAAAATTGGCTGAAACGGTACGTTTGATCAAGGAGGCCGGCGGAGATGGCGATGTGTTCCCCGGCGATGTCAGCGATTCGAAAACGGCCGAAGAGATCGTCGATAAAGTTCACGAAGATTGGGGTGGGTTGGACATCGTGGTTAACAATGCGGGGATCACGCGCGACACGCTGATGCCGGTGATGACAGATGAGCAATGGGACGACGTGATCAATATTAATTTGCGTGGCACGTTCCTGTTCACCCGCGCCGCATCGCAAAAAATGATGCGCAGCCGTTACGGCCGGATCATCAATATCTCCAGCGTCTCAGGGATCGCCGGCAACGCGGGGCAGACCAACTACAGCGCATCCAAAGCGGGCGTGATCGGCATGACACGCTCGCTGGCCAAAGAGCTGGGAAAGCGCAAGGTGACCGTCAACGCGGTCGCGCCTGGTTTCATCGAAAGCGAAATGACGGCGAAATTGGGCGACGCGATTTTAGGCGAAGTCAAAAAACGAATTCCCGCCAACCGCGTCGGGCATCCTGACGACGTTTCAGCGTGCGTGCTTTTCTTGGCCAGCCCGGCGGCGTCTTATGTCACAGGCCAAGTGCTGACCGTCGACGGCGGGATGACGGCTTAGGTAAGGTCTGAGGGCATCAAATGGGAGTGCGTAGTGTGGACAATGCCCACACTACTGCATAAAAAGCGGTTCAGCGATCTCAAATTCGCCTGTGGTTAGCCGAAAACGCTCAGCCACCCGGATATCTGCCTGAAAAATGCTGGTTATTGGGTTTGACTATTGACCCAATTTGCACCAATGCCCTATCCTTGTCGGCTTATTCAGGCTGTCTTTTGGCGGCTTTGCTTTGTTGTCGCGGACATCGGTTTTTTACGACTGATTTCACGGTTTAACATCTAACGAACATTTTTTGAGAAGGAGGCCGATCCATGGCGTCGGTCGAAGAAAGAGTTGTCGATATCGTGGCGGAACAGCTGGGTGTGGACAAAGATAAAATTAAACGAGAATCAAACTTCGTCAACGATCTCGGCGCCGATTCGCTGGACACAGTGGAATTGGTGATGGAGCTCGAAGAAGAATTTGATATCAACATTGCGGACGATGCGGCGGAGAAAATCCAAACCGTCGGCGAAGCAATTGATCATATTACTAGCTCGTCAGACAACGCTTAATCATGATGGCACGATTGGTGCGGAGCGACTGATGAGTACGTTTGTTGAATAATTTGACCGCCATTGCGATTGAGTGATGGTGGTCAATTTCTTTTGAGTGCGTAGCCTTTTTTTCAAACACGGGTGAGCCGCAGCTTTTTCGATGCCATTAAAGGCATCGGCCAGGCGTGGCTGATCAAAGATAGGTTCGAGAGTGATCATGAAGCGACGGGTAGCAATTACCGGATGGGGAATTCTGACTTCTCTTAGTTGTGGAGTCGATGATCTGTTCAACCGGATCCTCGCGGGAGAGAGTGGCTGCCATGACATCAAACTATGTGATGTGTCTGACATCAAAGTCAAAATTGGCGGCGATATCTATGATTGGAGCTGCCGAGATCTGGTGGGCTCCAAAGAAGAAAAAAAGCTGGACCGCTATTCTCAGTTCATGATTGTCGGTGCCGACGACGCGGTGAAGATGTCGGGGCTGGAGTTTGAAAAAGAAGCCGACCTAACCCGCTTTGGGGCCGTTTTGGGGTCGGGTATTGGAGGCATGACGACCATCTTTGAGCAGATGGAACGCTTGGTTCTTAAAGGCCCTGATCGTGTTTCGCCGATGACGATACCTAAGTTGATGCTCAACGCCGGTGGCGGAAATATCGCAATCAAATATGGTTTGCGGGGAGTCAACTACAGCGTCGCGACCGCTTGTGCCAGCGCCGCCAATGCGATGGGCAATTCGCTGATGCATATTCAAAACGGCACCTGCGACATGGTCGTCACCGGCGGCAGTGAAGCCGCGATGACGCGGATGGCTGTTAGCGCGTTTGCGAATATGCGAGCCCTTTCGATGCGGAACGATGATCCGCAAGCCGCCAGTCGTCCCTTTGACGCCGACCGAGACGGTTTTGTTTTCTCCGAAGGCGCCGGGATTTTGATCTTCGAAGAACTCGATCGCGCCAAGGCACGTGGGGCTGAGATTCTGGCCGAAGTGGTTGGGTTTGGCACGTCATGCGATGCCGGGCACATTACCTCACCCGACGAACACGGTGTGGGCGCCGCTCAAGCGATGCAGGCTGCGTTGGATGACGCTGGGTTGAACGCGGATCAGATTGATTACATTAACGCTCATGGCACCAGCACCCCGCTGGGGGACAAAGCTGAAACACGTGCGATCAAAAAGGTTTTTGCAGACCACGCGCACAAGGTCAGCATTTCCAGCACCAAAAGTCAGCTGGGCCATTCGTTGGGCGCCAGCGGAGGCATCGAAGCGATCTTGGCGGTCAAGGCAATGCTCTCCAGCACCGTCCCGCCGACGATCAATCTTGATAACCCAGACCCCGAATGCGATTTGGATTACACCGCCAACACGCCCAAAGAGCGGAATATCGATTACGCGATGAGTAATAGTTTTGGGTTCGGTGGTCACAACGCCTCCATCATCTTTCGCAAGTATGACGGTTCGTAGCGGTTGCTGGCAGATCTCGACGATTCTCATCCGTTCGTACCGGCTGATCGCGTCGTGAGGATTTTCGATCAGTTTTCAAATTGGCTGTGGTCATTCGGCTGTCGTAATAATGCGATCAGATTCTGGCAACACTTCTGCATCGTGACGCTTTGTTCGGACTGATTTGCCGCCTCGGACCCAACAGTCGCGCTAATCGCTTCTTTCGTTGTGGGCGGTTAAAGATTCGCGTATCCAACGAACTATCGTCTGTTTTGAGTTTTACAATCGTGACCCCAAGGAAAAACTTGCCACTTTGAAGACAACGGGAATAATAAAGTTGTGATCCATTTGATGGCGAGTTGTGATCGAATTGATCTTTGTTCGACCAATTGGTTGATAAGTCTCCATTTATGAGCACCCAGTTACTTTGTCGTTTGAGACAAATTTTTGGATCAAGAATTTCGTTGGTGACCGTTAATCGCTCTTTCCCGAGGCAAAAATTGCTTTTGCCGGTAGTGCCGTGATCTTTTCACGGGCGATTTACCTTTCTGGCATTCGATTTGCTGATATGTTTGGCGATCAAGTTAATTGCGGTTCGTCAATCGGACATCCGAATTACCTTCCTCCTCCCTAAGGAATTTATTATGAAACGCTTTATCGCAGTTTTGACCGTTGTTGCAGCAATGGTCGTTTTTACATCTTCAGAATCTCAGGCCCAGTTTCACCGCGGAGGTTCTGGGTTTAGCATCGGATTCGGCTCTGGTGGCTTTGGTGGATTCAACAACGGTTTCGGCGGTTTCAACCGTGGTTTCGGTGGCATCGGCGGCTTTGGAAATCCTTATGGTGGATTCAATCGCGGTTTCGGTGGACCTGGAATTTCGGTCGGTTACAGCAGCTTCCGTCCGACGTATTCTTATGGTCGGTCATATGCCCGACCTGTGTATGGTGGCGGATACTACCGCGGTGGTGGACGCAGTTGCGGCGGCTGGTAGTTTCGACGGTCGCTTCAAGAATTAGAAAAGGTGCTGGGATTCCTCAGCACCTTTTTTTGTTATGTGAGTAGCGGAGGTTTTTCGTTGCCGAGTACCGAGTACCGAGTACCGAGTACCGAGTACCGAGTACTGCGTACTTCTCTTCGTGCCGGTTACCAACGGAGTCCCATCACCTTCGTCTTTACTTTACAAACGAAATTACTCGATG